>DATJSH010000156.1:0-65924 GCA_035504235.1 Allostellaceae bacterium | reverse complement strand
GTCCGCGCCCAATTGCGCGAACGGCTCAAGCATTGCCCCGATATCGAGCGGGCACTGACCCGCTTGAGCCTCGGCCGCGGGGGTCCACGCGATCTCGCCGCGCTGCGCAACGCGCTCGGCGAGACCGCGTCGTTGCGGCTGATGCTCACCGCTCCGGGCCTGGTGCCACTGCCACCGCAGCTCGATGCCGCCGAGCAGCGGCTCGGCGAGCACGGCGGGCTGGTCGACCGGCTGCGCCGGGCGCTCGCCGCCGAGCTGCCGCTTTTCGCGCGCGATGGCGGGTTTATCGCCGACGCCTATTCACCCGAGCTCGACGAACTCCGCGAGCTGCGCGACCAGAGCCGCCGCACCATCGCCGCGCTGCAAGCGCGCTACGCCGAGGAGACCGGGGTCGCGAGCCTGCGCATCCGGCACAACAACGTCATCGGCTACTACATCGAGGTGTCGAGCGCCAATGCCGGCAAGCTCGGCACCAATTACATCCACCGCCAGACCATGGCGGGGGCGATGCGTTTCACGACCACCGAGCTGGCCGAGCTCGAAAGCAAGATATCGAGCGCCGCGGACCGGGCCTTGGCGTTGGAGCTGCGCCTGTTCGACGACCTCGTCGCCGATGTCATGGCGCGCCGACTGGAGATTGCCGAGGCCGCCGCGGCGCTCGCCAGCCTCGATCTCGCCGCTTCGCTCGCCGAGCGAGCGGTCGAGAGCCGCTGGGTCAGACCGGAGCTGACCGACGATATCGAGTTCGCGATCCAGGACGGCCGGCACCCGACCGTCGAAGCGGCGCTCGCCGGCTCGGGCGCGTTTGTCGCCAATGATTGCGTGCTGGGTGAAGACCGTATCTGGCTCGTCACCGGCCCGAACATGGCCGGCAAGAGCACCTTCCTGCGCCAGAACGCGCTGATCGCGATTTTGGCGCAAATGGGATCCTACGTGCCGGCGGCGGCCGCACGTGTCGGTGTCGTCGACCGGCTGTTCAGCCGGGTCGGCGCCGCCGACGATCTGGCGCGCGGCCGCTCGACCTTCATGGTCGAGATGGTCGAGACCGCGGCGATCCTCAACCAAGCCGGCCCGAAGAGTTTGGTGATCCTCGACGAGATCGGCCGCGGCACCGCGACCTTTGACGGCCTGTCGATCGCCTGGGCGTGCCTCGAACATTTGCACGAAGTCAATCAGTGCCGTGCCCTCTTCGCGACGCATTACCATGAGCTGACGACTTTGGCCGCCAAGTTGCCACGGCTCGTCTGTCACACGATGCGGGTCAAGGAGTGGAAGGGCGATGTCGTCTTTCTGCACGAGGTCGCGCCCGGCACCGCTGACCGCTCCTACGGCATTCATGTCGCCAAGCTCGCCGGTTTGCCCCCCGGCGTGATCACGCGCGCCGAAGAGGTGCTCGAGATCCTGGAAAACGGCGACGAGGCCGGCGCGCTGGCGCGGCTCGCCGACGACCTGCCGCTCTTTCGCGCCGTGCAGCATCGCCCTCCCCCCGCGGCGGCCAAGCAATCCGCCATCGAGGCGATGCTCGACGACATCCATCCCGACGAGCTCACGCCGCGCCAGGCGCTGGAGGTGCTCTACAAGCTCAAAGCTGCGCTACCCGATACATGACACCATCCCGGCGAAAGCCGGGACCCATTTATCCGCCGCTCGAAAAGCTGAACCATGGGCCCCGGCCTTCGCCGGGGCGATTGGATTGTTGTCGCCGACCTCCGACCGCGCTACGCCACACCGACGCCGACTGGTCTGCTGCACTTTCGAATACCGGAAGGAGCAGCGGCAGCCGGAATGCTAAAATCGTCGATGTGCTCATGGCCTGTGGAGGGACGATGCCGCGAGTGAGAGAAATCGAGGATCCGGGCGATGACCCGGTCCTCAAAGACGTCTTCGAAAAGGAGCGGGCGTTGTTCGGCGGCCTGCTTAACCCCACCAAGGTGATGGCGCATTGCCCGTCGATCCTGCGCGCCGCGAAATTGCTCGGCGCCTCGATCGAGCAATCGGGTCAGTTGCCCAAGGCGCTGGTGGCGCTGGTCAGTTTCCGGGTCGCTTCGATCAACGGCTGCCCGTTCTGAGTCGACATCAATTCCTACCGTGTGTTGGAAGCGGATGCCGGCGAGGCGAAGGTTCGGGAAGCGGCAAAGTGGCGAGAAAGCTCGCGGTTCAGCGACGAGGAGCGGCTCGCGCTCGATTACGCCGAGCGCATCACCACGACGGGCCAGCGCGTCGACAACGAATTGTTCGCGCGCCTCAACGCCAAGTTCACCGAACCGCAGATCGTGGAATTGACCGCGGCCATCGCACTGGAAAATTTCCGCAGCAAGTTCAACCCGCCGCTCGGCATCGAGTCACAAGGCTTCTGCCTGATCTCGGAGCGGTAGGAAACACCTGGATAAAGTACCAGGATAAACTATTTCGGCGGGCTGAAATCCTGGTCGGGGAAGGCCGTGCCGCTGACATCAGGCACCTTGATGACGATCATCGGGTGGTCGGCGCTTTTGTGGCAGGCGTCGCAGGCGTCGGTGAGACCGGCATAGGCCTTGGTGAAGGAGGCTTCGTCCTTGGCCTTGATCGCGTTGTCGACCTCGTCCATCGCCGGCTTGACGGTCGAGGCGATGGCGGGAGCGATTTCGAGCTTGCCGTGCTTAAGCACCTGCTTGCCTATGTCGTCGAACGCCTCCCGCAATTCGCCCAACTCATAAGCGGCGTAGTCCCAGTTTTGCGCCGTGCCGGCGAGGCCGAGCTTGATGTGTCGCGGCTGGACAAAGGCGGTCATCAAATCGCCCATGCCGGGGCGAAACGGCGCTTTCGAGAACACTTCGTCCATATCCATGCCGGGCATGCTCGCGCCGGGCGCCGACTTTGCCGGCATGTTCATCCCGGGCATGTTCATCTTTTGCTGCGCCGCGGCGGGCACGACCAACAGCGGCAGAGCGGCGAAGGCGAGAAAGAGGACGCGCATGGGCAAAGCTCCTATCCGAAGGCGGCGGCGAGGGTCCAGGTCGTGAGCGCGCCGGCGATGACGACGAGCCAGGGCGGAACGGCCCATGCTGCGAGCGCAAGAAACGCGACGATGCCGATCGCGAAGTCGCGCGGGCCGTCGATCGCGCTGGTCCAGACCGGGTGGTAGAGCGCCGCGAGCAGAATGCCGACAACCGCCGCGTTAACCCCGCGCAGCGCCGACTGCACCGAAGGTATGCGGCGCAGCGAGTCCCAATAGGGCAACGCCGCGATGAGCAGCAGGAACGACGGCAGGAAGATCGCGACGAGACAGATGAGCCCGCCAAGCCAGCCGTGCGGCGCCGGCCCCATCACCGTGCCGAGAAAGGCCGAAAAGGTGAAGAGCGGCCCCGGCACCGCCTGCGCTGCGCCATAGCCGGCGAGGAAGACATTGTTGTCGACCCAGCCGGGCGGCACCACCTCGGTCTGCAGCAGCGGCAGCACGACGTGCCCGCCGCCGAACACCAGCGCGCCCGAGCGATAAAATGAATCGAACTCGGCGAGCGCCTGGCTCGCGACGCTCGCATGCGCGAAGGGGAGACCGAACAACAGCGCGAAGAACAGGATCGCCGCCGGGATCGACCAGCTGCGCGGAATGCCGACCGCCAGCGCCGCGCCGCTGCCGATATTGCCGCCCTGGATGAGCCACCAGCCCAGCAGGCCTCCGCCGATAATCGCGCCGACCTGGCTTGTCGCGGAGGGCGCCGCCAGCACAGTGACGGCGGCGGCGATCGCGATCGTCGCCCGTAGCGCGTCGGGAGAAAGGTTGCGCGCCATGCCCCAAAGCGCGTTGGCGACGACCGCGACAGCGACGATCTTCAGCCCGTGCAGCCACGCCGCATGCGACAGGTCACCGGCCCAGCCGACGCCATAGCCGAAGGCGATCATCGCCAGCGCCGAGGGCATGGTGAAACCGAGCCAGGCGGCGAACCCGCCCGGCAACCCGCCGCGCAAGATACCGATCGAGATGCCGGTCTGGCTGCTCGCCGGGCCGGGGAGAAACTGGCACAGCGCGACGATGTCGGCGAAAGCCGGTTCCTCGAGCCATTTGCGGCGCGCGACAAACTCGGCACGAAAATAACCGAGATGCGCGACCGGGCCGCCGAACGAGGTGAGGCCTAGCCGCAGGAAGATCGGGAGGATTTCGATAAAGCTGGATCGCGGACGCCCGGCCCGCTTTTTGACGGCGGTTTGGCGGCCGCGCCCACTGCGGCTTACCGCTTCGCTCATTCCGCGAGCGGCAGCGCCCGCCCGTCCATGTCGTCGTGGTCCATGCGCAGGTGCCTGAGCACGGTCGGCGCGATGTCGATCAGCGAGGTGGGCCGGATTTCCCTTCGGGCGATAAACCCGCCGCCCTCGGCAATGAGGAATGGGTTCTGCTCGTTGACCCCGAGCCCGCCATGCTGGCCGAAGCCGATCTTGCTTTCATTGTCGTCGGGGTTGGCGACGATCGGGGCAAACCCCCCGACGCCGTGCGGGTTCACGCGGTCGTCCGCCGCCATTGCCACGGCGACCTGCAGCGCCGTGCCTGTCGGCAGCCCAACCTCCGTCAGCTCGGCGCCGGCGGCCACCCGCCCGGCCCAATTCTCGCGTTTGAGGAACGCCGCGACGTCGGGTACGCAACGCCGCGCCGCATCGCTAAAATAGATCGTCGCGGAGGTGCCTTGCGGCGCGACGACGACATCGTGCGACTCCGGCGCGTCCTTGAAACCCGCGGCTATCAACAGGCCGGTGAGGTCGATCGCTTCGGACACGGTTTCCATGCCGTGATCGGAGCCGGTGAGGAACAAGATGTCGTCGCCCGACGGGTCGAGCCGGCGCACCGTCTCGAATACCTGACGCGCGCAGGCATCCGCGGCGCGGATGGCCTCGCGGTGGTGCGGCGAACCGAGCGGCGAGTGGTGGCCGGTGTAGTCCGGTTCCGACAGCCACATCAGCGCCAGCGCCGGCGCGCGTCCCTCGACGATATCGGCGCAGAACCGTTCCGTCATCGCCCGGTCGCCGGCGATGCCTTTCTTCAGCTTGGCGCTGGCGGGATCGTCGATCTCCCGCAGCCCCGGCCCGTAGCTGCCGGCCGCGTGGTAGACGGTGCCGTGCCCGTCCGGGTCCTGGAAATAGGCCGCACCCGGCGACACGTTGGAGCAGATGATCACCGCCTCGTTATGCCAGCGCAGCCGCTCGGCGAGCGTCGGCACGCGCAGGGTGCGGCCGGTCGCCCGCCGCATGCGGTCACGGAAATCGGGTGCGCCGACGTTGCGGCAAACGAGCCCGTCACCCTCGTCGAGCGCCTGGGTGTTGCCGTAGAGCCCGTGCCGGGCCGGGAGGCACCCGGTGGCAATCGACGCGCTCGAGGCCCGCGTGGTCGACGGAAAGACGCTGCTATGCGCGGCAAAGCGCGTCCCGCGCTGCGACAGCTCGACGAGAAACGGCGCATCGGCCGGGGTGATGAGGTCGCTGCGCAGACTGTCGCAGATGACGATGACGACGCGCTTATCGCCTTTCATGCCGCCACTCCGTTCAGCGCAAAGTCATAGATGTCGAAGTTCCGGAGCCGCCCGTTGGCCCTCTCGTGGTAGGCCGGATTGAGCGCCTCGGATACGAGAAACGGCACGCGCTGCTCGCCGCGCCCGCCATGCGAGCGCAGGCGGTGCCCGGCGAGGCCCGCAAGGTCATGTTCTGCTTCGCTGGCGCCCAGCACGGTGTTGCGGTCACCGGTGACGACGAGATCCGCCTCGCGGTCGTAGGGCAGCTCGTATTCCGCGGCGGCAGCCGCGCGGTCGAGCACCTGATCGATGCCGGGGAGGCCGCGCACCGCGCGCGCCAGCTCGGCCGGCGCAGTGCCATTCCTCGCATAAATTCGCACAAACGAGCCGAGCGCGCCGTGATGGCGCACGAACGGGTCGGTGATCGGGCAGATCACCCGCACCGCGCCGGCGCCGAATTGCCGGTTCAGCTCGTCTTCCAGGAAAATCACATGTGGCGCGCCGTCGGGCAGCGCCTTATCGTTCATGCCGTGGTCGGCGGTCACGCCGACGACGCAGCCCAGTTCGATCAGCCGGGCGATCCGCCGATCGAGCGCCTGATGGAATTCGAGGGCTTCGGCTTCGTCGGGCGCGTGGCCGTGCTGCACATAATCCGACAGCGACAGATAGAGCAGCTCGGCGCGGTGCTGCTCGACGAGCCTGATCCCGGCGTCGAGCACGAAAAGCGACAGATCGGCGGAATACATGTCGGGTTTGGCGCGTCCGACCAGCGCCTCGGCTTGCGTGATGCCGTGCTCCTCCACCGTGCATTTATCGGCGAATTCCGACGAGAAGCAGACGCCGCGCCACCCGTGGCCGAGCATCTTCCTGAGCTTGTCCTTGGCGGTGATAGCGGCGGTCGCGACTCCGGCTTGCGACATCAGCGCCAGGAGGGTGGGTGTGCGCAGCATCGCCGGATCGGTCATCATCACTTCGGCGCCGGTCTCGCGGTCGAGCGCGAAATTGCCCGAGATGCCGTGCACCGAAGGCGGCACGCCGGTGACGATCGAAACATTGTTGGGGTTGGTGAAGGTCGGCATCGCCGCATCGGCGAAGCCGAAGAACCCGGTCTCGCGGAACTCGGCGAGGATCGGTAACACGCCCGCCGCAATTCCGGCGTCAAGATAGGCGGGGTCGCAGCCGTCGGCGCAGATCACCACGGTCGGCCGGCTTGGGCGCCGATAGGTTCGGCCGTTGAGGGCGATTGTTTCCATAGCGGCCCTTTCGCGGCAGGATCGGGAAGCCGAGTATAAGTGCAAACGGCGGCGCTGGCGTGAACATTGCTGAGAACACGAGCCTCGCATGGCGTGCGTGGGCCGATCTCTCGACGGCCGAGCTATACGAGCTCCTGGCGTTTCGCCAGGCGATCTTTGTCGTCGAGCAGGCTTCGCCCTACCCCGATCTCGACGGTCGCGACAGTGCGGCGCGGCATTTGATCTTGCGGCACGACGGCCCGCTGATCGGCTATCTGCGGCTTATCGCGCCGAATATCGACGACAACCCGCACGTGCGGCTCGGCCGAGTCGCAATCGCCGAGACGGAGCGCGGCAACGGCTATGCCCGGCTGATCGTCGAGGAGGCGCTCAGGCTCGCCGCCTCGCTCTATCCCGGACACAGCATCGAGATCGGCGCGCAGACCTATCTCGAACCGTTCTACACGAGCTTCGGATTCGTCCGCTCGACCTCGCCCTACGACGATTTCGGCGTGCCGCATATCGACATGATACGGCCGGCGGACGCCTAAAGGCGCTCTCCCCTAGCCAGGCGCGGGCGGTCGCCGAGCGTGCCCATCGCGTGGCTCATCAACAGGCGTTTGAGCGGCGGCATCCTGTTGACCGCGGCAAGCCCGACATCGCGCACCAGCTTTAAGGGGGCGATGCGGTTCGAGAACAGGCGATTGAGTCCGTCGGTAACCCCGGCGAGCAAGACCGCATCGAGCCGCCGCCAACGCTGATAGCGTTCGAGTACGGCGTCATCGCCAATATCGAGCCCGAGCCGGCGCGCATCGATGACCGCCTCGGCGAGCGCCGCGCAATCGCGGATGCCGACATTGAGGCCCTGCCCGGCGATCGGGTGGATCACATGCGCCGCCTCGCCGATAAGCGCCAACCGCCGCGCCGTGTAGCGGTTGGCCTGCATCAGCGACAGAGGATAGGTCCAGCGTGGCCCGACCGGCTCGAGGCGCCCGAGAAAATCGCCAAACCGGGCGCTCAGCTCCGCAGCGAATTGCGCGTCGGGCAGCCTGACGAGATGCGGCGCCAGCGCCGCATCCTCGGTCCACACAATCGACGACCGGTTTCCCGTCATCGGCAGGATGGCGAATGGCCCCGCCGGCAGGAAGTGCTCGACCGCAATGCCGGCATGCGGCCGCTCATGCGCGACGGTGGTGACGATGCCGATCTGCTTGTAGCGCCATTCGACGGTGCGGATACCGGCGGCCTGGCGCAGCGGCGAATCCTTGCCGTCGGCAGCGGCAACCAGCCGCGCATGGATACGCGTCGCGTCGCCGAGTGTCGCGACCGTAGCGCTGTCGTCGGCGGTGACCGTGCCGACGATGCGCGGCGCGAGCAGGCGGAAGCTCGGCAGCCCCCGGGCGCGCTCGAACAGTGCGCGGCGCAGCAGCCGGTTCTCGACGATGTAGCCAAGCGGTGCGTCACCACCCAGTTCCTTGTGGTCGTAATGCAGGAAGAACGGCGAATTGTCGTCGGCGACGCGGATTTCACGAATCGGCTCGGCCTCCGGGGCGACCAGCGACCACAGCCCGACCCCGTCGAGCACCAGCTTCGATCCGTAGGCGATCGCAGAGGTGCGCCCATCGAATTGGTCGCCGACCATCGTCGCCGGGTCTTGCCGGTCGACGACCGCGACCTCGAGTCCGGCATCGGCGCAGGCAATGCCGAGCAGCATGCCGTTGAGGCCGCCACCAACGATCAGGAGCTCGACATCCTCGCTCATCGACGAAACATGGGCGGCGCAGGGCGGGGAGTCCAGTTTTGCCGGCGCTCCCACTAGCCCCCCTCGGCCGGGCTGACCCGGCCATCCACGTCTTCCTGTTCGGATGCCTACGAATAAAGACGTGGACCAGCGGGTCAAGCCCGCGGCAGGCGAACTTAGGTTTTAAGCGGCCATCGCGGCGATGCTCGGCAGCAGCGGCGAATCCGCGCGATGCAGCTTGCCGCCGCGGAGCGCGAATTCGGGGTGGACCAGCTGCGTGGCCTTTTTCGTAACGCTGTCGCTGTCGACCAGCGTCCACTTGCCGTCGATGATCCGCATCGCCGAGATGTCGGCCGGCATGCCGACCGACAGCGCGCCCATCTCGCCTTCGAGGCCCAGCATGATCGCGGCGTTCTCGGTCGCCATGCGCACCACCTCGATCAGCGGCACCCCGAGGGCCACCAGCTCGGTCATCGCATGGTGCAGACTGTAAGGCCGCTCGAAAGGCGAGGCACGGTCCTCGGCGATGATCGAATCGACGCCTTCGCCGGTGAACATGCCGCGATAGGCGCGTCCGCCATCCTTGAGCCGCACATTGTAGCCGTGCAGGTCGGCGCCGAGGGTGAACGGCAATATCCCTGCGCCAAGCACGGTCTCGGCGTTCTTGAAGCTGAAATGCGCGCCGCGGCCGACATCGATGCGCACGCCCTTGGCGATCGCCTCCTTGATGAGCGGGTGGACCCTCCCGTCCTTGGCGACAAAGCCCGACGGGAACCGGGTGAACGGATGCGCCAGGATGTCGCCCGGGTCGAGCAGCGGCACGACCTTGTCGATGATCTTTGCCGGCTTGACCTTTTTCCCTTCGGCCTCGGGCCAAAGTGTTCCTAGATGGATGTAGACTGGCAGTTGCAGCTCGCGCGATGCCTCCTTGGCGAGCTTCATCGACTTCATGCCCCAGCGCGAGTAGCCGCCCGGCTCGGCGTGCGCCTTTATGCCGCGCACGAGATCCGGGTTGTCGCGCGCCGCCGTGACGATGGCCTTCACGTTGATGCCGCTGGGTCCATAAAGGTCGACGTAGCGATGACCCAGGAGCCCACCGGCGAGATAGGCCGAGATGAAGGCGTAGACGCGGGTCTTCGCCTTCTCGACAATAAATTTACGGAACCCGTCGAAGGTCAGCGCACTCGGTCCGCCCTGGTCGACGACGGCGGTGACCCCGGTGCGGACCCCGACCAGGTCGGGGTTGAGGCCGAAATCGCCAGAGACGTGCTCATAGACATGGGCATGCGTGTCGATAAGGCCCGGTGTGACGATCAGACCCCTGGCGTCGACTATCTTGGCCTTGCCTGCATCGAGGCGCGGGGCGACCGCAGCGATGCGGCCCTTCTTGATGCCGATGTCGCGCTCGGCGTCGATGCCGTTTTTCGGATCGATGAGCCGTCCGCCTTTGACGACGAGGTCGAAACCCGGCGCCAACGTCGCGACCCGTGCCTTTGTCTTCGCCATGACCGTTCCTCCCGCCAGCCGGGCGATCATGCACAAGCCGCGCCGTAACGTCACTCGCTAGAACTCCTCTGCTGCTTGCGGGAGAGCGGACGAAGCCCGTTGCGGCATCGAAATTGCTGGTCTCGGCGGCGCAACGTCCGGCGCTGCTGCCTGCGATAACCTGTGGACTCCCCCGCCGGGTCAAAAGAGGGTACTGATTTGGAGCCGCTGCCGCGGAAATAGGCAATTGTGGACACAGGGGAGCGTCGTGATGACGAATGAACGGCAATTGCGTCGCAAGATCGATGAGGTGAAAGCCGGCAAGCGGTCGCGACGCGCCTTTCTGCGCGAGATGCTGGCGCTCGGTCTGAGCGCGCCGTTCGTCACGCAGTTGCTCGCCCATAGCGGTGTCGCGATGGCCGCGACCGATTTCAAGTACGCTCCGACCAAGGCCGGCGGCGGGGGCACGCTCAAGCTGTTGTGGTGGCAAAGCCCGACCTTGCTCAACCCGCATTTCGCGGTCGGCACCAAGGACCAGGACGGCTCGCGCGTCTTCTACGAGCCGCTGGCGGGCTGGGACCCCGACGGCAATCTCGTACCGATCCTCGCCTCCGAAGTGCCGAGCGTCGAAGCCGGCACGGTCGACAAGGATCTGAAATGGGTCGTGTGGAAGCTGAAGCAGGGCGTCAAATGGCATGACGGCCAGCCGTTCACCGCCGACGACTGCGTGTTTAATTGGGAATACGCCTCCGATCCGCAGACCGCGGCGACGACGATCGGCACCTACAAGGACATCAAAGTCTCCAAGGTCGACGACCACACGATCAAGGTCGAGTTCGCCGCTGCGACACCCTTCTGGGCCGACGCCTTTGTCAGCGCGCGCGGGATGATCATCCCGAAGCACCTGTTCGAAAAATACAAGGGGGCCACCTCGCGCGACGCCCCGAACAACCTGACCCCGGTCGGCACCGGCCCGTACCTCTTTGTCGACTTCAAGCCGGGCGACCTGGTGCGCGGCAAGATCAATCCCGACTACCACATGCCGAACCGGCCCTATTTCGACGCGGTCGAGATGAAGGGCGGCGGTGACGCGGTGTCGGCGGCGCGCGCCGTGCTGCAGACCGGCGAATACGATTTCGCCTGGAACATGCAGGTCGAGGACGAGCTTTTGAAGCGGCTCGAGGAGAGCGGCAAGGGGCGCGTCGACATCTTCGCCAGCGGCAATATCGAGCACATCCAGCTCAACTACACCGACCCCAACAAGGAGGTCGACGGCGAGCGGTCGAGCATCAAGACAAAGCACCCGTTTCTTACCGACATGGCGGTGCGGCAGGCGTTCAACCTGCTGGTCGACCGCGCCTCGGTCGAGAAGTTCATCTATGGCCGCACCGGCAAGGCGACGGCCAATTTCATCAACAACCCGCCGCAATTCGTCTCGAAGAACACCTCCTACGAATTCAACATCGAAAAGGCCAAGGACCTGCTCGACAAGGCCGGCTGGAAGCCCGGCTCCGACGGCACCCGCGAAAAGGACGGCGTCAAAATGAAGGTCGTCTACCAGACCTCGATCAACGCGCCGCGCCAAAAAAACCAGGAGATCGTCAAGCAGGCCTGCCAGAAGGCCGGCATCGATGTCGAGCTCAAGACCGTCCCGGCCTCGGTGTATTTCTCGTCGGATGTCGGCAATCCCGACACCTACACGAAATTTTACACCGACCTCCAGATGTACACGACGACGATGACGCAGCCCGATCCGCGCGACTTCATGCGGCAATTCCTCATCGCCGAGATCGCCAGCAAGGACAACAAGTGGCAGGGCCGCAACATCGTCCGCTACCAGAATCCCGACTACGACAAGCTCTATGCCGCATCGGAGAACGAGACCGACCCGGTCAAGCGCGCCGCGCTGTTCATCCAGATGAACGATATGATCATCAAGGACGTCGTGGTCATTCCCGACCAATACCGTCCGTCCGTGGCGGCGATCTCCAACAAGCTGCATGCGCTGCCCTCGGGCTGGGACAGCTACATCTGGAACTTCTACGATTGGTACGCCGACGCCTAGCAATTGGTGACCGAGTTGCCGAAAAGCATCTTTTTATCGTCACGGCCGGGCTCGGCCCGGTCATCCACGAATACCGATACCGTCCTTTCGTGGATGCCCGGAGCAAGCCCGGGCATGACGAATAGGGGCTTTGGCCGACATCATCGGGCCGGCCCCCCGTGCTGAACTACCTCGTCAGGCGGTTGCTGCTGGCGCTGCCGAGCATTCTGGGCATCAGCGTCGTCCTGTTCTGCATCCTGGCGCTGGCGCCGGGCGACCCGTTTTCCGATCTGGCGACCGACCCGTCGATCCCGCCCTCGGTCGCCGCCGCGCTCCGCGCCAAGTTCGGGCTCGATGACCCGATCTACCTACGCTATTTCCATTGGCTCATCGCGATGCTGCATGGCGATTGGGGGTTCTCGTTCGCCAGCCGGATCAATGTCAGCACGCTCATCCTGCAGCGCCTGCCGACGACGCTGTTGGTGATCGGCGCATCGCAGATTTTGGCGCTGGTCATCGCGATTCCCGTCGGGGTGTACGCCGGGGTGCGGCCTTATTCATTCTTCGACCAGGTCGCGAGCAGCCTCGCGCTGATCGGCTTCTCGCTGCCGACCTTTTTCACGGGATTGGTGTTCATCCTCATTTTCAGCGTCGATCTGCACCTGCTGCCCATGGTCTACCGCACCGACATGGGCGGCAGTGGCCTGCCTCTCGCTTGGGCTTATATCAAGCAGGCGATCATGCCGGTGATGGTGCTGGCGCTGTTTCAGGGCGCGCCGTGGACGCGTTTCGTGCGCGCCTCGGTGCTAGACGTGGTGCGTCTCGACCATGTGACGACGGCGCGCGCCAAGGGGCTGCCCGAGCGGCTCGTGATCATGAAGCATATCGTGCGCAACTCGATGATCCCGGTGGTGACCCTGGTCGCGCTGCAGATGCCGATCATCTTTGGCGGCGCGATCATCACCGAGCAGATTTTCCGTGTTCCCGGCATCGGCTCGCTGCTAATCAGCGCGATCCTCGCCAACGACACGCCGGTCATCATGGGCGTCACCTTTGTCTTCGCCTGCCTGGTGATCCTCTTCAATCTGATCGCAGACCTGCTCTATGGCTGGCTCGACCCCCGCATCTCCTATCGCTGAGCCGGTCCTTGAGCCGGGCGGCATCGCGATCGCCTCGCCGCGGGTGCGCCACGACTCGCTGGCGCGCGAAGCCTGGCGCCGTTTCCGCCGCCACCGCTTGGCGCTGCTGAGCGCCGGCATTCTGATCGCCATGGTACTTATCCTGGTATTCGGTACCCTGATTTGGCCAGTGGCGATCAACGACATCGATTTCTCCGCGCAGATGACCGGACCAAGCCTCGCCCACCCGCTCGGCACCGACGATCTTGGCCAGGATCTGCTCGCCCGCATGATCTACGGCGGACGCATTTCGATGGCGGTGGGGATCACGGCGATGCTGGTCGCGGTGTTTGCCGGCGTCGTCATCGGCGCGATCGCGGGCACCGCGCGCGGCAGCATCGACATGGCGCTGACCTGGCTGTGCGACCTGTTTCTGTCGTTGCCGCAGCTGCCGGTGCTGCTGCTGATCATCTACCTATTCCAGACGACGCTGCGACAGCTCATCGGCATGCAGCTCGGCACCTTTGTGCTGATCGTCGCGGTCATTGGCGGATTTCGCTGGATGTCCATCGCCCGGCTGGTGCGCGCGCAGTTTTTCTCGCTGCGCGAGAAGGAGTTCGTCGAGGCGGCCCGCGCGCTCGGCGCCTCGACCACGCGCCAGGTGATGCGCCATATTCTGCCCAATGCCATCGGCCCGGTGATCGTTGCCGGCACGATCGAGGTGGCGAACGCGATCATCCTCGAATCGACGTTGTCGTTTCTCGGGCTCGGCTTCCCGCCCGATATCCCGAGTTGGGGCCGCATCCTTTACGACGCCAAGGATTATCTCGACGTCGCGCCGCATTGGGCGCTGTTTTCCGGCGGCGCCATCTTTCTTGTCGTGATGGCGATCAACTATGTCGGCGACGGGCTGCGCGACGCGCTCGATCCGCGCAAGGTGCTGTGACGGTGCCCGACGCGCTGTTGGAAATCCGCGGGCTCAAGACGCATTTCAAGACCGATGACGGCATGGTGCGCGCGGTCGACGGGGTCGATCTGACGATCCGACGCGGCGAGACCCTCTCCGTGGTCGGCGAGTCGGGATGCGGCAAGACCGTGACGGCGATGACCGTTTTGAAGCTCATCGCCATGCCGCCGGGCAAGATCGTCGAGGGCAGCATCCTGTGGAAGGGACGCGACCTCGTCCCGCTCGACGCGCAAGAAATGCAGCGCATCCGCAGCAAGGAAATCGCCATCGTCTTTCAGGAGCCGATGACCTCGCTGAACCCGGTCTACACGGTCGGCGACCAGATCGCCGAGGTGTTGCGCCAGCACCAGGACATGAGCCGGCGCGAGGCGATCGACCGGGCGATCGAGATGCTGAAGCTTGTGCACGTCCCGGCGCCCGAGCGGCGGGTCAATGACTACCCGCACCAACTGTCGGGCGGGATGCGACAGCGGGTGATGATCGCGATGGCGCTCGCCTGCAGCCCCGAGCTCCTGATCGCCGACGAGCCGACCACCGCGCTCGATGTGACGATCCAGGCGCAGATTCTCGATCTCCTGGCGGAGATGAAGGGAAAGCTCGGCATGGCGATCATGCTGATCACCCACGCGATGGGCGTCGTCGCTGAAGTCGCCGAGCGGGTCGCGGTGATGTACGCCGGCCGCGTCGTCGAGGAGGCGCCGGTCGAGGAGCTGTTCGCCCACCCGCTACACCCCTACACGCAGGGGCTCATCCGTTCGATCCCGCGGCTCGACAGATCGAGCGGCAAGAAGCGGCGGCTGGAGGCGATCAGCGGGACGGTGCCGAGCCTGCTGCGCCCGCCGCCCGGCTGCCGCTTCGCGCCGCGCTGCGGCTTTGCGATGCCCGCGTGCACCGAGGCGGTGCCCGAACTGCGCCCAGTTGGCGCTTCTGGCAATGGCGACCACAAGGTCGCGTGCATCCTCTACAAGTCGGCGGCACCATGATGGACGGGCAAAGTTCGGGGCCGCTGCTGCAGGTCCGCAACCTGGTCAAGAATTTCCCGGCCGGCGGCGGGTTTCTTGCCGGCGCCCGTGAAATGGTGCACGCCGTCGACGACATCAGCTTCGAAATCGGCGCCGGCGAGACGCTGGGTCTGGTCGGCGAGTCGGGCTGCGGCAAGTCGACCACCGGGCGCTGCGTGCTGCGCCTCATCGAGCCGACCTCAGGCGAGGTGCGCCTCGAAGGCAAGCCCGTTACCGCGCTCGGCGGCAAGGCGCTGGGCGCGCTGCGCCGCGACATGCAGATTATCTTTCAGGATCCCTACGCGTCGCTCAACCCGCGCATGACGATCGGCGCGATCATCGGCGAGGCCCTGACCATTCATAAGCTCGCCTCAACTCGCGCCGAATTCGAGGACCGCATCATCGAGCTGTTGCGCCATGTCGGCCTCAACCCCGACCATATGCGCCGCTATCCCCATGAGTTTTCCGGCGGCCAGCGCCAGCGCATCGGAATCGCGCGCGCGCTTGCCGTTTCGCCCAAGCTCATCGTCTGCGACGAGCCGGTCTCGGCGCTCGACGTGTCGGTGCAGGCCCAGGTCATCAACCTGCTCGCCGATCTACAGGAGGAGTTTCACCTCAGCTACCTGTTCATCGCCCACGATCTCGCGGTGGTTCAGCATATCTCGTCGCGTGTCGCGGTGATGTATCTCGGGCGCATCGTCGAACTGGCGCCGTCAGAAGAGCTCTACGACAACCCGCGCCATCCCTACACCGAGGCGCTGCTTTCGGCGGTGCCGACCCCGGACCCGACCGTGAAGAAGCAGCGCCTGCGCCTCGAAGGCGACATCCCGAACCCGATCCATCCGCCCCCGGGCTGCCATTTCCACACACGCTGCCCGATCGCGCAGTTCCCGCTGTGCAGCACTGAAAAGCCGGAGCTGAAACAGACCGCCGACGGCCACTGGGTCGCCTGCCACTTGCGCGCTTGAGGGATTGGCGGCGCTTCGCTGACGTTTAGTGGGCGATTACGCTACGCTGCGACCATGGCTCTCGAAATCTACAGACAGAAACGCGATTTCCGCAAGACGCCGGAGCCTTCCGGAGTGCTTGCGCAGGCGCGCTCGGGCGCCAAAGCGGCGCCGCTGTCCTTTGTGATCCAGAAGCACGCCGCGCGGCGGCTGCATTACGATTTCCGCCTCGAACTCGACGGCGTCTTGAAGAGCTGGGCGATCCCAAAGGGGCCGAGCCTTGACCCGCATGAAAAACGTCTCGCGGTCGAGGTCGAGGATCATCCGCTCGATTATGGCGGGTTCGAGGGCATCATCCCGCAGGGCCAATATGGCGGCGGCACGGTGCTGTTGTGGGACCGCGGCACCTGGGAGCCGTTGGAGGCGGACCCGGAGGTGTCGCTCGCCAAGGGCATGCTCAAATTCGCCCTCAACGGCGACAAGCTGCATGGGCATTGGATGCTGGTGCGTTTGAAGCGGCGGCCGCGCGACCGCACCAACAACTGGCTGCTCGTCAAGGAACGCGACGAGGCGGCGATCCCCGGCAGCGGCAGCGCCGTGGTCGACGAACTGACCGAGAGCGTCGAAAGCCACCGGACGATCGACGACATTGCCGCCGCCCGCGACCGGGTTTGGCACTCGAAAGGCTCGGAAACGCCGGGCGAGGAGCGGTCGGCCGAGGAAACGACCGCTCCCGCCAAGCCGCGCGCCGCCTCGCGCATCAAGGGTGCGAAGAAGGCCAAAATGCCGGCGAGCCTCAAGCCGCAGCTCGCGACGGCGGCTGCCGCCGCGCCTGGCGGCGGCGAGTGGCTGCACGAGATCAAATACGATGGCTATCGCCTCGTCGCCTATATCGACGGCGGCAAGGTGCGGCTCATCACCCGCGGCGGCCTCGACTGGACCGACAAATTCCCGGCGCTTGCCGGCCGTCTTCACAAATTGCCGGTCAAATCGGCAATCCTCGACGGCGAACTCGTAGCGCTGCGACCCGACGGCATCACCAATTTTGCCGATCTGCAGGACGCGATCTCGGCGAAACGCACCGACCAGCTGGCCTATTTCGCCTTCGATCTGCTCTACCGCGACGGTTGGGACCTGACCGGTGCGGTGCTCGAAGACCGCAAGGCCGCGCTCGCCGAATTGGTTGCGCCCCAAGGCGAGGGCATGCTGCGCTATAGCGACCACCACATCGGGCAAGGGCCAGACTTCCTAAAGCAAGCCGCTGGGCTCGGTGTCGAGGGCATTGTCGCGAAGCGCCGGGACTACCCCTATGCACCCGGCCGTGGCCGCAATTGGCTCAAGATCAAAAGCCGCAACCGCGACGAGTTTATCGTTGTCGGCTTCACCGACCCCGACGGCAGCCGCGAAGGGTTTGGTGCGCTGCTGCTCGGCTATTACGATCCCGGCGGTACGTTGCGTTATGCAGGCCGTGTCGGCAGCGGATTTACCGCGGTGCGCCTTGCCGCCATGCATCGGCGGCTCTCTGAGATCGAGGTGCGCAAGGCGCCCGTGACCCTGCCGCCGGCCGAGCGGCGCAAGGACGTCCATTGGGTCAAGCCGGAGCTGGTCGCGGAAGTCGAGTATGCGGTTTGGACGACCGATGGACTGGTCCGGCAATCCGCTTTTCAGGGGCTGCGCGAGGACAAGCCGGTGAAGGAGATCGTCTACGATCCGGAGGCGCTTCCCACGACTTCTCGGCCGCCTGCCGACCCGCCATCAGCCGATCCGCCACATGCTGCGCCGCCGCGACACGAGAAACTGCGCGACGGCAGCATCATGTTCAAGGGCGTGCGGCTGTCGCATCCCGACCGTGTGCTCTACGCCGATACCGAGCTCACCAAGCAGCAGGTCGCGCAGTACTGGGTCGATATCGCCGACTGGGCACTGCCGCATCTCGCGCGGCGACCGCTGACGTTGATCCGCGAGACCGGCGCCAAAGGGCAGCGCGCGTTCTATCAAAAGCATGTTGGCGCCGGAACGCCTGAGCAGATCAAGGGCTTTCCGATCGAGACCTCGGAGGGCAGGCAGCTATTTCCAGTCATCGAGGACGTGGGAGGTCTGATCGCGCTGGTGCAGATGGGCACGGTCGAGATCCACCCGTGGGGCTCGACGGTCGCCAATGTCGAGCGGCCCGACCGGATCACCTTCGACCTCGACCCCGACGAGGGGTTGCCGTGGGAGCGCGTGACCGAAGCGGCGATCGAGGTGCGCGATGCGCTCGACGCCATCGGCCTTCGTAGCTTCGCCAAGACGACCGGCGGCAAGGGACTCCATGTCGTCGTGCCGCTCCAGCCCAAACTGGAGTGGGACGCGGTAAAGGCGTTCACCAAATGGGTCGCCGATCGCATGCATGAGGAGCGGCCGACCGCCTTTACCGCAAACATGACCAAGCGCGAGCGGCGCGATCGTATCTACCTCGATTATCTGCGCAATTCGCGCGGTGCGACCGCGGTCGGCGCCTATTCGCCGCGCGACCGCGCCGGCACCACGGTATCGACGCCGCTTTCGTGGGACGAGGTCGAGCGCCAGGTCAAACCGGGCGAGTTTACTGTCGCGACCGTTCCCGCGCGCCTTGCCAAGCTCAAAGCCGATCCTTGGTTCGAGATCGACGAGACGCGCCAGACGATCCCGGCCCGCGTGCGCAAGCATGTGGGGATCTAGCTAGTTCGCGCTGGCCGGGCTTGAGAACGCGTCGGCGGCGGCAATGCCGACAACGCTCAGCCCAGCACCTGACGAAGCTGCCGGCCGGCGACAACGAGCATCGCCAGGTCTGGGGCCGGGGCGGCGTGCAGCTCCGCGGCGATCGCCTCGGCGGGGGCGAGTTGCGCGGCCCGGGTCGCGGCCCAGGCAGCGATCGGGTCGCCAATGTCGCTTGCGGCGCCGACGGGGCCTTTCAGCACCCGCTCGGCGAGATCGGCCTGCAGTGAGTAGAAATCGTCGATCAGCGTGTCGACAGCGGCTTTCTGCCACTGCGTCTCGGCCGGCAGGCGGCGGGCGGCGTCGCGCAGTCCGTCGAGCGCGAAGCGCGCCCCGACGCCGTAGAACACGCCGGCGGCGCGGTCGATCGGCTGGCCCGAACGCCCGGCTATATCGCCGATCTCGAACGCGGTGGTGAGGAAGACGATGCCGCCGACGCGCTCGGCGACGGGCGGCGGCACACCGGCCTCCGCGAGAGCGGCGACGCGCCGGTCGAGCAGCGCGCGCTCGTCGGCCGGCAACATATCGCCGATCACCGCCGACAAACGTTCAACCGAGGGGGCGGAACGGGCGATCTCCGAAAAACCGACCCGCCCCGCACGCAGCAGCCAGGTCGCCGCGTGCTCGACGATGTCGGCGATATCGAGCAACATCTGGTACGACACCCGCGCGGCTATCTTGTTATCGAGCGCCTCGATCGCGGCCCACAGCGCCGGCAGGCCGTACGCTTCACGCACGATGCGATAGGCGCGGGCGATTTCGCCGACACCGCGCCCGGTGCGCGCGGCGAGATCATGGACAAAGGTCAGCCCGCCGCGGTTGACGACATCGTTGGCGACGACCGTCGCGATGATCTCGCGCCGCAACGGGTGTGCGGCAATCTGCGCCGCAAACCGGTCGCGCAGCGCAGGCGGAAAATAAAGCCGCAATTCCGCGGCGAGTTCCGGCGCATCGGGCAGTTCCGACCGCAGGAGCTCTTCGTCGAGCGACATTTTCGCATAGGCGAGGAGCACCGCCAGCTCGGGCCGGGTGAGGCCCTTACGCGCCGCAGCGCGCGCGGCAATCTCGGTCTCGTCGGGCAGGAATTCGAGCGCACGGTCGAGCCTGCCCGACTTCTCGAGCTCGCGGATCATCCGCGCCTGTCGATCGAGCGCCGCAAACGGCTCCCTCTGGCCGCGCGCCTCGGCCACCGACAGCGCCTCGCCCTGAAGATAATTGTCGCGCAGCACGAGTTCGGCGACATCGTCGGTCATCTCGGCCAGCAGCGTCTCGCGCTCGGGCGCGGCGAGCGCGCCGGTGGCGAGCGCGTGACCCAGCAGGATCTTGATGTTGACCTCGTGATCCGACATCGAGACGCCGGCCGAATTGTCGATCGCGTCGGTGTCGATACGTCCACCCTTCTGCGCATAGGCGATGCGGCCGCGCTCGGTGACCCCGAGATTGGCGCCCTCGCCCACCACCCGCGCGCGCATCTCCTCGCCGTCGATGCGCAGCGCGTCATTTGCCTTGTCGCCAACCTGGGTATGGGTCTCGGCGCGCGCCTTGACGAAGGTGCCGATGCCGCCGAAAAACAAGAGATCGACTTCGGCGCGCAGCAGTTGGCGGATCAGCTCGGCCGGTGTCAAGTCGTCCACGGCGATGCCAAAGACGCGCTTCATCTCGGGGGTGACCGCAATCGATTTGGCGCTGCGCTCGAAGACGCCGCCGCCCGGCGAGATCAACCCGCGATCGTAATCGCTCCAACCCAGCCGCGGGTTGGCGAACAGGCGCTTGCGCTCGGCATAGCTCGTGGCCGCATCGGGTTCGGGATCGACAAAGACGTGCAGATGATTGAACGCACCGACTAGCCGGATGTGCCGCGACTGCAGCATGCCGTTGCCGAACACGTCGCCGCCCATGTCGCCCACTCCGACGACGGTGAAATCTGTCGATTGGATATCGGCGCCAAGCTCACGGAAATGCCGTTTGACGAGCTCCCAGGCGCCGCGCGAGGTGATGCCGATCTCCTTGTGGTCATAGCCCGCCGAGCCGCCGCTGGCAAAAGCGTCGCCAAGCCAGAACCCGTATTCGAGGGCGATGGCATTGGCCGTGTCGGAGAAGGTCGCCGTGCCCTTGTCGGCGGCGACCACGAGGTACGGGTCGTCCGGGTCGTGACGCACCACATCGCGCGGCGGCTCGATATGGTGGGTCTCAACGCTGTCGGCGACGGTGTTGTCGGTGAGGTCGAGCAGCCCGTGGATTAGAAGCTTGTAGCACTCGATCCCTTCCGTCTGGAGCTCGGCGCGGAAATTCGGCCCTGGCGCGGGCGGCTGCTTAAGGACAAAACCACCCTTTGACCCTACCGGAATGATCACTGCATTCTTGACCGTCTGTGCCTTCATCAGCCCGAGGATTTCGGTGCGAAAGTCCTCGCGCCGGTCCGACCAGCGAATGCCGCCGCGCGCCACCCTACCGGCGCGCATGTGCACCCCCTCCATGCGCGGACTGTAGACGTAGATTTCGAAGAGCGGCCGCGGCAGCGGTAACAAATCGATCTCGCTCGAGGCGAGCTTTACCGACAAATACGGTTTCGGGCTGCCGTCGGCCGCCGGCTGGAAATAGTTGGTGCGCAGCGATTTGAGGATGAGCAGCAGAAAGCCGCGCAGGATACGATCCTCGTCAAGGCTCTCGACCTGATCAAGTTCCTCGTGAATCGCCCGCAAATCGGTGGCGATATCGAGCGCGCCGCCTTTCGGTGGGGTAAGGCTGAAGCGCAGTTCGAATAGCGTTACCAGCCGCCGGGCGATGCCGGGATGCGCGGCGAGCGCGTCTTCCATGTAGGCTTGGCTGAAAGCGCTACCGGCCTGGCGCAGCACCTTGCAATAGAGCCGCAGAATCGTCGTCTGCCGCGCGGTCAGACCGGCGCGGAGCACGAGGCGGTTGAACCCGTCATTCTCGATCGCGCCGGTCGCGGCGGCGACGAGCGCCGTCTCGAAATTCTGCTGCTGCGGCGCGGTCAAGGACGCGGGGACCGTCCCGTCCGCCAGCACGAATTCGTGCACCCAGGCCGCCCCGCCCTCCGCGCTATCAACGCGATAGGCGTCTTCCGCGACAATCCGGAGGCCGAGGTTCTCGAGCACCGGCAGGACATCCGATAGCGGCACGGGCACCGCTCGCCGGTACAGCCGCAGCCCCGGCGTCGTTTCACCATCGCGAGGATGTAGCGAGGCCTCAAGCGGCGAGTCGGCCAGCACTTTTTCGATCGATGCGAGATCGGCAACCGCCTGGCCGGGTGTGGTACGCGTCTGATAATCGGCCGGGAAGCTCGCGATGCGGCTCAACCGGCGATGCGCCTCGACTTCGCCGCACATGTCCTCGGCGGCCGCCTCAACCCGGTCGAGCCACGAGCGCCCGGCCTCCGCCAGGCGCGCTTCCAGCGCCGCAACGTCCACGACGGGCAACTCCGCCTCGCCATTGTTTGCACGGATGATGAAGTTCACCCGCGCCAGCAGCGAGTCGTCGATCTGGGTATAAAAGGTCGAAATCGTACCGGCGAACGCTTCTTCGAGGATCGAAGCAAAATCGCGGCGCATTCCGGTGTCGTAGCGTTCGCGCGGCACGTAAACCAGACACGACACATAGCGCTCGAGTGGGTCGCGCCGGACGAAGAGCGCGACGCGCTGGCGCTCCTGAAGGTTTAGCACCCCGATCGCGGTGTCGTAGAGCCAGTCTTCGCTGGCCTGGAACAGCTCATCGCGCGGAAAGGTATCGAGGATGTGGACGAGCGCCTTGCCGTCATGGCTCGCCGCTGCGAGCCCGCTGCGCACAAGCACACGCTCCACCTTGCGACACACGATCGGGATGCGGCGCACGTCGGCGGTGTAGGCGGTCGAGGTGAAAAGTCCGACAAACAGACAAAGCCCACTGACCTCGCCCTCCGCATCGAAACGGCGCACGCCTATCGCATCCATCGGCGCGCGGCGGTGCACGGTCGAGCGCCGGTCGGTCTTGCCGACAATCACCAGCTCGGGCCGGCGCACAAAATCACGCACCGCCGGGGGCAGCGCGCCAAGGTCGCGCAGGCCGCCGAACACGCGGTATCCCGGCTCGCGCAGAATGCCAAGCGGCGGTTGCGTCTCGCCGCCGCTAAAGTCGTAGTCGCGCATACCGAGGAGCACGAGATGGTCGTCGTCAAGCCAACGGAGAAACGCGGAGCCCTCGTCGAGCTCGACCAACGGCAACTGGCCTGGGGCGGTGCGCCCGACCTCGTCCGACAGGCGCACCAACGCGGCGCGCATGGGCTGCCAATCCGAGACCGCAGCGCGAACATCGCCGAGCACACCGGCCAGCGCCTCGGCGAGTGCGCTGCGCGCCGTCGCGCTGCGCTCGCGCGCGATCTCGATCTGCATCCACGATTCGCGCGCGCCGCCGCTCGCAGCGCCAAAGCCCATTAGCTGGCCTGCTTTGTCGCGCGAAACGGCGATCACCGGATGAATGACCAGTTGCACCACCCGGCCGCGATCGTTGATCGCCGCGCTGACCGAGTCGACGAGAAACGGCATGTCGTCGTTGACGATCTCGACGATGGTGTGAGCCGAGGACCATCCATCCCGCGCCGCAGCGGGGTTGTAGACCCGCACCAGCGCCTCGCCCGGCGCGCGGCGCGCGCCGAATCGCCCCAGCGCGAGGGCGCCGCCGGCCAAATCTTCGGGGCTTCGCGCAGCGATATCGGCGGGCGGCGCATGCTCATAGAGCGCTTCGAGGAATGCCCCTATCGCGACCGATTCGCCGCTGTCGAACCGCGCCGCCATCAAAGCGGCCGCTTGCGCGACCGCTGTTTTCTTCCGGTCTTCGATATCGCTGGTCACGGACCTGCTCCGCTTGCCGCAGAAGCGCCAGGGTGGGCGCTCGCAGATTCGCGGCTAAGCCGATGTCAGGCAAGGAATTTTCGCCATTCCGCCCACGGATCGAGCAACGCATGCGCGACAAAACGGCACTCTTGCCGTTTGCCGCCCGGTTTTGCGGCAAACAAGGCGAAATTTGCTTCTAACAAATGACGCGATTGGCAATACTGGTCGCAATGTAACTCGCTTGTCACAGGGCTCGGGGGGGACCGCCGTTGATGGACGTCATGGAATTCCATGTTTGCCAGCAAGACCGGGACAGGCGCTGGGTCGTCCGCCTCGATAACACCACCTATGGCGCCTACCTCGACAAGGAGCAGGCGATGCTCGACGCGGTCGAGGCGGCGCGGGACGCGCAGCAGGCCGGACGCGACGCCCGCGTGTTCCTCGGCGACCGCAAGGAAGCCTCGCGCATTTTCTAGCCGCCGAGCCCCGGCTATTTGTGCAACTCGGCCAGCATTTCGGAGGTGACCAGCGTCACGCCGCCCTCGCTGACGTAAAAGCGCTCCGCGTCGGCCCCCGGATCCTCGCCGATCACCATCCCTTCCGGAATGCGGCAGCCGCGATCGATCACGACGCGGTTGAGCCGGGCGTGGCGGCCGATATCGACTTCCGGCAGCACCACGGCCTCGCGGGCGCGAGCGTGCGAATTGACGCGGCAGCCCGAAAACAGCAGCGTGCGCGAGACGTGGCCGCCGGAAATAATGCAGCCGCCGGAGACCATCGAATCGACCGCCATGCCGCGCCGGTCATCGTCATCGAAAACGAATTTCGCCGGGGGCAGTTGCTGCTGGTAAGTCCAGATCGGCCAGTTCGGGTCATAGATGTCGAGCTGCGGCACCGGCATGACAAGGTCGAGATTGGCCGCCCAATAGGCGTCGATCGTACCGACATCGCGCCAATAGGGCTCCGCGTCCGGGGTCGTCTTGACGCAGCTTTCCTCGAAGGAATGCGCCGCTGCAAGACCGCGGCCGACAAGGTGGGGGATCACGTCCTTGCCGAAATCGTGCGACGAAGCCGGATCGCGCGCGTCGCGTTCAAGCTCGGCGTAGAGGACAGCGGCACTAAAGACGTAGATGCCCATGCTCGCCAGCACGCGGTCCGGCTTGCCGATCATCGGAACGGGATCGCTGGGCTTCTCAACAAAATCGGTGATGAGGCCGGAGGCGTTCGCCATCATCACGCCGAATTCGCTCGCCTGCGACACCGGCACCTCGACGCAGGCGACGGTACAGTCGGCGCCGCTCTCCACGTGCTCGGCGAGCAGATGCGAATAATCCATCTTGTAGACATGGTCGCCCGCCAGCACGACGAAGTAATCAGGCCGCGCGGCGCGGAAGATATCGAAATTCTGAAATACCGCATCGGCGGTGCCGCGATACCAAGTCGCCTCGTCGAGGCGCTGCTGCGCCGGCAGCAGGTCGAGAAATTCGTTCATCTCCGGGCGCAGGAACGACCACCCCATCTGCAAGTGCCGCAACAGGCTGTGTGCCTTGTACTGGGTCAGAACCCCGATGCGGCGAATGCCCGAATTGAGACAGTTCGACATGGCGAAGTCGATGATGCGGAATTTGCCGCCGAAGAACACCGCAGGCTTGGCGCGGCGGTCGGTAAGTTGCCGCAAGCGGCTGCCGCGGCCGCCGGCCAACACCAGCGCGATCGTGCGCCGGGCCAGCCTTTCCTGAGAACGGTCCGCCGACAGCATGCAATTTTCTCCTCGTCCGCGATTTTAGACGACCACGTTCGGCTCGGTCCGCCCGGTGATGCCAGCAATATCAGCGAGCGTCGCGCTCACCGCCGCCAGCGGCGCCAGCGCCGCGCTCGCAGCGAGCGTGTGCCGGGCGGGATCAGGCTCGTAGCGCTCCAGATACACACGCAACGTTGCGCCCTCGGTCCCCGTTCCCGACAGGCGGTAGACGATCCGCGCGCCGTTGATGAAGCCGATGCGAATGCCCTGGTGAGCACTCGTCGAGCCGTCGATCGCGTCCGTATAGGCAAAATCGTCGGCCGACGAGACCTCGAAATCGCCGAACCGAGCGCCGGGAAGATCGGGAATGCGTTGGCGCAAACCGTCGATCAGCCGGTTGGCCGCGTCGCTTTCGACCTCTTCGTAGTCGTGCCGCAGGTAGAAGTCGCGGCCGAACCGCGCCCAGTGGTCGGCGATGATCGAAGGGGCCGGCTCACCGCGCACTGCCAGGATGTTGAGCCAGAACAGCACCGCCCAGACGCCATCCTTCTCGCGGACATGATCTGCGCCGGTGCCGGCGCTTTCCTCGCCGCAGAGCGCGATCCTGCCGGCGTCGAGCAGGTTGCCGAAATATTTCCAGCCGGTTGGCGTCTCGAAACAGTCAATACCCAGCTTTTCCGCAACCCGGTCGACCGCGCGGCTGGTCGGCATCGAGCGCGCGACCCCGGGCAACCCCTTCTTGAACCAGGGGATAAGGTGCGCATTGGCGGCAAGGATCGCCAGGCTGTCACTCGGTCCCAGCGCCCCAGCGCGGGTCACCACCATGTTGCGGTCGCCGTCGCCATCCGACGCCGCGCCGAAATCGGGGCCATCCGCCGCAGCCAGCGCGGCGACCAGCGAAGCGGCGTGTGTCGGGTTCGGGTCGGGGTGCAGGCCGCCGAAATCGGCCAGCGGCTCGGCATGCACGGCGCTGCCGGCAGGCGCGCCGAGGCGGCGCTCGAATATCTCCTTCGCGTAGGGCCCGGTAACGGCATGCATCGCGTCGAACCGCATCCGGAACCCGCCACGCAGCAGATCACGCAGCCGATCGAAATCGAAGATGCGCTCCATCAGCGCAGCGTACTCGGCGACAGGGTCGATAACGACTACTTCCATTTCGCCGAGTTTTGTCGAACCGTTGTGGTCGAGTTTCAGATCGGGTGCGTCGACGAGACGGTATTCGGAGATCGCCTGGGTCCGGCGGTAGATCGCGTCGGTCACCCGCTCGGGCGCCGGACCGCCATTGGCGACGTTGTACTTGATGCCGAAATCGCCATCGGGTCCCCCTGGGTTGTGGCTTGCCGACAGGACGATACCGCCAAACGCCTTCCGCCCGCGAATGACGGCGCTGGTCGCCGGGGTCGACAACAGTCCATCGCGCCCGACGAGAAGCCGGGCAACGCCGTTCGCCGCCGCCATGCGGATGATCGTCTGAGTGGCCCGGTCATTGAAGAAGCGACCATCGCCCCCGAGCACCAGGGTCTGTCCCGCGACCCCGCGGCCGATCGCCACGGGCAGCGCGTCGAACAGCGATTGCACAAAGGCCTCGACATAGCCCGGCTCGCGAAACACAGCGACCTTCTTGCGCAAGCCCGATGTGCCGGGGCGCTGCCCGGCGAATGGCGTAACGGGAACGCGCAAAATATTCATGTCGGCTGGCTCGGGGGACGTTACGGCGCGATCCTAGTGCAAATTGGCCGGGGGCGGAATCGGTTCCGCCGGCACCAAATAAGGCGCCGAGGCGACCGTTTCCTCCAATGCCGTCAGAGGATAAAGCGCGAGAGATCGCTGTCCTTGGCGAGCGAGCCGACACGATCCTGGACATAGGCCGCGTCGATGACCAGCGCGGTGCCGGCCGGCTGGTCGGAAGCGGTAAAGCTGATTTCCTCCAGCAGCCGCTCGAGGATGGTGTGCAAGCGGCGCGCGCCGATATTCTCGACCGTCGAATTGATCTGCTCGGCGAGTCGCGCGATCTCCTCGACCGCGCCGGCCTGGAAGTCGAGCTCGATACCCTCTGTCGCCATTAGCGCCCTGTATTGCGTGACGAGGCTCGCTTGCGGCTCGGTGAGGATGCGACAAAGATCGTCGCGGTCGAGCCCCTTGAGCTCGACGCGGATCGGCAGCCGGCCCTGCAGTTCGGGCAGGAGATCGGACGGTTTCGACAGATGGAAGGCGCCCGAAGCGATGAACAGGATGTGGTCGGTCTTGACCGGCCCGTGCTTGGTCGCAACGGTCGTCCCCTCGATCAGCGGCAAGAGGTCGCGCTGTACACCTTCGCGGCTGACATCGGCGGCGCCGATCCCGCCCCCGCGTTCGCTGCGCCCGCAAATCTTGTCGATCTCGTCGATGAAGACGATGCCGTTTTCCTCGACCGCCGCGACCGCCTCGCGCGTCACGGTTTCCTGATCCAGGAGCTTGTCGCTTTCCTCGGCGAGGAGCATGCGGTGACTGTCGCTGACCGTGACTTTGCGCGGGGTCGCGCGCTGGCCAAAGGCCTTGCCGAAAATGTCGCCGAGATTGAGCATCCCCATCTGCGCGCCCGGCATGCCGGGGATCTCGAAGGTCGGCATCTGCGGCGCCGCGCTTTCCTGCACGTTGATCTCGATCTCGCGGTCGTCGAGGGCGCCTTCGCGCAGCATCTTGCGGAATTTCTGCCGGGTTTCGGCGCTGGCGTTGGCGCCGACCAGCGCGTCGAGCACGCGTTCCTCGGCGGCGGCCTCTGCCTTCGCCGCGACCTCCTTGCGCAGCCGCTCGCGGGTCATCGAAATGGCGATTTCGAGCAGATCGCGGGCAATTTGCTCGACATCGCGGCCGACATAGCCGACTTCGGTGAACTTGGTCGCCTCAACCTTGAGGAACGGCGCCTGCGCGAGCCGTGCAAGGCGCCGCGCGATTTCGGTCTTGCCGCAGCCGGTCGGGCCGATCATCAGGATGTTCTTGGGCAGCACCTCCTCGCGCAGCTCGGGCGCGAGCTGCTGGCGCCGCCAGCGGTTGCGCAGCGCGATCGCAACCGCGCGCTTGGCCTCGTGCTGGCCAACGATGAAGCGATCGAGTTCGGAGACGATTTCGCGCGGGCTGAAGGCGTTCAAGTGGTCAACTTCTCAAGCGTGATCTTATCGTTGGTATAAATGCAGATATCCGCGGCAATGGCCATCGCGCGCCGCGCCACGGTCTCGGCGTCGAACCCGTCAATGGTGATCAGCGCACGTGCCGCGGCGAGCGCGTAGCCGCCGCCCGAGCCGATGCCGATGATCCCGTCCTCGGGTTCCAAGACATCGCCGGTGCCGGAGAGGATCAGCGAGACATCCTTGTCGGCGACCGCCATCATCGCCTCGAGACGGCGCAGGTAGCGGTCGGTGCGCCAATCCTTGGTAAGCTCGACGCAGGCGCGGACCAGCTGCCCCGAATGCTGCTCGAGCTTTGCCTCAAGCCGCTCGAACAGCGCGAAGGCATCGGCGGTCGCTCCGGCGAAGCCCGCGATCACCGCGCCGCCGCCAAGCCGCCGCAATTTGCGGGCATTCGACTTGACGATCGTCTGCCCCATCGACACCTGACCGTCACCGGCAATGACGACGTCTCCGCCCTTGCGCAAGCAAAGGATCGTCGTGCCATGCCATCTCGTATCGTCCACCGGCTCGCTCATGCGCCTCATGGAGCTGATTTGCGACGACCGGAAATCCGGCCACGGCTGAGATGTAATACCGGCGGGGAAAGCGTCAAGCAAAACGAGGCGCGGCGACGCCGACAGCGACAGGGCGAGAACGCGGTAGCAAGTAGGCCACCGCTTTGTTAAGACATACCCCCTAAAGTACGGGACAGGCGCGGCGGGCCGTTCGCCGCGCCACACCATGGTTTGGGCATGGCCTACGACAGCATCAGCGCGAGTTTGGCGGGGTCGCCGGATGCCCCAAACAAGATCGTCCTCAATGTCGGCTGCGGCTACCCGGCCCGTCACAACCTGCACTCGCTGTTTCAAGGGCCCGAGTGGCGGGAGGTACGGCTCGACATCAATCCCTCGGTCAATCCCGATTTTGTCTGCTCGATGACGGACATGCAGCCGATCGAATCGGAGTCGATCGATGCAGTCTGGTCGTCGCACAATCTCGAGCATCTACATCGGCACGAGGTGCCGGTGGCGCTCGCCGAATTTATCCGCGTGCTCCGGCCGGGCGGCCAAGTGCTGCTGACCCTGCCCGACCTGCAGAAAATCGCCGAGCTGGTGGCGAGTGACGGCCTCGAAGACGAAGCCTACGTTTCGCCGAGCGGACCGATCACGCCGCTCGACATGATTTATGGCCATACCCCCTCGCTCGCCCGGGGCAACCGGCACATGGCGCACAAGACCGGGTTTACCGCGCGCACGCTGCAGATCCTGCTGGTCAATGCAGGTTTCGCCGACATAACCCTACAGCGCGATAGCTTTGCGCTTTGGGCGCGCGCCTACAAGCCCGCTAGCTGAAGGCGGCGCGACGAGGCCCGAGCCGAGCGTGAACTGGCTATTCATCCACCAGAATTTCCCTGGGCAATATGTGCACGCGGCGCGGCATTTCGCAGCCGCGGGCGATCACGTCGTGTTCATCACTCAGCAACGCGAGAGGGAACTCGGCGGCGTGCACAAGATCGTCTATGCGCCGCCGAAGCGGCCGGCGGGCCTGCATCCGTTTGTCAATGAATTCAATACCGCGGTCGAGAACGGCCAGGCCGTCGCCCGGATTTGCGAGAACCTAAAGCGCAACGGCTTCACGCCCGATCTTGCCGCAGGGCACAATGGCTGGGGCGAAATCCTCTATGTCAAGGATGTCTGGCCGACGGCTCCGCTGCTGGGCTATTTCGAGTTCTTCTACCGGCCGCGCGACAGCGATCTCGATTTCGACCCCGAATTTCCGCCCGGCCCATCCGATGGGATGCGGTTGCGGACGCGTAATTCGATCAATCTGCTGGGGCTTGAAACCGCCGACTGGGGGCAAACTCCCACCGAATTCCAACGCGCCCTCTACCCGGAGAAATTCCGGCGCGGGATCAGCGTCATCCATGAAGGAATCGACACGGCGGTGGTGCGTCCCGACGCGAGCACCCGATTGTGGCTCGCCGGCGGGTTGTCGCTGTCGCGCAACGACCTGCTGATCACCTACAGCGCCCGCAATCTCGAACCCTACCGGGGCTTTCATGTTTTCATGCGAACGCTGCCAATGCTTCTCGAGCGGCACCCCACAGCGCGCGTGCTGATTGTCGGCGGCAACGAGGTCAGCTACGGCCGCCCGCCCGAAGACGCGCCCAACTGGCGGCAGAAGTTGCTCAGTGAACTGGAAGGCCAACTGGACCTCAGCCGCGTCCATTTTCTCGGTCGGCTAAATTATCAGCAGTATCTCGCGATGCTGCGCATCTCCACGGTGCACGTTTATTTGACCTATCCCTTCGTGTTGTCGTGGGGGCTGCTGGAAGCGATGGCGGCGGGTTGCGCCGTCGTCGCCTCGCGCACACCGCCGGTCGAGGAGGTGATGCGGGACGGCGAAAACGGCTACCTCGTCGATTTTTTCGACCGCAGCGCGCTCGCCGATCGCGTCAGCGAAGTGCTGCTCAATCGCGACCGACAGGACAAAATCCGCGCTGCCGCACGTCAAACTGTCATCGATCGGTTCGATCTTACAAAAAAATGCCTGCCAGCTTATGTCGCGCTGCTGCGCCGGCTGATACGGCGCCAGCGCTAGCGCGCCGCCCGAGGTAGATCAACTCGCACAGGCGAGGAACCTTTGGCTCAGCGCCCACGTATCCGGAACGTGGTGGACACTAGAAGTTGAATAGACTTAAAATAGCTTTAACCATCTTACTCCGATGTTAACCATGAAAATTGTTTCGAAATGTACTAAATTGTTGCAGAACTTTGCGTCGACGATCGCGAGAGACGATCGCACCCACACGGAGTTTTTCGGGGCCTAATTTTTGCTGCGATGGCCTTGCGACCCCCGAGCAAGGCGGCGCGACGAAGCTGGTAGCCAAGTAACGAGCTGCTTCAGCTTTCGTCGTCATCCAGTACGAATGAGGTAGAGCCGGAAAGATGCCAGTAGCAACCACCATAGTCGTTGCCCGCGAGGACTTCTCCATCCCCGGAGGAGAACCCTCGGAGGACGGCACCCCGCCGGAGCCGGTGGCTCTCGAAAGCCGGTTCTTCACCTTATTGCGCGAGAGCAAGCCCGACGTCGTCGTGCTCGACCTACGCCAGGCAAACGGCGGAGGCGTTGGCATGATCTTGAAGATTCGCCGGCAAAGCAGCGTACCCATCCTCGTCGTATGCGGCGAGGATACCCGCAACGCGCAAGACTACCGGTTTGCCGGCGCCGCGGAATGCATTGCCAGCCCCGTCGATGTCGTTGCGTTTAATGAAGTGTTGCAGCAGATCGTCCGAGTGAATGGGCAGGTCACCCCCAGCGCGCCGCGCGAAGCCGAAATCGTCGAGTTCTCAGGCGTCACATTTCGGCCACATCAGAACTTGATGCTCGGTCCGGATAGCAAGGCCATCCACTTGACGACGGCGGAAAGCCTTCTCCTCGCCCATTTCGCCAGTCATCCCTGGGAAATCCAGACGCGCGCCGCGCTCGCCGAAGCGCTGTACGGCAAGCACCGGCCGGCGACCGATCGGGCGATCGACGTGGTGGTCAACCGGCTGCGCACGAAATTGCGTTCGCTTGGTGAAGCGACCGAACATTTGATAAAAACTGAATTTCGCCGGGGGTACCGTTTTGTCTGCAACACATCGGTCGAGCGGTAGCGCCGGCGAATGAAGAGCGAGGGAGCGTCGATCCTGGCCTCCCTCTGTCGGCTGACCAAGATCGAGACCCGTGGTCTCGGCTTTTGGTGGGGGTTTGCGAATGGTTGCCATCGACAGTAGCCTCATCGAGTCGCCACACGCCGACGCGACCGCCGCTTCCGGCGTTTCGCTGCTGGGATCGCTGGTTATCGTCGCGCGCCATCACGGAATACAGCTGTCGGTGCCGCAGTTGGTCCATGACCACTTGCTCGAGCCCGGACAGCCTTCGGTTCCGCAGCTGCTCAACATCGCCATCGCTTCCGGCCTGCGCGCCAGCAGCGTTCAGCTGCCTTGGCGCCAGCTCCTGCAGCTTCGCAAGGCGCTGCCGGCGATCGTGCTGCTGCGCAATGGCCATGCCATGGTTTTGCGCGAGGTCCACGAAGGGCCCGAAATCCCGCGCGTCGTGGTGCAAGACCCCAACGCGCACGAAAACGTCCCGCTCGTCCTCGACGAAGCGCGCTTCACAGCGGCGTGGACCGGTGAGGTCCTGCTATTCAAGCGGGACTATCGGCTGCGCGACGACGATCAGCCGTTTGGGCTGTGGCTGATCGTCGGCCAGTTGCTGCGCGACAAGCGCATTGCCCGCGACATCGGCATTTCAGCATTCATGCTGAGCCTGTTGGCTCTGGCGCCGATTATGTTCTGGCGCCTGCTGGTTGACCGCGTGCTCTATTACGGCAGCCTCGACACGTTGGCGGTCCTATGCCTGACGATGGTCGTCCTGATCGCCTTCGAGACCGTATTCGGATATCTCCGCCGCTATCTGGTGCACCACGTCACGCAGCGCGTGGACGCCAAGTTGTCACCCTACATTTTTGACCGGGTGATCAGATTGCCGGTCGATTTCTTCGAGCGGACCAGCGTCGGTGAAATCGCCCACGACATGAACGAGATGCACCGGGTTCGCAGCTTCCTGACCGGCGCGCTCTTCGGCACGGCGCTCGACAGCTTCGTGCTGATCGTCTTCCTGCCGATCATGTTTTTTTTCAGTCCGCTGCTGACGTTCTTCGTCCTCGCTTTGGCGGCGTTGATTTGCGGTTGGATCATCATTCGGCTGCCCGAATTGCGGCGCAAGACGAGCGCGGTGGAAACGGCCGAAACCGAGAAACACTCGTTTCTCATCGAGACGCTGCACGGCATCCGCACGGTCAAGGCGCTGGCGCTCGACGCCAAACGTCGCCAGGAGTGGGACGTCAAAGTGGCCAAGGCGGCGCGCCTTCGCTTCGATGAAGGCGAAACGGCAAACGTCGTGCAAAGCGTCGTCATACCGCTCGAGCGGTTCATGACCAGCGGCGTCTTCGCCCTCGCGGTCTACCTTGCGATCAGCACGCAGCAGCAGGTTTATGTCGGCGCGCTCTTCGCATTCATGCTGTTATCACAGCGCGTCGCCTCGCCGCTGGTACAGCTGGCGCAAATGATTACCCAATACGACGAGGCTCGGATCGCGGTGGCGATCATCGCGGCGCTGGTCAATCGGCAGCCCGAGGAGGGGCACGGCCGGGGCGGCATCCGCACGCCGATCGTCGGCCGGGTGGAGTTTTCCGGCGTCCGGTTCAGCTATTCCGGGACCAGCAACCCGGCGCTCGACGGGGTTAGCTTTACAATCCCCGAGGGTTCGGTGTTCGGCATCATGGGACGCAGCGGCTCGGGCAAGACCACCGTTACCCGGCTGCTCCAGCTGTTCCACGGCAATTATGAGGGACTGATCAAGATCGACGGTACCGATCTGCGGCAGTTCGACGTGAACCACTTGCGCGGAAGCTTCGGGGTCGTATCACAGGAGAATTTCCTGTTCAGCGGCACGATTCGTCAGACGATCGCTTCCGGCAAACCGGACGCCACCTTCGATGACGTGGTGATGGCGGCGCGGCTGGCCGGCGCGGAAGAATTCATCGAGCGTCTGCCGGCGGGCTACGAAACGTGGATTTACGAAGGTTCGCCCAATCTGTCGGGTGGCCAGCGTCAACGGCTGGCGATTGCTCGCGCGCTGATCACCAACCCGCGCATTCTGATCCTCGACGAGGCGACCAGCGCGCTCGACGCGGAAAGCGAGGCCATCGTCAACGCCAACCTCAATCGGATCGCCGAAGGCCGCACGATGATCGTCGTCTCGCACCGCCTCTCGTCATTGGTCAATGCCGATGCGATCCTCGTGCTCGAACGCGGCAAGGTTTACGACATCGGCACCCACGGCGACCTTGTCGACCGTTGCGACATATACAGCAATCTGTGGCACCAGCAGCATCAGCACCTCATCCCCAGGCAGTCCCATGAAGTTATTTCGTTCCGCCCTGCCGGCAAGGCTTGAGCTGGCCGCGCCGGATCGCGAGATCCAGGTCTACCAGTCCGAAACCGCCGAAATTCTCGAAGGCCCAGAGCCGTCAAGGGCGCATATCACCCTGACGGTGCTGGCGGCGTTGTTTGTCTGCCTGATCGTGGTCACTTTGTGCATGCGTGTCGATCGGGTCGTCACCTCGACGGCCGGCAAGATCGTGACGGTCGATCCCACCGTGGTGCTGGGGGCTCTCGACCCTTCGATCATTAAAACGATCAACGTCGGCGAAGGCGACACAGTCAAGAAGGGGCAGTTGCTGGCGACGCTCGATCCCACTTTTACCACCGCCGATGTCGGCGCGCTCAAATCGCAGGTTGCCAACTACAACGCCGAGATCACCCGCTGCCAGGCCGAGCTCGCGCAAAAGCCGTTCGACATGGCTCCCTCGACCGATCCGGTCGCCAACAGCTTCATCGTGGCCGAGCGCGAATACTATCTGCAGCGCAAGGCGCAATTCGACGCCCAGGTGGGCAGCTACAACGACCAAATCGCACAAGACCAAGCAACGATTGCCAAGTATCAGAACGACGGAGCGCGCTACGGCGACCGCGCCAAGATTTCCCAACAGATCGAGCAAATGCGCGCGACGCTGGCCGCGGCACAGGTCGGTAGCCGGCTCAACCTGCTGGCGGCGACCGACCAGAAGCTCGAAATCGAGCGCGCGCTCGAATTCGACAAAAACGCCATCATCGAGACGCAGCACGAGCTCGACGCGGTAAAATCGACGCGTGACGCCTACGTCCAGCAATGGTACGGCCAGGTCAGCCAAGAACTGCTCACCGCGCAAGGCAATCGCGACGCTGCCGCCGAGCAATTGACCAAGGCCACCAAACACCAAGACCTCGTCCGGCTCGAGGCGCCGGAAGACAGCATGGTGCTGAGAGTAGCTAAGCTCTCGGCGCAATCGGTGCTCAATGCGGGCGACCCGCTACTGTATCTGGCGCCGATGAAGTCGCCGCTGGAGGCCGAGGTCAACATCCAGTCGCGCGACATCGGCTTCATCCGGGTCGGCGACAACGTGACCATCAAGCTCGGCGCCTATGACTTTGTCGAGCACGGCACGGTTGACGGCAAGGTCAAGTCAATCAGCGAAGGCGCCTTCACCACCGATGACAACGGACAGCCGACAGAGGCGTATTACAAGGTGCGGGTGACGCTCGGCCCAATCAAGCTGCGCCACGTGCCGGAGAATTTCCGTTTGGTTCCGGGCATCACCCTTTCCGGCGACATCCATATCGGTACGCGCTCGCTGTTCGCCTATCTGCTGGGCGGCGTCGTGCGCGGCATGGATCAAGCGATGCGTGAGCCCTGATGTCGGACACTGACGATCATCCCGCGGCGAATTCACCGCCGAACAACGAGATCGACTCGCTTGCCCGGCGATTCCTCGCCGCGCGTGCCCGGCACCTCAGGGTGGTTCACGCGCGCGGTGAGGTAGACGGCACACCGGCTGCCGAATCGAAGCCGGAAGCCGATAACGCCCAGGGGCACGATAACCCGCTCGATCACCCTGCGCGCTATATCGCCCGACGCATCACCTCGCTCGATCGCACCAAACCGGCACCCACCGCCGACCCGCCGCCGGAGGCCTTGCTGGCAGAGACCGCGCCGGCCCCGCCAGCTCCGCCGTTGCCGAATAGCGGGATGACGCTCGCATCGTTCCCCGAGACGATCTACGAGCCCGAATTCATCGAGCCCGTTGCGACAACTAACCCTGAGCCGACGGCAGCGAAACCCGCCCCGGCTGCCTTGCCATCTCGGGCGCTTGCCTCTTCGGAGTCAGAGGCCCTCCCGCCGCCAGGACCCGAGGTTCCCAGCGAGCCTGTCGCACCGGTGGCGGCGCTGCCGGCCGAACCGCTGCCGGAGCTGTCGATCGGAAAGCAGCCCCCATCCGGAGCGCAAGGCCACGCGAGGATTCCTCCGTCGCCCGACCCGGCGATCCCCGGTACGCTAGAAGCCTATGAGCAAAAGGATTTCGCGACCGCCTTCAGCCTGTGGTCGCGGGCAGCTGACGAGGGAAACCGGGAAGCGCAATACCGGCTGGGAGAGCTTTACGCCCGCGGCGAGGGTGTCGTGGCGAATTCGGCAGACGCCGCGCTGTGGTATCGCCGCGCCGCCGAACAAGGTCACCCCGAAGCGCAGTACCAGCTCAGCCTGTTTTATCAATACGGCCGCGGCGAACGCAGCGGGATGGGTGAGTGGTATCGCGTGGCGTCAGGCACGGACCAGGCTACCGCCGATCGCGACCTCGCGCTGTTTTTTCCCAATGGCGTCGCCGTCGAGCAGGACGAGGCGGAAGCGTTCCGTTGGGCGCGCAGCGCTGCCGAGCAGGGTCATCCGGCGGCGCAAGCCAGCCTTGCGATCCTCTATTCGCGCGGTATCGCCTGCGATGTCGATTACGACGAGGCGCGCTACTGGTACGAATCCGCCGCGTCGAACGGCAATGCCGAGGGCGAATTCGGTCTCGGCGTGCTGTACGCCAACGGGTACGGGGTCGAGACCGACCTTACCGCGGCCTCCGAACACTATCGTAAGGCGGCGAAGGACAACCATGACGGCGCGCAGCTCGCGCTCGGGCTCATGTACCTGTCCGGCGCGGGCATCGGACGCGACCCGGTTAAGGCGGCCGAACTGTTCGAGCAAGCGGCGCAGCGCGGCAACGCACGGGCGCGCTTCAGCCTGGGACTGATGCACTGGCACGGCGACGGCATCCCGCAAAACCTCATCGCCGCGGAGACCTGCTTTCGGCAAGCAGCGCGCGCCGGTCATTCGCCGGCGATCATGACGCTGGCGCAGATGTACAGCGCCGGCCAAGGCTCGACCGCGAACAAGTTCGAGGCGGTGAACTGGTATCGCCTAGCCGCGGATAACGGGATCGCCGACGCGCAATTCGCGGTCGGGACGTTCTACGCGCGCGGCGAAGGCGTTGCGCCGCGGCTCAGCGAGGCGGCGAAGTGGTTTGAGCTTGCCGCCAAGCAGGGGCACGCGCTCGCTCAATTCAATATCGGAACATTCTGCCTCAACGGCAGCGGGGTCGAGCGCGACACCGCGCGCGCGGCGGAGTGGTTCCGGCTGGCCGCCGAGCAGAACATGACCAAGGCGCAAGTACGGTTGGCACAACTCTGCCTTGCCGGAGAAGGCGTCGCTGCCGACCCGGCCACCGCGGCGGAATGGCTGAAGCGCGCGGTCGCGGCCGACGATGTCGACGGCATGCTGGTGCTGGCGCAGCTTTACCTGAACGGCCAGGGGGTCGAGCGCGACGTAGCGCAGGCCGAAGCGCTGATGACAAAGGCGGTCGACCGCAACCACCTGCCGGCGCTCCTCCAGCTCGGCCATCTGCGGATGCAGCAGGGCAGCGGCGACGAGGCGATGCGGCTTTATCGCGCCGCCGGCGAGGCCGGATACCTCGACGCCCAGCTCTTCCTTGGGCGAATTCTCATGCGCGGCCAGGGCGTGCCGCGCAGCGAGGAGATGGCCGCCGTGTGGTTCCGGCTCGCCGCCGAACAAGGGCATGCCGGCGCACAAGTGCAGATCGCCGTCATGTATTGCACCGGCCAGGGCGTCTCGGTCGACCTTACCGAGGCGACGAAATGGTATCGCCGCGCCGGCGAACAAGGCGACCGGCTCGGCCAGTACAATCTGGCGGTAATGCTGGCCAAAGGCGACGGCGTCGAACAGGACGACACGGAAGCCTTTGTCTGGTGCGCCAAGGCGGCCGAGCAGCAATTGCCTGAGGCCGAGATGATGCTGGGAGACCTATTGGCCTCGGGGCGCGGGACCGAGGCGGATCCGACGGCGGCGAACCGTTGGTACGAGGCGGCGGCGGCGCACGGCCTTGCCGCGGCGAAGACCCGGCTGGCGAATTTGGCGACGACCCGCTGAAGCCGCGTCACCGTCGCAGATACACCGTGTCGTCCTCCACCCGGCACTCATAGGCGGGAACATCGGCCGAATAGGGGCCGTCGAGATACCTGCCGTCGCGGATATCGAATTGCGCGAAATGCAGCGGGCATTCGACGACGCATCCGGTGAGCGTGCCGCGCGACAGCGGGGCGTTGCGATGGCCGCAGACATCGCGCAGCGCGTAAAACTGCCCATCGACATGCGCCAGCACGATCCGCTCGCGCTCGACCGCGACAAACGTCATTGTGCCGGGGGCGATCTCCGCCACCTTCGCGACCGCGACAAAGCCTTCTTCCATGAATTAATCCGTCATCGCGAGGAGCGGAGCGACGAAGCAATCTCTATGGGAGCATCCACCCTGCGCGAGATTGCTTCGCTACGCTCTCAATGACGACTTAGGCGGCCAGCTCGAAGCCGAACATCTTCGCGGCATTCAACGACGTGATCTTTTGCAGATCCGCGTCGGGCACACCCTTGAACATGCGTTGGATGAACTGCTGCGAGCGCGGGAAGGTCGCCTCGGCGTGCGGGTAGTCGCTACCCCACAGCATGTTATCGACGCCGATGTGCTCGCGCAGCACCACGCCGAGGTCATCCTCCATGAACTCGACGAACATGTTTTTCTTCCAGTAGTCGCTCGGCATCAACCCTTGTTCGGAGCGCCAGCCCTTGGTGAATACCGGCCGCTCGACATAGGTGAAGTCCATCTGCTTCAGCCAATGCGGGATCCACGACGCCTCGTGCTCGACCGAGCCGATCTTGAGGCCCGGGAATTTGTCGAACACGCCGGCGAACAGCATCGAGCCGAGCGAGTAGCGCACCCAATAATCGGTCGTCGAACGGCCGGCGCCGGTCAACTCAGTCAGGTCCATGGTGAATTCATTAGCCGGAACGCCGTTGCGCGGCGTCCCGATATGCATCAGAAGCGGATGTTTGAGCTCCTGCGCCGTCGCCCAAAATCTGTCGTAGATCGGGCTCGAATAGGGCTTGTTGGGCTGCGGCGAGACCGGGATGAACGAGCCGACCAGCCCCATCTTGACGACCCGCTCAAGTTCGGCGGCTCCAGCATCGGGATCATCGAGATTGAGCATCGCGATGCCCTTCAGCCGCTTCGCATGCGGCTTGCAGAAATCGGCGATCCAGTCGTTGTAGACGCGGCAAATTTCGTTGAGAAGCTGGGTATCGGGCACGCGGTACCAGAAAAGGCCTTGGCTCGGCTGCAGCACCGAGCCCCAGATGCCGTCCTCCTCGTTCTCGGCGATCATAGCGTCGGCATCGTAGGCACCCTTGCGGACATCCTCCCAAACGCCGAGAAAATCGATCGCCGAGGGGTCCTCGAAACGCTGACCGGCCTGAATCACCGCGCCCAAAGTGCCGACCTGCTGGCCTTCGAGCATCCAGGCATCGTATTCGCGGCCGGTCGGGGTCTTGCGCCGCTCCATATGCGGCGCTCGTTGCCGCAATTTCGGCGAAAACCGGCCAGTGTACATGTCCGGCGGCTCGACGATATGGGAGTCCGCCGAAATCAGTTTCCACGACGCCATGCTGACCTCCCTCCTCCATGCCGGCCGTTGCCGGGGGTGAACTTGCCGATAGCGAAGCGCTCCTTTCCAGGGGTCTTGTTTTCGCAGGGTCCCGCGGAGATGCCACGGATACCCGCCACGTACTCACCCGCGACGGTACGGCGCACGCCGGAGGCGCGTCAAGAAGTCGTAGCGCTGGCTTACTTCAGGCGGCTCTGGGCCATGCGCTCTTCGAACGCGAGGCGGGAACGGTGCGCCACCGCCTCGCCTCGAAACGCAGGATCGGCGGTCGGCTTACTTCGCCGTGCTGCCGTCGTAAGGTTCGACAACCGAACCGGTCTTGTACTCGGACGGTTCCAGGATCACTTCGTTCTTGGCATCCTTGAAGTCGTCGAGCGTGTTGCCCTTGACGCCCTGCCACTGCACCTCAAGCACGCGCGATTTCGACCATTCGCCGTCCTTGCCGAAGGCAATATCGCCGACGATGGTCTTGAACGTATTGCTGTGCATGTAGTCGGAGATCTTGCTCTGGTCGAGGCTCTTCGTGCCCTCGATCGCATCGCCGAGGATTTGCAGATAGGCGTAGCCGAACGGCGCCAAATACCAGCCGAGCGGGTCGATGCCCTCTGCCCCCGCCTTGGTCTGGTATTCCTTGAGGAAGTCGAGGATACCGGGGAACTGCATCGTCGGTGCTGGGATCCACCAGTCGTAATCGACGACGCCGTTGAGCTTCGAGCCGAACTGCAGCTTGATTGGGGTGAATTGCAGCCCGACCATGCCGCCGCCGAAGAACCGCGTCTTGAGGCCGCTCTCGGTCGCCGCACGCAGCATGCCGACCGAGCCCGGCGGATACGAAGCGACGAATACCGCGTCGGGGTTGGTCGCCTGGATCGCGTGGACGATCGGGGTGAAGTCAGGCGTACCGGGCGGGTAGGTCTTGTCGTAGACGATCTGCAGCCCGTCCTCCTTGGCGATGTCGTGGATCGCGCCCGACGCGTTCTTCGGGAACTGCGAATCCTCGGCAAGGATCGCCAAGGTCTTGGGCTTCTGGTTCGCTGCCATCGCCACCTTGAAGAACGGCTCGCAGAAATTCCGCGCCGCGTCCTGTCCGGTCGGCAGCATCGAGAAGTATTTGTCGTAGTGGAACTCCTCGTTCACCGCGAGGCCGAACAGGCCAAAAAACATCATTTGGTGCTGGATCGCGATCGGCATCGCCGGGGCGATCTGTGCCGTGCCGTAGCCGGAAACGATGAAATCGACCTTGTCGACGTCGATCAGCTTGGTATAGAGCGCCGGAACGGTCGCCGGGTTCGACTGATCGTCGTAGTAGACAAGCTGGACGGGGCGGCCGAGCAGCCCGCCCTTGGCGTTGATGTGGTCGCGCCACATCTCCATCGCCAGTAAAGCCTGCTTGCCGCCGCCGGCGAGACCCCCGGTCAACGCCATGCCGAAGCCGATCTTGATGGGCGGCTTGTCCTGCGCCTGCGCGCCGGCCGCCAGAGCCGCCCCAAACAACAGCGCCGCCGCCAGGATTCCGCCAAGCCGCTTCCGGGTCATCTCGCTCCCCCTTCGCATTATCGTTAGCTGACGCATCCTGGCACGCCGGTCGCGCAAATGCCAGCGAGGGCGCCCGCAACTTATTGGCGCAGCAGCTGCCGCGCGATGATGACGCGCATGATCTCGTTGGTGCCTTCAAGTATCTGATGAACCCGCAGATCGCGCAGATACCGTTCGATCGGAAAATCTTTCAGATAGCCGTAGCCGCCGTGCAGCTGCAGCGCCTCGTTGGTGACGTGGAACCCCGCATCGGTGGCGATCCGCTTTGCCATCGCGCAGTGCAAGGTCGCCTGATGGTCGCCCTTGTCGAGGCTCGTCGCGGCGCGCCACAACAGGAGCCGCGCCGCGTCAAGCTCGCTCGCCATGTCGGCGAGCTTGAACTGCAGCGCCTGAAAATCGGCGAGGCGCTGACCGAACTGGCGGCGCTCCAGCATGTAGCCCCGCGCCGCCTCGTAGGCCGCACGCGCCCCGCCCAATGAGCAGGCGCCGATATTGAGCCGGCCGCCGTCGAGCCCCATCATCGCGATCGAGAACCCCTCGCCTTCCTGGCCGAGGCGATTGGCGACGGGGACGCGGCAATCGTCGAACAGCACCGCGCGGGTCGGCTGCGAATGCCAGCCGAGCTTTTCCTCGTTCTTGCCGAACGACAGACCGTTCGCGTCCTTCTCGACAACGAGACAGGAAATCCCCTTGGGACCGCTCTCGCCCGTGCGCACCATCGCGACGTAGATATCACTCGACCCGCCGCCCGAGATAAACGCCTTCGAGCCGTTGAGCACGTAGTTGTCGCCGTCCCGTCGTGCGGTCGTGGCGAGCGCCGCGGCGTCCGAGCCGCTGCCCGCCTCGGTCAGGCAATAGCTCGCGAAGTGCTCCATCGACATCAGCCTCGGCAGGAACCGGCCGCGCTGTGCGGCGGTGCCGAAGCGGTCGATCATCCACCCCGCCATGTTGTGGATCGAGAGATAAGCCGCGGTCGAAGCGCAGGCGGTCGCCAATTCCTCGAAGATCAGCGTGGCATCGAGCCGGGTGAGGCCGCTGCCGCCGAATTCGTCCCTTACATAAATGCCGGCGAAGCCCAGCGCCGCCGCCGCGCGCAGCGCCTCGACGGGAAATTCCTCGCGCTGGTCCCAGCCCGGCGCATGCGGCAGCCACTCCGAACGGGCGAAATCGCGCGCGGTTTCCTGAAACGCGCGTTGCTCGTCGGTGAGATCGAAATCCATAGGCAACAGATTAGCCGAATTGGCCCGCCTTTGCCGCGTCTGACGTTTCCATTGCAAAGTCTTGTAGGGTTCTTGTTTTGGCCCTACCATTCATCGTGTACCGGGAGACTATGCGATGGAAGCTCTTACCGCCGCGCTGCTGCTGATGGTCGGCCTTGCCGCCGGCGCTGCCGCCGCATGGTGGCTGCGAGGCCGCGAGCTCACCGCCGAGCGCGAGCATGCGGGCGCGGTCGCCGCGGCCGAGCGACAATCCTTCGACGAGCGCATCGAGCGAACGCTCAAAAGCCTCGCGGCGCAAGCTCTCGACGGCAGCCAGAAATCGTTCTTGCAGCTCGCCGAGCAGGTCTTCGCCCGGCACAAGGAAGGCGCCGACAAGACGCTTGAAGCGCGGCAGAAGGAGATCGCCGCGCTGCTCGACCCGATCAACAAAAGCCTCGAGGAATACAAGAAGGGCCTCTCCGAGATCGAAACCGCGCGGGCGAGGGCCTATGGCGGGTTGTCGGAGGAGGTGAAGGCGCTGGCGCTGATGCAGGCCGATGCCAGCGCGCAGACGCGCAAGCTGGTCAATGCGCTGCAGGCGGCGCCCAAAACCCGCGGTCGCTGGGGCGAACATCAGCTGCACAACGTCATGGAGCTGTCGGGCATGTCGGCCCACGTCGATTTCCTGCCCGAGCAGACATTTGCCGGCGATGACGGGCGGCTGCGCCCCGACGTCATCATCCGGCTGCCCGGCGAGCGCCGTATCGTGGTCGATGCCAAGACCTCGATGGCCGCTTATCTCGACGCCGTCGAGGCGACCGACGACGAGACGCGCGAAGCTCGACTCGCGCTCCACGCGCGCCAGCTACGCACGCATATGAAGCTGCTCGCGGGCAAGCAATATTGGGATGCGCTGCCGTGCACGCCCGATTTTGTCGCGATGTTCATCCCCGGCGAAAACTTCTATGCCGCGGCGATCGAGCGCGACCCGGCGTTGTTCGAGGACGCGATCGAAAACAAGGTGCTGATCGTCACGCCGACCACGCTGATTGCGCTCGCCAAAGCGATTGCCATGGGCTGGCGGCAGGAAAAAATGGCCGAGAACGCGCGGCATATCGGCGAGCTAGGGCGCGAACTTTACCGCCGGCTGGCAACGATGGGCGGCCATGTCGCCGGGGTCGGCGCCGGCCTCGACAGCGCCGTCAAGCGCTACAACGACCTGGTCGGCAGCCTCGAAAGCCGCGTGCTGACCCAAGCGCGCCGCTTCACCGAGCTTGAACTCGACGGCACGCAGGAGCCGCTCTCCGAGTTGAAGCAGGTCGAGACGCAAATCCGCCCGCTGCGCGTCCCCGACGCCGTTGCCCGCGACGCCGACGTGATCCCACTCGTCTCGGGCGAGCGGGCCCAGGGCGCCGAATAGGCGGCGCTTTCACCACTCTTTAACCGGGTTTGCCGACACTCGCCCGAGGTTCCTGAATACTGGTCGCGAGCATGAGCGAGACGACCCTTTTTCTTGTTACGGGCTGCCTGCTGTTGGCGGCCGTGCTGATCCCCGTGCCGCCGCGCGGCCGCATGCTCCTCTGGGTCGTCATGCTCGGGCTGATCGTGACCTTGTGGGCCGGCGTCAGCCTCGGCGACTTCGCGCCGCTGCCCTAAAGCCGCCCGCCCTCTTAGTCCTACGCGCTGCCGCCCTCGACCGGGTAGCCCTCCGCGCGCCAGCGCAGCATCCCCCCGTTGAGGTTGGCGATCTCGCTAAATCCCGCCTGCTGGAGAATCGACACCGCCTGAGCCGACCGGCTGCCTGCGCGGCACACCGCGACGATCGGCCGGTCGCCGGCCAACTCGTCGGCTCGCGTCGCGAGCTGCCCCAGCGGAATGAGGATAGCCCCTTCGATATGGCCGAGCGGTCCGGTGAACTCATCCTCCTCGCGCACGTCGAGGATTTGTACCGGGGCCTGCAACTCCTCGAGCCCGTGCGGGTCGATCTCCCACACCCCGGCAAAGCTGTAGCGCAGATGACCCCAGTTCGGGTCGGCGCCAGGTTGCGCGGCATCGCCCTCGGGCTGGCCGCAGCGCAGATTGGCCGGCACCGCGACATCGATCAGCTTGGGGTGCGCGAGGCGCAGATTGGCCATGTAGCCGGTGAAGTCGCCGACCGCGATGTCACCGCCCAGCCGCGGGTTGTAGCGCCGCTCCTCGGCGACGCTGGTGACGGTCAGCCCGCGATAATCATGCGCCGGATAAAGCAGGCATTCGGGCGGCAACACGAAAATCTGCTCGCGCACCGAGCGGTACATCGCCGCCGCATCGCCCTCCTGGAAGTCGGTGCGCCCGCTGCCGCGGATCAGCAAGCAATCGCCGGTGAAGGCCATCGAGTGGTCGTCGAGCACGTAGGTGAGGCACCCGCCGGTATGGCCGGGCGTCGCGCGGACGAGCAGCCGTCGCCCGCCAAAGGAGACGATGTCGTCCTGCACCAGATAGCGGTCGGCACCGACGGCACCGCTCGCCTTGCCGACCATGATCTTGGCACCGGTGCGCTGCTTCAACAGCGAGGCGCCGGTGACATGGTCGGCATGAATATGGGTTTCGAGCGTCGCGACGAGCTTGAGCCCAAGCTCATCGATCAGCGCCGCATCGCGCCGCACCTGCTCGAAGACAGGGTCGATCAGCACCGCGGCGCGGCTCGCGCCCTCGCCCAAAAGATAGGTGTAGGTCGACGATTGCGGATCGAACAACTGACGAAAGACGAGCATCAGCGCCCCCTGCGCGCTGGTAGGATCAATATCCTTAATCCGGCCCTAGCCGCAGGGCCCGCCTCTATGCTGCCATCATCCTGGTGTGGTGGATTTGGAGTTCGCATCATTTTGACTGGCTGTCTCGTTTGCGAACCTCAAATCCGAAAACCACACCAGTTTTATAGATTAGCTAGTGTGCTTTCGAATCCGAAATTCGCGTTGAGCCCGGCCCGAAATGTGACGAATTTCGGATTCGGCACACCAGGAGGCATGCCATGACCGAAATTCTGGTAACCCAATTTCGCGCCGATGACCGCGAGCGCTGGGCCGAATTGTGGCGCGGCTATCTCGATTTTTACGAGACCAGCCTGCCCGGCGCGATCTACGAAGAGACTTGGCGGCGGCTGATGACCCCAGGGCCGATCTTCGGCTTTGGCGCGCGACTCGACAGCGAAGCGGCGCCGCTCGTCGGCATCACCCACTATCTGTTTCACGACCATGCCTGGTCGCTGAAACAGGTCTGCTATCTACAGGATCTGTTTGTCGATGCGCGGCTGCGCGGCACGGGCTGCGGCCGGGCGCTGATCGAGCGGGTCGGCCGGGTTGCGCGCGAGCGCCAGTGCCTTCGCCTCTACTGGACGACCAAGGAAAACAACGCCACGGCGCGGCTACTTTATGACCGGCTCGCCAAGTTCAACGGCTTCATCCGCTACGATTATGCGCCCGGATGAGCTATATCGAGCGTCAGATCGTCGCTAAGGGAGCGACCCATGACCCAGTCCTTCTTGCCGCCTCTCCCGCCCTACCCGACCTCGCGCCTGCGGCGCAACCGACGCGATGCGTGGTCGAGACGGCTGGTCGCCGAGAATACGCTCGGCGCCGCCGATCTGATTTGGCCGGTCTTTGTCCACGACGGCAAGGACCGCGCGCCGGTCGACACGATGCCCGGCGCCTATCGCCTGTCGATCACCGCGCTGGTCGACGCCGCCGGCGAGGCGGCGGCGCTCGGCATTCCGACAATCGCGGTGTTCCCGGCGATCGACCCGGCCTTGAAAGACCCCGACGGCAGCGAGGCGGTCAATCCCGGCAATCTGATCTGCCGCGCCGTATCCGCGTTGAAAAAGGCGGTGCCTGAGATGGGCGTATTGTGCGACGTCGCGCTCGACCCGTTCACCTCGCACGGCCATGACGGCGTGATCCGCGACGGCTATGTCGCCAACGACGAAACCGTGGCGATCCTGCAGCGGCAGGCGATCGTGCAGGCCGAGGCGGGATGTGACATCATCGCGCCCTCCGACATGATGGACGGCCGGGTCGGCGCGGTGCGCCGTGCGCTCGACGAGGCCGGGTTTGAGCGCGTGCGGATCATGTCTTACGCCGCGAAATACGCCTCGTGTTTCTTTGCGCCGTTCCGCGACGCGATTGGCTCGGCATCCTCGCTCGGCAGCGCCGACAAGCGCACCTACCAGATGGACCCGGCGAATGGCGACGAGGCGCTGCGCGAAGTGGCGCTCGACATCGCCGAGGGCGCCGACATGGTCATGGTCAAGCCGGGGCTGCCCTACCTCGACGTCGTGCGCCGGGTAAAGGACGCGTTCCGCATGCCGACCTACGCCTACCAGGTGTCGGGCGAATATTCGATGATTCAGGCCGCCGCCGCGAATGGCTGGCTCGACGGCGAGCGGGCGATGATGGAATCGCTTCTGTGCTTCAAGCGTGCCGGCGCGGATGGGGTGCTCACCTATTTCGCGATCGAAGCCGCGAAACGGCTCAAGGCGGGGTGACGCGAGCACAAAGCGGATGGCGAGCAAGATCTATCAACTGTTCGCCCAGGCGATGGCCGGCCGCAAACAGATTGTTTGCACCTATGATGGCCACCGGCGCGAGTTGTGTCCGGTCATTCTCGGTCATAAGGACGGGCAGGAGAAAGCGCTGACCTTCCAGTTCGGCGGATACAGCAGGAAGGGTTTGCCGTCGGGCGGCGAGTGGCGCTGCCTTTTTCTGGCGAAGGTCAGCGACGTCCAGCTCCAGGACGGGAAGTGGCTTACGGGCGACAGTCACAAGCAGCCGCAAGGTTGTGTTGAGGTCGTCGACCTCGATGTGAACCCGGAGAGCCCCTACCACCCGAAACGTCGGCTTGTGCGGGGCCGCTAGGCAGGGCTCATTAGCATCGCACCATAAGGTGCGAAGGCAGCGGGGCGGTTGGCGGCGTGATGAGTAAGGATGGTCATCACATCGCGCCGCATCTCCTGCAGCGGGTCGGTGTCGTAAACCCAGCGCGCGCCCGACAATTCGCAGAGGCGTTCCATGGCCCAACCGACCTGGTGCTGTGCGTAGACCATGTCGCGCCGCGCCTTCAGCGCCTCGGGGCCGGTGATCCTGCGGCCGCTGCTGACTTCGGCGGTGCTGTGGTCGCGGCCGTGATGCAGTGCGAGCGTGGCACTGTCGATCGCCGCAGCGGCCTCGCCGATTGTCGCCTGCACGACTTCCGAGTTTGACATCCTGTTCACGCCGCGCGAGATGCGGGTCGAAAGATCGTTGCACACCAGCTCGAGCGCCTTGTTGGCGAGCGCAATCGCCACTGGCGGCAGCGAATACGACACGAGAAAACCGCGCGGCGCGCGCACCACCGGATAATCCGGGTGCACCGCGGCGCCGGGCGGCGTGCCGTTGAACAAATCGGCGACCATCACGTGCCGGTGCTCGGGCACGAACACATCGTGCAGTACCAGCGACTTGCTGCCGGTGCCGGCGAGACCCAGCACCTGCCAGTCGTCGACGATCTCGATCTCCGACATTGGCACCAGCAGATAGGCGATGCCGTGCGGGTCGCCCTGTTCGCCGAGAAAGACGCCGAGGATCGCCCACTGCGCATGATCGCAGCCGCTGGAAAACGGAAACTTGCCGCTGACCCGCCAGCCGCCAGCGACCTTCTTGGCGGCGGCGCGCGGCGCCAGCGACGACGATGCGACCGCGAGCGGGTTGTCGCCCCACACCTCGACCTGCGCCTTTTCGGGGTATTGCGAGATGATCCACTGATGCTCCGCCAGCACCGCATAGACCCAGGCCGAGGACGCGCAGCCCCAGGTCAGCTCCTCGGTGATGCGCGAGAACAGGCTGAACCTTCCTTGCAGGCCGCCGAACCGTTTCGGCTGAAGAATGTTGACGATGCCCGCCGTGTGATAATCGACGATCGTCTCGGGCGCCAGCTTGCGGGCCGCGGCGGCGGCCGGCGCCCGCGCCGCGAGCCGCGGCACCAGCGCGCGCGCTCGCTGCAAGAGCTCGCGCTCGAATTCCGGCAACGCGCTGTCGTCGCCGGAACGCGGCAGGCCCGCGGCCATCAAAAGCTTATTGTGCGCATGGCTAACGATGTAGCCCTGGAATCGATACACCCCACGACCAATGTTCGGGGGGTGCTCGATCGTACCGGAGATATTGGTCGGATAGGCCGTCAAACAGCCGTCTCATCTACCTTCATCATGGGTTTCTCCGTCGCAAGCGGGAGTGATCCTAACATCGGCCGCCTAGGAAAACAACGAGATCGTGCGGCCGTCCCCGTTTGGGACAAGTCAGGTGGGCATCCGTTCCGGTGTTTGCAAGTGGTCAAGGCGGTTTGAGCTCGAACTCGAAAGCCGGTTGATTGGGAAGGCAATTTCGCGCCGACGGGATGTGCTCATAGGTGATGGAAGGATCAAGCGCCTTTTGATGCAGGACCTTCGCGCCGGCCTCGTTACGGCGGAAATCGACAACCTCGCGCTGATAGACCGTGGCGCTGAACATCGGCTTCACCGTCGGCAATTCGGACCGCAGCTTGACGGTCACCGTCTTGGCGAATCGTGCCGGTCGGAAGCGGTGCGTGACCGTAACGCCGTACCAGGCCCGATGGCGCACGAGGACCTGCACCCGCCCGCCCTTGCGCAAGGGGACGGGCCATTTCTGATCGATTCCTGCGAGCGGGATATCCTCCGCCCCGAACACTTGCTTGCCATCGACGTTCACTTCGATCAGCCTGCCCACTGGGTCCAGGGGCGGATCGCCCAACGGGTCCGGCGTCAGGGCAAACCTCCCTGTATCCGATGCATCGTCATCAAAGAAATTTCGGTTCACGCTGTGATGACTGACTTCGATTTCGTAGGCCCGGCGACCGGGATCCCAATCCACGATCGTGTACGTTCGGACAACCGACTCGGCGAAATAACCGATTTTCGTAATGTTTTCGCGGATATAGTCCACTTCCGAGCCCATGGCGCCGCCGCATAAAATGCGGACCTTCGCCTCAAACGCATCCTTTTCAGGGCGATACAACGACACAATCGTTCCAGCGACACCCAATATCGCGAAGAACACGATGCTGGCCGTCCACGACTCATAAAATCCGTGCCAGAACGTCGTGGATTTCTCATCCACCCGTAGATGCGCGAACACCAACGTGATCAGGACGGCCACGGCGATCGCGATAAAAACAACGAGAATCCGGTAATCGCCAATAATCTGATTCAGCACGAGACGCCACGAATCTCGAAGGTGCTGGAAGCCCTTAAACCCGACGAAATGACCCAGCGCCAGCCCGACGACGATGCCCGCAGCCGCCCCCGACAAGTCCATAAGCAACGACTGCGAGCTCGCAATTTCCGCGAAGGTCTCGAGTGCAAAAAGCGCGATGATTGCGACAACCAGAGCGGAGAGAACCCTCGCCAATCCGACACCGATAATGCCGAGCACAAAAATGAATGTGAGAAGACCGCAAATGAGCGGGCCAGCGGTCTGCGGCGCCAGCGACCAGGTTGTCATCGTCAGATCGCGCTGCGCCGGCTGGTGGCGCCGCCGTCGATGGTGATGATGTTGCCCGTGGTGTAGCCCGACACTCGGTCGGACGCGACAAAGGCGACCATCGCGGCGATCTCCTCGGGCTTGGCGACACGGCCGAATGCGTGTCCTTTCATCAATTCCTCCCAGCGGCTTTCGTCGCCGAGCACGTCGCGGGCACGCGTCTTGGTGAGGGTGATGAGCCGCTCGGTCAAGACCGGGCCGGGGTTGATGCCGACGACGCGGAGATTGTCGCGCGGCGCGGCGCCGCCGATCGCGCGGGTGAAGGCCATCAGCGAGGCATTGCCCGACGAGCCGGCGATGTAGTTGACGTCCGGGTTCTCGCCCGCCGCCCCCAGCACGTTGACGATGACCCCATGCCCGCGCTCGCGCATCTGCGCATAAAAGCGCCGCGTCATGTTCACATAGCCGAAGACCTTGAGATCCCAGGCGGCGCGCCAGCGATCCTCGGTGATCGCGTCGAGATTGCCGCCGGGGATCGCGCCGGCATTGTTGACGAGGATGTCGATGTCGGCGCACTCGGCGGCCAGCCTGTCGACATTCTTGCCGTTGCTGAGGTCGAGGGCAAAGACGCGCACCCCGACATTGTGCTTCGCCGCGATCTCGCGCCGCGCCGTGTCGAGATCGGCCGCGGTGCGCGAGACCAGCGCGACGTCGCAGCCCTCCCCGGCGAGCATTTCGGCGCAAGCGCGTCCGATCCCCTTCGACGCGCCGGTGATCAGTGCCTTCTTGCCGCGCAACCCAAGCTCCATCCTCGCCCTCCCCGACACGCGACGGTCATCCGGCGAGTTTAGCCTTTCCGGCACGATTGATGCGTCGAATTTCTCCGGGCGAATACCCACCTCCATAATCGACGTTCCGTTGCGGAGATCTCCCCATGCCCAAGATGCGCGTCGCCCAAGTTCCCCATGCAAAAGGTCCCTTCGAACTCGTCGAGCGCGACATCCCCGAACCCGGCGCGGGACAAATCCGCATCAAGGTCGAGGCCTGCGGCGTCTGCCACAGCGACAGCGTGACGAAAGACGGGCTCTTTCCGGGGATTGTCTACCCGCGCGTCCCCGGCCACGAGGTGATCGGCACGCTCGATGCGATCGGCCCGGAAGTGCATGGCTGGCGGGAAGGTGAGCGCGCTGGGGTAGGCTGGCATGGCGGCAATTGCGGCTATTGCCACAACTGCCGTCACGGCGATGCCTTCGCCTGTCAGACTGAGGCGCTAGTTACCGGCATCAGCCATGACGGCGGCTACGGCGAATACATGATCGCGCCGGCGAGTTCGGTGGCGCATGTCCCCGACGGCCTGTCGGCGACCGATGGCGGGCCGCTGATGTGCGCCGGCATCACCACCTTCAACGCACTGCGCCATTCCGGCGCGCGCCCAGGCGATCTCGTCGCGGTGCACGGGATCGGCGGGCTCGGCCATCTCGGCGTGCAATATGCGAGGAAGCTCGGCTTCGAGACGGTCGCGGTCGCCCGCGGCGCCGACAAGGCCGATTTCGCCCGTCAGCTCGGCGCGCACCACTACATCGACAGCAATGCGGAGGACGCCGCGGCGGCGCTGCAGAAATTGGGGGGCGCCAAGGCGATCCTCGCCACGGTGACGAGCGGCGAGGCGATGGCGGAAATCCAGCACGGGCTCGGTGTCAACGGCACGCTGATGGTGATCGGCGCGGTGCCCTCGCTCAGCGCCGATTCGCTGTTCCTGATCTTCGGGAGTCGCTCGATCAAGGGCTGGTATTCCGGCGTCGCCAGCGATTCCGAGGACACGCTCGCCTTCAGCCAATTGAACGGCGTCAAGTCGATGAACGAAGTCTACCCGCTATCGCGGGTCAATGAGGCCTACGAGCGGATGATGAGCGGCCAGGCACGGTTCCGCGTCGTGCTGACGATGCAAGGGTAATCGAGGCGCTTGGCGCACCCCAGCGCTTTTGCCAAAGTAGGCGCATGCCACAGACAAGCGGCGGCGCCGCGCTCAAACGCATGTTGGCCGAGGCGAAGCGCGTCGTCGTGTTCACCGGGGCTGGTATCTCGACCGAAAGCGGCATCCCCGATTTCCGCAGCCCCGGCGGCATCTGGACCCAGATGGCCCCCATTTATTTCGACGAATTCATCGCCTCGCAGGAGGCGCGCGACGAGACCTGGCGGCGGCGCTTCGCGATGGAGGACATCTTCCACGCGGCCGAACCCAATCGCGGGCACCGCGCGGTCGATGCGCTGGTGCGTCGCGGCAAGGTGTCCTGTGTCATCACCCAGAACATCGACGGGCTGCACGAAGCCTCGGGCATCCCGCGCGACAAGATCGTCGAGCTGCACGGCAACACGACCTACGCGACCTGCCTCGATTGCGGCGAGCGCTACGAGATCGCCGATTTGCGCGCGATCTTCGAGCGCGACGGCGCGGTGCCGCCATGCGACAAATGCCTCGGCCATGTGAAGACCGCGACCGTGTCCTTCGGCCAGGCGATGCCGGTGCTGGCGATGCAGCGCGCGCAGCAGGAGACGCTGGCGGCCGACCTCTTCATCGTGCTCGGCTCGTCGCTGGTCGTCTATCCCGCCGCCGGCTTCCCGCAGATCGCAAAGGAAAACGGCGCGCGGCTCGTCATCGTCAACCGCGAGGAAACCGGGCTCGACCGCATCGCCGATCTGGTGCTGCACGAGCCTATCGGCGACACGCTGGGCGAGGCGGCGGGGGTGAATTGACGAGGCACTGTATGCCTCGCGCCCCCGCGCAGGCGGGGGTCCAGGGCCACCATTGCGTCGCGCCCTGGGTTCCCGCTTTCGCAGAAATGACGAAGGGGAGGATGTGATGAGATTGGAAGGCAAGGTTGCGCTGATCACCGGCGCCGCGTCGGGCATGGGCGCCAGCATGGCGCGCATCTTCGCGCGCGAGGGCGCCAAGGTCGCCATCGCCGACCAGCTCGACGACGAGGGCAAGAAGATCGCCGCCGAGATCGTCGCCGCCAATGGCGCGGCGAGCTTTCACCACCTCGACGTCACCGACGAGGCAAATTGGAAGGGTGTCGTCGCTGCGACGGTTGAGGATTTCGGCAAGCTCGACATCCTCGTCAACAACGCTGGGATCAGCGGCAGCGCGGTCGAGGACCTCTACGACACCGAGGCCTGGGACAAGATCATGGACGTCAACGCGCGCGGCGCGTTTTTCGGCATGAAGTACGCGATCCCGGAAATGCGCAAGGCCGGCGGCGGCGCGATCGTCAACATCTCGTCGATCTCAGGGGTCACCGGGCAGCGCGGCATCCACGCCGCCTACAACGCCTCGAAGGGGGCGATCCGCACGATGACCAAGGTCGGCGCGGTGCAACACGGCCGGCACAATATCCGGGTCAATTCGGTGCATCCCGGTCTCATGCCGCCGATGCGCACCTCCGGGCGCACCGCCGATCCCGTGGTGCGCGCCAAGATGCTCGAACAGGTACCGCTCGGCCGCGACGGCCGGGTTGAGGAAGTGGCGAACGCCGTCTTGTTCCTTGCCTCGGACGAGGCCTCGTACATCACCGGCGCCGAGCTTTATGTCGACGGCGGCTATCTGGCGACGTGAACGGAGGAAACGCGATGACTTACGATCTCGATGCGTTCTGCAACGATTGCCGCGACGCGCTGAAGGCCGACAAGGGGCCGGGCGGGCGCGAGGCGGTGCGCAGGAATTTGGAGCGTCTATTGGCCGAGAAGTCTTTCGTCGACGAGCATGTGCTGGCGATGGAGCCAGGCCGCCACACGCTCTACGAAGATCCCGAGCTCGGTTTTGTCGTGCTGTCGCACGTTAACGCCAAGGCGTCGAAATCACCGCCGCATGACCATGGCGCGTCGTGGGCGGTCTATGGCCAGGCGACCCAATACACCGATATGACCGAGTGGCGCCGCACCAAGGGCGATGGCCCCGGCCCAGCAGAGATCGAGGTCGCGCGGCAGTACCGGCTCGACCCCGGTCATGCCGGCACATACGACATCCGCGCGATCCATTCGATCGACTACCCCGACGGCGCGCGCTTTGTGCGCGTCACCGGCACCGACCTCGACCGCGTGCCGCGGCTCAAGTTCAACCTGAAGACACACGAAGCCGAGGTCATCGAAAGCGTCACCGCCGGGCCAGCCTGAGCTAGCTACTCCGCGACCCGCGCCTGATCGGTCGGCTCGGCGGCCGCTTCGGCCGCGGCAAGGTTATTCTTCATGTGGTCGAGCGCATCCATCACCATGTCGCGCACCGCCGGCGAAAGCCCGGCGCACGCCTCCTCGCGGACAACTAGGTTGATCTCGAGGATGCGGTTGACGACCGGCCAGGCGAGTGGGGTCAGCCACAGCGTGCGAACGCGCCGGTCGGTCGGATGGGCACGCCGCTCGACCAGGCCTTCCTCGTGCAGCCGGTCGAGCATGCGGACCAGCGCGATGGGCTCGATGTCGAGATCGGTCGCGGCGGCGGTCTGGCTGACGCCGGGGTGGCGCGCAATGCGGATCAACAGCGCCGCCTGCAGCCGGGTAATCGGCAGCCCGGCCTGACGCACGCTGCGCTCGAAGCGGCGGCGGATCAGCCGGGCAACGGCGTGCACGCGATGCCCGATGCCCGGCAGCAGCGCGGCGGCAATGGGCCGCTCGTCCGCGCCGAGCCAGTCGTCGGCGCCGAGCGGGGCGTTCATTGGCAGGGCATCACTCGGCAGCGCCACGCGATTCCTCCACGGTGACGGCGCCGGCCGGCGCCTCGCTCAGCGCTGCGGCGAGGCGCGATTGGCGGCGACGCGAACCGCCCAGGAGGCGGCTGAACCGGTCGAGATAGAGATAGATGACCGGCGTCGTATAGAGCGTCAGCCACTGCGACACGAGCAGGCCGCCGATGATCGCGACGCCCAATGGCTGACGCAGCTCAGAGCCGCCCCCCTGGCCGAACGCAATCGGCATCGCGCCGAACAGCGCCGCGAAGGTCGTCATCATGATCGGCCTGAAGCGCAGCAGGCAGGCCTGGTGGATCGCCTCCTGCGGGCTTTTGCCCTCGACCCGCTCCGCCTGCAAGGCGAAGTCGATCATCATGATCGCGTTCTTCTTGACGATGCCGATCAAGAGGATGATGCCGACGATGGCGATGACCGATAGATCATAATGCAGCAGCCACAACAGCAGCAGCGCGCCGACCCCGGCCGACGGTAGCGCCGACAAGATAGTGATCGGGTGGATGTAGCTTTCGTAGAGGATGCCGAGCACGATGTAGACGACGAGAATCGCGGCGGCGACGAGCAGCGGCATCGACGACAGCGAGGCCTGGAACGCCTGGGCCGTTCCCTGGAACGAGGTATTGAGCGTCGGCGGCACGTGCAGCCTTTCGGTCATCGCCTGAATGGCCTCGACCGCCTGCCCCAGCGCGGCGCCCGGCGCCAGGTTGAACGACAAGGTCACGGCCGGGAAGATGCCCTGATGGTTGATCATCAGCGGCTCGGTTTTCTCAACGAAACGGGCGAAGCTGCTCAGCGGGACTTCCGCGCCGGTCGGAGTGGCGACGTAAATTTTCGACAGCAGGTTCGGGTCGCGCTGGAACTGCGGCTGCACTTCGAGCACGACCTTGTATTGGTTGGTCGCGGTATAGATCGTGGTGACCTGCCGCTGGCCGAAGGCGTCGTATAGCGTCTGGTCGATCAGATTGGCCGACAACCCAAGACGTGAGGCGGTGTCGCGGTTGACGTCGATCGCTAAATGCGCCGCGGCATTCTGCTGATCCGAGGCGACGTCCTGCAGCTGTGGAAGTTGCCGCATCTCCTTTTCGAGGATCGGCGCCCAGTGGTCGAGTTCCTCATTGTTGGTGTCGGTCAGCGTGTATTGGTACTGGGTGCGCGACAGCCGGCCGCCGACCGTGATGTTTTGCGGCACCTGCATGTAGAACTGGGCGCCCTGGATGTTGGCGACCTGCTTGCGCAGGCGGGCAATAACCTCGCCCGCGGTGGCGTCGCGCTGGTCGTAGGGCTTCAAGCCCCAGAAGATGCGCGCCGTATTCTCCGCCGGATTGTACGGCGTGGTTCCGTCATAGGAGAAAACCCCCTGCACGGCGGGGTCGTGCATGACGAAGTTGACCACTTCCGCCCGCAGCTTGTCGGTCTGAGCGACCGACGAATCCTGGCGGACGTCGAGCTCGCCAAAAATGAACCCGGTATCCTGCTGCGGGAAGAAGCCTTTCGGCATTTTCACGTAAACGAAGCCGGTTGCCACCATCAGCAGCAAGGTCGCCAGCAGCGCCAAAAACTGGTGCCGGAAAATGAAACCGAGGCCGCGGTCGTAGCCGCGCAGTGCGGCGTCGAAAACGCGTTCGGCGCCGCGGTTGAAGCGGCCCTTAGCGTGCAGGCCTTCCGGTTTCAAAAACAGCGAGCACATGACCGGGGTGAGCGTCAGCGAGATGATCGCCGAGGCGATCACCGCCACCGCGACCACCACCGCAAATTCGCGGAACAGGCGACCGATGATCCCGCCCATCAGGAACAGCGGGATGAAGACCGCGATCAGCGAGAAGGTGATGGAGATGATCGTGAAACCGATCTGCCCCGCGCCCTTCAGAGCGGCCTCGAACGGCGCGTCGCCCTGCTCGATATAGCGCACGATGTTCTCGATCATCACGATGGCATCGTCGACGACGAAACCGACCGAGATCGTCAACGCCATCAGCGAGATATTGTCGATGCTGTAGCCGCCGGCGTACATGACGCCAAAGGTGGCGACCAGCGACAACGGAACCGCCAGGCTCGGAATGATCGTCGCCCAGAAGGTTCGCAAAAACAGGAAGATCACGACGACGACGAGACCGATCGTCAGCATCATCGTGAATTGCACGTCATGCACCGAAGCGCGGATCGTCTCCGACCGGTCCGACATCAGATCGACATGGACCGCCGGCGGCAATGACTGCTCGAGCTTGGGCATCAACGCCTGGATGCGGTTGACCACATCGATCGTATTCGCGCCCGGCGCCCGCTGGATCGCGATCCCCTCCGCCCGCTGGTCGCCGAACCACGAGTTGAGCCGCAAGTTCTGCACCGAGTTGATGACATCGCCGACATCTTTAATGCGAACCGGCGCACCGTTCTTGTAGGCGATAATGACGTCGCCGAACTGCGCGGCGTCGAACAGCTGATCGTTGGTGTCGAGCGAGACGGACCGGTGTTCGCCCTCGATTGCGCCTTTCGGGTTGTTGACCGTCGCGGCGAGCAGCGCGCTGCGCACGTCTTCCAGCCCGAGCCCTTTCACCGCGAGCGATGCCGGGTCGATCTGCACGCGGGCGGCATACGTCATCGAGCCAAAGACGGAGACTTGTCCGACCCCGGGCTGGGTCGAAAGTTGGTCTGCCAAGACATTGGTAGCGTAGTCGTCGATCTTGTACCGCGGCACCGCATCCGAATGGATGGCATAGATGAGGATCGGAAAATCCGCCGGGTTCACCTTGCGATAGGTGGGCGGTGTCGGCATACCCACGGGCAAGACCCCGGCCGCGGCGTTGATCGCCTGCTGCACATCCGACGCCGCGGCGTCAATGCTGCGGCTCAGGTCGAATTGCAGCGTGATCGAGGTGATGCCGACGCCGCTCCACGATGTCATCTGTGCCAGCGACGGGATCGAGGTGAATTGCGTTTCAAGCGGGGTCGCGACCGACGACGCCATCGTGTTCGGATTGGCGCCGGGATATTGCGCGGTCACCGTGATCGTCGGGAAATCGACATTGGGCACCGCAGCGACCGGCAGCAGGTTGTAGGCGCCGATGCCAAACACCAGGACACCGAGCATCAGCAGCGACGTCGCGATCGGCCGGCGAATAAAAGGGGCAGATATGCTCATCGGGGTTCGACCGTCAGTTTTCCTGATGGCAGCACGTTAAGCAAACTCCGGGCCCAATCGGTCACTCGGCGCCGCCCGGCGAGGGCGCCGTTAGCACAGTAGCCAGCCGCGACGGCCGGTGCGCGCGTCCGAGATAACGCGAGAGCCGTTCCAGATACAGGTAGATGATCGGCGTCGTGAAGAGCGTCAGCCATTGCGACACCAAAAGCCCGCCGACCACCGCGACGCCTAGCGGCCGGCGCAACTCGGAGCCGGCACCGCCGCCGAGTGCGATCGGCAACGCACCGAAAACCGCCGCGAAGGTCGTCATCATGATCGGGCGGAAGCGCAGCAGGCAGGCCTCGTGGATCGCCGCCTCGGGGCTTTTCCCTTCGTTGCGTTCGGCCTGCAACGCGAAGTCGATCATCATGATCGCGTTCTTTTTGACGATGCCGACAAGCAGAATGACCCCGATCATCGCAATGACGCTGAGATCGTAGTGCAGCAAGATCAGCGCGAGCAGTGCGCCGACGCCGGCCGATGGCAGCGCCGAGAGGATCGTGATCGGGTGGATATAACTCTCGTAAAGGATGCCGAGCACGATGTAGACGACGAGGATTGCGGCCGCGACCAAGAGCGGTGTCGACTTCAGCGAGGCCTGGAACGCCTGCGCCGTACCCTGGAATGCGCCGTCGATCGTCCCCGGCAGACGCACGTCATCACGCATGCTCTGAATCGCATCGACCGCCTGGCCGATCGAGTAGCCGGGGGTCAAATTGAACGACAGCGTGACCGACGGGAACTGACCTTGATGATTGATCGACAGGGCCTCCGCCTTGGGCGCGAAATGCGCGAACATCGACAACGGCACCTGCGCACCGTTCGGAGCAGGTATGTAGACCTTGGACAGCGCCGTCGGATCGGTCTGGAACTCGGGCTGAACCTCGAGGATGACCTTGTACTGGCTGGTCGAGGTGTAGATGTTCGCGATGTTGCGCTGGCCGAACGCGTCGTAAAGCGTCTGGTCGATCACCGAGGGCGAAATGCCGACCCGCGCGGCGGCGTCGCGATCGACATCGATCGCCATATGCGCCGCAGCGATCTGCTGGTCAGAGGCGATGTCCTGAAGCTGCGGCAACTTCCTCATCGCGGCCTCGACGATTGGCGCCCAATGATTGAGCTCGCCGCTATCGGTGTCGGTTAGCGTGTACTGGTAGAGCGTGCGGCTCAGCCGGCCACCGACGCTGATGTCCTGGCCGGATTGCATGAAGAACTTGACCCCTTGCACGCTCGCTATCTTAGGGCGAAGCCGCTGGATGATCTGATTCGATGTCCATTTGCGCTGATCGTGCGGGACGAGCTGGATGAAGACCCGCGCGGTGTTTTCCGTCGGGTTGTAGGAGTTGGCGCCGGTGAAAGAGAACACGCCCGACACGTCCGGGTCCTTGCGGACGATATCGACAATCTCATGCGTCAGCTGGGCCATCGCCTTGAAGGAGATGTCTTCGCGCGCATCCGCCTGGCCGAAGATAAACCCGGTGTCCTGCTCGGGGAAAAATCCCTTCGGAATCGAGACGTAGAGATAGCCGGTCACGAAGATCAGCACGATCGTCGAGAGCAGAGCCGACAGCTGATGGCGGAAGACGAAGCCGAGGCCGCGGTCGTACTGGCGCAGAAACCATTCGAACCCGCGTTCGGCGGCCCGATTGAACCGGCCCTGGTGACCCTCGTGCTCGCTCTTGAGGAACAGCGAGCACATCACCGGCGTCAAGGTCAGCGAGATGAACGCCGACGCCAGGATCGCGATCGTCACTGTTACCGCGAACTCGCGGAACAGCCGGCCGATGATCCCACCCATGAACAGGAGCGGGATGAACACGGCGATCAGCGAGAAGGTGATCGAGATGATGGTGAAGCCGATCTGGCCCGCGCCCTTCAGCGCCGCCTCCATGGGCCCGTCGCCCGCTTCGATGTAGCGGACGATGTTCTCGATCATCACGATCGCGTCGTCGACGACGAATCCCACCGAGATCGTCAAGGCCATCAACGAGATATTGTCGAGGCTGAAGCCCAGCCCGTACATGAAGCCGAATGTCATCAGGATCGACAACGGCACCGCGATGCCGGGGATCACCGTCGCCCATAGCGTACGCAGAAAGATAAAGATGGCGACGATCACCAGCCCGACGGTGAGCATCATCGTGAACTCGACGTCCCTGACCGCGGCACGCACGACCAGCGAACGATCCGAGACGAGGTCGACATGGATCGAGGGCGGGAAAGACCGCAGGATATGCGGAATCATTTGCTGAATCTTGTCGACAAGCTCGTTGGTATTGGCACCGGCTTGGCGCTGGATCGCCAAGCCCTCGGCCGGCTGGTCGAAGAACCACGCGCCGATCCGGGCATATTGGGTGCCGTCGATCGCGTGGCCGATGTCCTTCACACGCACCGGCGCGCCGTTGCGGTAGGCAACGATCACATTGTCGAACTGCGCGGCGTGAAACAGCTGGTCGTTGGTGTCAAGCGTATAGGTCTGGTGATCGCCCTCGAGCGTGCCTTTGGGGCGGTCCAGCGTCTGCGCGGCGAGTGCATTGCGCACGTCTTCCAGACCGATGCCTTCGTTCGCCAATTGGCCTGGATTGATCTGGATGTGCGCCGCATAACTCTGCTGGCCGAAAATGCGCGCCTCGGACACGCCGGGCACGGTCGATAGCTTCTGCGCCAAGATGGTATAGGCGTAGTCGTCGACGCGGTAGATGGGCAGCGCGTCCGAGTGGATCGCGTAGATCAACACCGGCCGGTCGGCGGGGTTGGTCTTGCGGTAGGTCGGCGGCGACGGCAAATCCGTCGGCAACAATCCGCTCGCCGCGTTGATTGCCTGCTGTACATCCGAGGCGGCGGCGTCGATGTTGCGGTCGAGGTCGAACTGCAACGTGATCGACAGCGAACCGATGCCGCTTGTCGACGTCATCTGCGAAAGCGACGGGATCGCCGCGAATTGCTGCTCCAGCGGCGTCGCGACTGCGGAGGCCATCGTGTCGGGGCTGGCGCCTGGATAATTGGCGGAGACGACGATCGTCGGAAAATCGACCTTCGGCAGCGCCGCCACCGGCAACAGGCCGTAAGCGCCGATGCCGAACACCAGGATGCCCAGCATCAGCAGCGAGGTGGCAATCGGGCGACGGATGAACGGTTCCGAGATGTTCATGAGAACCCGCTTTTAGGGCCTACGGCGGCGGCGCGGTTGCGTTATGCGACTGGAACGAGACGATTAGCCCGACGCCCCCGACTTGCCGGCATCGCGGATGCGCGCGCCCTCAGTCAGCCGGTATTGGCCGTCGACGACCACCTTTTCGCCGGGCTCCAAACCCTTATCGATGACAGCCAGCCCATCCTGCACCGCCGCGACCTCGACCGGGCGCCGGGCCACCGTGTCGTCGGGTTTGATGATATAGACGTATTTGCCATCGGGCCCGTCCTGCACGGTCTCGGCCGGCACGGTCGGCGCGCCTTTACGGGTATTGAGAATGAGCCGGACATTGACGAACTCGCCCGGCCACAGCCGCTCGTCGGTATTCTCGAAGGTCGCCTTCAGCTTGATCGTCCCGGTCGTCTGGTCGACGGCATTGTCGACGACCGAGAGCTTGCCGGTCGATACCAACGTCTTATTGTCCGTACCGAATGCCTGGACCACAAGGTCGCCCAGAGCTTGCCTCTCGTGAATCTTGTGCAGGTGCTCCTGCGCCATCGTGAAGGTGACGAAGATCGGCTTCGTCTGCGTGATCGACACCAGCCCCGTCGTGTCCGCGGCGTGGACAATGTTTCCGACATCGACCAGGCGCACGCCAAGCCGGCCCGATATCGGCGCGCGAATATCGCAATAGTCGAGATTGACCTTCGCCGCTTCCATCGCGGCCTTGTCGCTGTCGACCATGCCCTGATCGGCGGCCATGGTCGCCTTGTCGTTGTCGAATTGCTGCTGCGAGACGGCGAGGTTGGCCTTCACGATCTGCGCGTCGCGATTATAGTTGCGCTGGGCGTTGTCTAAGTTGGCCTGATCGGTCTCCTGCTTGGCGGTGGCCTGGTCGTATACCGCCTGATACGGACGCGGGTCGATCTGGACCAGCGGATCGCCGGCCTGGATCTCTTGCCCTTCATGGAAATCGACCTTGACGATCTGCCCATCGACCCGCGTCTTGATCAGGTCCATGTTGTAGGCCTGCACCGTGCCGATGCCGGCGAGGAAGACCGGCACGTCCTCCGCCTTGACGACGCCAGGCGTCACGGGGATGCCCGGTTGCACCGCTGGCGTCGGGGTATCGGCGGCCTTTACTTGCGGCCAGACATGCCCCCGCAGTTGCGGGTCGATCGCGACGCCCAAGAGGCCCGCCACAACAACAGTGCCGCCTGCCAGGGCGATCACCAGGTTCCTCATCTTTGTCGTCTCCCGCGCTCGGCGCCGTAGGCGAGGTTTATTATAGATAAAGCCAATGACTCGCAAGCGAGAGATTGGCCGCTTTGCCGCATGGTTCCGTGATGCGACATCCCGCCGCGACTCGCATTTAGGCTCACGCGGTCACGGCACGTTGCAGCGGGTCGCCTTGCGAGAATTGAGCCACGGCGTGTAAATCGCGCGGTTTTCTTCCATGCGCGGCACTTTCGAGTGCACCGCGAGCGCCTCGGCGTCGCGCCAGGACTCGACGAAAAACACCTTGTTGGGGTCGTCCTGGGCCTGCAGCACGTCAAATTGCTGACAGCCGTCCTCGGCGCGCGACGCCTCGGCGTGGGATTTCATCAGCTGGATGAAGTCGTTCGCGTGCTGCGGCTTCAGTTCGAATTCGACGACGATCATGATCCGGCTCATCAGCGTTTCCTTCGCCCGGGGTTTCGCGGCATCATCGACAGAGGAGCGCGGCCGAGGCAAGCGCGCAGGCTCGAGGGAGGGTTGTAACCATGTCGCATGACGCTTTGCGCACCATTCTGCCGGTCGCCGGGCTCGATCCCGAGCGGGCGCGCGTGGTCGAATTCACCGGCGGCAGCGACCCGATCTTGCCGACATCGTTCAAGATCGGCGAAACCAGCGCCGCTTGCCTCGGCGCGATCGGGCTCGCCGTCTCCGACCTTTGGGAGCTGCGTGGCGGCAAGAAGCAGGGCATCGGCGTCAACGCCAGGCGGGCCGTCGCCTCACTGCGCAGCGGCCACTATCTCAAGATGGAACAGGCCGAGATCTCGCACGAGCGCAACCCGGTGATGGGCATGTACCCGGCCAAGAACGGGCGCTGGAGCTACATCCACGCCAATTTCCCGAACCATCGCGCCGCCGCGCTCAAGGTGCTCGGCTGCGCCGAGAACAAGGACGAAGTGCGCGAGGCGGTCGCCAAGTGGGACGCTCTCGATCTCGAAGAGGCGATCATCGCCGCCAAGGGCGCTGGCGGCATGGTGCGTACGATGGAGGAATGGGCGAAGCACCCGCAGGCTGAGGCGCTCGCGACCTTGCCGCTGTTCGAGATCGTCAAGATCGGAGACGCCCCCATTGAAAAGCTCCCTGACGGCGACCGGCCGCTTGCCGGCGTTCGCGTGCTCGACCTGACCCGTGTGCTGGCCGGCCCGTCGAGCGCGCGCACCCTGGCCGAACACGGCGCGGACGTGTTGAAGATCACCGCCGCGCACCTGCCGAACCTCGGCTACCAGGAATTCGACACCGGGCACGGCAAACTGTCGGCCCAGCTCGATTTGCGCGACCCCGCCCAGCTCCAGACGCTCAAGGACCTGGCGCGCGAGACCGACGTGTTCGTCCAGGGCTACCGGCCGGGCACGCTGAGCGACCGCGGCCTGTCGCCGGAGGCGCTGGCGGCGGCACGGCCCGGGCTTGTCTATGTCTCGCTATGCGCGTTTAGCCATGTCGGGCCGTTCGCCTCGCGGCGCGGCTTCGACACGGTGGTGCAGAATGTCAGCGGCATCACCTGGCGCCAAGGCCAGCTGTTTCCCGGCAAGGAGCCCGGCCCACAATTCTACCCGGTCTCGGCGATCGATTATCTGACCGGCTATCTGATGGCGTTCGGCGCCCTCGTCGCCCTCAAACGCCGGGCGACCGAAGGCGGCAGCTGGCTTGTCCGCATCTCGCTGGCGCAGGCCGGCCGCTGGCTGGTCGGCCGCGGCGAGGTGCCCGAGGGCCAACTCAAGGACATCCCGAGCGAGTTCACCCCCGCCGAGCTCGAAAGCTGGTCGATGGAGAGCGTGACCCCGGCCGGCAAGCTCCGCCACCTCGCGCCGACCCTGCAGCTGTCGGAGACCCAGCCCTATTGGGCGCATCCGACGGTGCCGCTCGGCTATCACCAGCCGGTCTGGCCGGCCCGACCGTAAACGCCGTCACTCGGCGATGATCAAGACATGGCGTCTGTTGTCGAGCGTCCACGACTTGAACTTTTCGAGAAAGCTCATTCCGAGCAGCGGCTCGGCGCGTTCCGGCGCGACCCCGGCCATCACATTGGTGGCGACATGCCCGCCCACCTCAAGTTGGCGCAGTATGAGCAGGTTTCCCTTGTGATGCTTGCCATCGGCGGTGACGTAGATTTGCCGGCCTAGCACATCGCCGGGCTGGATCGCTCCCGACTTGGTCAGGTCGTCGACCATGTTTTTCGGCAGCACGACAAAGCTGGCGCCGCTATCGACGACGAATTTCGCGGTCAGCGTGTCGTCGACGCGTACCGGCACCGCGTAGTCGCCGTGTCCATCGTCTTCGAGGGCGACTTCGTTGCCCGCCGGCGCGGGCGTCGCCGCGGCCATTTGCGGCGGCGGCTCGGCGAGCGCCGCCGCGAGACGGTCGAACATCAGCCGCAGCTTCTTGTCGCGGTTTTGAGCCGCCGAACGCAGCGCTTCGGCGCGCAGCCGGGCAAGCTGTTCGGGCGTCAGAAACCGCGCCATGCTCGACGACGCCGCCGACAACGCGCGCAGCCGGTCGTCAATCCAGCCGACCGTGACCCCCGAAACCCGCAGCACACCGATCATCTTGGCGAGAGAGGCGGCAACATCTTCACGCTTTTTGCTGAGCCGGGCCTGATCCTTCGCGGTCGGTTTAGCGTCTGGATGCGCGGCGGAATTCGCCACGTCGCAATCGACGCTCGCCTGCAATATGGCGAGCGCGGCATCTAAAAACCGGCCGATCTCTGCACTGAAAAGGCCGACATCGTGCGCCCGGTTGGCTGCTGATTGATAGACCGCGCCGACCGCGTTCAGGCGATCGAGCCAATCGCCGAGCTTGGCAAGATCGCCGAAGTCCAGCGGCCCGTGGTTGAGCGCGCTGGTATCGAACACGGTGTCGAGCAGTGCCGCCACGGCGGGATCCGACTGGCGCGGCACCATGCCGGTTTTCTTGGCGTCCGCGGCTTTTGCGAGAAACGCGTCCGCGGCCTTGTCGATCGCCGCCATCTGTTCGGCGTTGAGCGAAGCGGCGCCGGCGCGCGGAGCAAGGCTCAGCGCCAGCAGGAACGTGATCAGCAGCCGTCGCATTGTCAGCCGTCCGCGAGGCGCCGGCGTTCCTGCCGGGCGATTAGTGAGAAGGCGAGCGCGACGGTGAGGATCACGACGCCGAGAAACACCGTTGCCAGCGCGTTGATCTCGGGCGTGACGCCGATCCGCACGCTCGAATAGACCGCCATCGGCAGGGTGGTCGCCGACGGGCCGGAGACAAAGCTCGCGACGACGAGATCGTCGAGCGACAAGGTAAAGGCGAGCAGCCAGCCGGAGACCAGCGCCGGGCTGATCCCCGGCAAGGTCACACGCCACAGCACGCCGAGCGGCCGTGCACCGAGATCGAGCGCCGCCTCTTCGAGCGTGCGGTCGAAGCCGGCGAGCTGGGCGCGCACCAGCACCGCGACAAAGCA
>DATJSH010000155.1:0-28563 GCA_035504235.1 Allostellaceae bacterium | reverse complement strand
CGCTCCTAAGCCCCAGCGCTGCGCAGGATCGCCGCCAGCTCGGGAATGCACGAACCGCAATTGGTGCCGGCGCGCAGCGCCCGGCCGATGGCGGAAACGCTGGTCAGCCGGCGCTCGACGATCGCATCGCGCAGCGTCCGTAGCCCGACCGCAAAGCACGAGCATACCGTCCGCCCGGCCGCGCCCTCGTTTCCCCTGCATCCGGCCAGCAGCGCCAGCCGCGCCGATGACGCGACTTCCCCGCCCAGAGCAGCGATAAAGTCTTCGCGCGCCGGTAAATCCTCGGCACGGCGCGACAGCAAGAGGCATGCTTCCAGGCGATCATCGACGATGCTGGCATAGCGAAACGCGCCACGTCCCGGATCGGCATAGATGACGAGCTCCGCACTCGCCGGGGCGCCGAGTAGCGCGAGTATCCAGGCCTCGGTCCCCTGCCCGCTCGGCAGCGGCTCCCATCCCGCGAGCTCGAATGCTTCGCCCAGCGCGAGCGGCGCGCGGGCCCAGTAACAGGGGCCCGCCGGCGACGGCATGCCTTTATGCCGCAGCAACAATCCCCGCCAGAAGGTCGCCACCGGCGACACCCGCGCCGGCGTTGCTTTCAGCTCGGGCTGCCCCGAAATTGGGTCGGCCGCCGCCCCGGCCAGCCGGCCGACCGGCCCCGCCGATGAGTGGAGATCGGTCCAATGCATCGGCGCGAAGACTTCGCCGATCCGCTGTGCCGTCGTCAGGCGAACCGGCATCACCGTGCCGCCATAGAGTGTCTCGACCCGGGCCAGCGCGCCCGGCGCGAGGCCCAGCCGTTCGGCATCGGCGGGATGCATATCGAGCAGCGGCTCGCGCTGATGGGTCATCAGCCGCGGCACGAACCCGGTTCGCGTCATGGTATGCCACTGGTCGCGCACGCGGCCGGTGTTGAGCACCAGCGGCCAGTCGTGATCGGCCGGCTGCGCCAGCGGCCGGTACGGGGCCGCAACGAGGCGGGATTTGAGAGGTGTGATCCGCTTGGTGCCGGCCGGCACGCGAGCGCGCGGCACCGGCCATTGCACCGGCTGAAGCCGCTCGTATTCGTCGTCGCTGATCTCCGCCAGCCCGCCAATGTCGAAATGCCGCTCGCCATCGTTCTCGAAAGCGGAGAGCGCGGCATGCTCCCGGAAGATGTCGACGGGGCCGCGGTAGGCGAACGCCTCCTCCCACCCCATCCGCCGCGCTACCTGGCACATCGCCCACCAATCGGGTCGCGCCACGCCGGGCGGCGCGCGGAACGCGCGCTGGCGCGAGACGCAGCGCTCGGAATTGGTGACGGTCCCCTCCTTCTCGCCCCACCCGGCGGCGGGCAGCACGACATCGGCAAGGCGTGTCGTGTCGGTCGGCCAGCAATCGCTGACCGCGACAAAGGGGCAGGCATCCAGCGCCTCGCGCACCCGCCCGGCGCGCGGCATGCTGTCCGCCGGATTGGTGCCCATGATCCACAGCGCCTTGACGCGGCCATCGAGCACCGCCTCGAACAACTCGACAGCCTTAAGGCCCGGCCGCCTTGCGAGGCGCGGGGCGTCCCAGAACCGGCGCACGCGGTCAAGGCTCGCCTCATCAAACCCCATATGCGCAGCAAGCTGGTTGGCGAGACCGCCGACCTCGCGCCCGCCCATCGCATTGGGCTGCCCGGTCAGCGACAGCGGCCCCATGCCCGGCCGGGCGATGCGGCCCGTCGCGAGATGGCAGTTGACGATCGCATTGACCTTGTCGGTGCCGGCGGAGGATTGGTTCACGCCCTGCGAATAGAGCGTCACGCTGCGCCGGGTCGCGGCGAACCATTCGTAGAACCGGACGAGAACGGCCACCGGAAGGTCGGCCAGCGCGGCGACCGCCTCGAGCGACGGCGCTGTCTTTTGCGCGGCGGCCAGCGCCTCGGCGAACCCCGCCCCCGGCGCTGCATCGCAGGCGCCGCAAGCGGCGAGATGGACGAGCAGCCCGGCGAAAACCGCGACATCGCTGCCGGGGCGCAGCGCGAGATGCAGGTCCGCGCTCTCGCACGTCGCGGTGCGGCGCGGATCGATCGCCACGATGCGCGTGCCGCGCGTCTCGCGGGCGGCAGCGAGCCGCTGGTACAGCACCGGATGGCACCACGCCATGTTGCTGCCGACGAGCACGACAAGGTCGGCTTCGTCGATGTCGTCGTAGCAGCCGGGGACGATGTCCTCGCCGAAGGCGCGGATATGCCCCGCCACCGACGAGGCCATGCACAGCCGCGAGTTGGTGTCGATATTGGCGCTGCCGATAAACCCCTTCATCAGCTTGTTGGCGACGTAATAGTCCTCGGTCAGGAACTGGCCGGAGACATAGAACGCGACCGAATCCGGGCCGTGACCGGCGATAGTCCGCGAGAAACGCTCGGCGACGAGGTCGAGCGCTTCACCCCAATCGGCCTCCCTGTCGCCGATGAGCGGGCGGGTCAGCCGGCCGGCATCGTTGAGCGTCTCCGCGAGCGCGACGCCCTTCGAGCACAGCCGCCCGCGATTGGCGGGATGGTCGGGGTCGCCGGTGATGGTCCCGCCGGCGTCCGCCAGCACGCCGCAGCCGACGCCGCAATAGGGACAAGTCGTCCGCACAGGCGCGGCACCGGTCATTTCATTAAAGATCGCAAATTTCGAGCGACGGCATATGCAACCATATGCGGCCGGCCTCGACTTTCACCGGAATCGCGCGGGTGCTTCCCTCGTCGGGGGCCTCGGCCTCGCCGCTGTCGAGCTGGATCACCCAGCCGTGCAGTGGGCACGCCACAGCGCAGCCCTGGACGATGCCTTCGGAGAGCGGCCCGTCCTTGTGCGGGCAACGATCGACCAGCGCGAAAATCTCATCTTCGGCGGTGCGGAACACGGCGATCGGCAGCGCCGCGCCCGGCCGTGTCACCCGCCGCGCGCCGCGCCGCGGGATATCGGCGAGGTCGCCGATTTCGATCCAGCAGGTGTCCGCCATCTCAGCCGAGCTCGGCCCCAAGGTCAGCCAATGCGCGGTATTCGTGCGCCGCCTCGCCGGCCGCGCGCTTCGCCCAGGGGTCGTCCTGCACCTTGCGCTGCGAGGCGATGAAGCGCTGGTAAAGCGCACGGCGGTTGCCGGCGTCGGCGACGACCCGCTCGCGCACGTAATCGATGCCCATGCGCGCGACCCACGGCGCGGTGCGTTCCAGGTAGCGCGCCTCCTCGCGGTAGAGCTGCATAAAGGCGCCGACATATTCGAGCACCTCGGCCTCGGTCGCGACGCGCACAAGGTGATCGGTGACGCGCACTTCGACCCCGCCATTGCCGCCGACGACGATGTCGTATCCCGCCTCGACGCAGACCACGCCGATATCCTTGATCGTCGCCTCGGCGCAGTTGCGCGGGCAGCCCGAGACCGCGAGCTTGACCTTGTGCGGTGTCCAGGACCCCCACAGCATCTTCTCGATCTTGACCCCGAGCCCGGTCGAATCCTGCGTACCGAAGCGGCACCACTCGCTGCCGACGCAGGTCTTCACCGTGCGCAGCGCCTTGCCGTAAGCATGGCCGGAGACGAGCCCCGCCTCGTTGAGCTCGCCCCACACCACGGGCAGCTGCTCTTTCTTGACGCCGAGCAGGTCGATGCGCTGGCCGCCGGTGATCTTCACCGTCGGGATCGCGTATTTCTCCGCGACATTGGCGATCGCGCGCAGCTCGCGCGGGTTGGTGAGCCCGCCCCACATGCGCGGCACGACGGAGAACGTGCCGTCCTTCTGGATATTGGCATGCACCCGCTCGTTGACGAAGCGCGACTGCGCGTCGTCGCGATAGCTCTCGGGCCAGGTGCAGATCAGGTAATAGTTGAGCGCCGGGCGGCATTTCTGGCAGCCGTCCGGGGTCTTCCAGCCGAGCGCCTCGCGCACCTCGGCGATCGACGTGAACTCGCGCTCGCGGATCGCCTGACGCACCGCATCGTGGCCGTGATCGGTGCATTTGCATAGCGGCGGGTCGGCGCGATGCGCCACCGCGCCGCCCATATGGGCGAGGATCGCCTCGACCTTGGCGGTGCACGAGCCGCACGAGGCCGACGCCTTGGTGTGCGCCCGCACCGCGTCGAGCGTCGCAAGCCCCTTCTCGTTGATGGCCGCGCAGATGCGGCCTTTGGAAACGCCGTTGCAGTCGCAGACCTGCTCGCCGTCGGGCATCGCGGCGATGTCGATCTTCGGCGCCGGAGCGCCCGCCCGCTCGGCAAAGGCGCGGCCGAAGACCAGCTGGTCGCGGAACGCCGACACATCGGTCTTGTCGCGCATCAGCTGCACGTACCACGAGCCATCGACGACATGGCCGTAGAGCACGCTGCCGACGACGCGGTTGTCGCGCAGGATGACCTTTTTGTAGACGCCGCGCCGCGCGTCGTGGAGCGTGATTTCCTCGTCGGCCTCATCGGCGGCGGCAAGCGCGCCGGCCGAGAACACGTCGACCCCGGTGATCTTGAGACTGGTGAAGACCGGCGGCGGTACATAGGCCGCCTCTATGTCACCGGCGAGCCGCGCACCGCACACCTTCGCCTGCTCCCAGATCGGCGCGACAAGGCCGAACACCTGGCCGTTATGCTCGATGCACTCGCCGACCGCGTAGATGTCCGGGTCGCTGGTGCGCATGTCATCGCCGACCAGGAGGCCGCGATTGACATCGAGCCCGGTGGCGCGCGCCAAATCGATATTGGGCCGGATGCCGATCGCCAGCACGACGAGGTCGGCCTCGATCTTACGCCCGTCGGCGAGCTGCACGCCTTCGGCGCGCTCCTCGCCCAAAATTTCCTCGGTCTGGCCGTCGGTAAAAAAGGCGATGCCGCGCGCATCGAGGTCGCGCTGCAACAGCTCGCCGGCTGTGGCATCGAGCTGGCGCTCCATGAGCGTCGACATCAGATGCACGACCGCGACCGACATGCCGCGCCGCTTCAGGCCCCAGGCGGCTTCAAGACCCAGCAACCCGCCGCCGATCACCACCGCGCGGCGATGGCGCTCGGACGCCTCGACCATCGCGTCGACATCGGCGATGTCGCGAAACGCGCGCACCCCGGGCAAATTCAGCCCAGGGATCGGCGGCGCCAGCGGTTTCGAGCCGGTGCCGAGCAGCAGCTTGTCGTAGGCGATGGGCTCGCCGCCGACCGTGACCGTCTTCGCCGCCGGGTCGATCGCCGTCGCCGGGTTGCCGGTCACCAGGGCAACGCCGTTTTCGGCGTACCAATCGCGGCCGTTGATGACGATGTCGTCGACCGTCTTCTCACCCGCCAGCACCGAGGACAGCATGATGCGGTTGTAGTTGGGGTGCGGCTCGGCGCCGATCACGGTGATCGCGTAGCGCTCCGGCGCGCGGGCCAGCAGCTCCTCGACCGTTCGCATCGCCGCCATCCCGTTGCCGACGACGACGAGCCGTTCTCTCGGAAAAATGCCCCCGTCCATGGCTCAGCTCTCCGGATAGGCGGCGGCGATCATCGCGCCCGAGAGCGCGCCATAGGCGGCCGCCCAGGCGGCGCTCACATCGGCGGTGAAATCTCCGCCTAGGCCTTGCTCCAGCGTCCACAGCAGCGCGGCGCCGACCGGCTCGTAATGCTCCGGCCGGACGCCGTAGCCGACGTGGCGCTTCGCCAGCGCCTGCGCGACCGGGACGACCGCGCCGAGATCGTCGAGGTTGGTCACAACTGTGGTGATCGCGCCCATGAGCTTTTGTCCCTGAACGACCATATCGCCTGAGAACAGCGCCCTTGTTTCAGGCGCCGTCTCAAACAGGCGCCCATAGAACAAGGCGGCCGCCTGCTCGGCGATCGGCGCGACCCGAGCGAAGCTCGCCTGGACCAGCGCCACTTGCCGCGGGGTCATCGCGCTGCCCTCAAACCCGCGCTTGCGCGAGGTTGGTGGGCGCAAGCTGCGCGAACAGGTTCCGGCGCAGGTAGTACCACCAGGTCACCGCGATACAGGTGATGTAGTAGGTGAGGAACGCCTCAAGCGCCAAATGCGGCCCGCCCGTCGCGGCGATCGAGGCGCCAAAGCTGCGCGGGATCAGATAACCGCCGCATGCGCCGATCGCCGAGACAAAGCCGATCACCGCGGCGCTGTCGGTGGCCGCGGCCTTGACCGCCGCCGCGCGACCGACCTCGCCCGTGCCCTTTGCCTCGCGCAGCTTTTCCTCGCGGAAGATCGACGGGATCATCCGGAAGGTCGAGCCGTTGCCGACGCCCGTGGTGATGAACAGTACCAGGAACATCGCCAGGAAGCCGGGGAAGCTTTTGATGTCGACGTAATACATGACGCCCATCGTCGCGAGGCCCATCGCGACGAAATTCCAGAACGTCACGCGCGCGCCGCCGACCCGATCGGCCAGGAGCCCGCCGAACGGCCGTGCAACCGAGCCGACCAGCGGCCCGAGAAACGCAACGCCGACCGTAATCGCCGGGAACTGCGTCTTGATCAGCAGCGGGAAGGCGGCGGAATAGCCGATGAACGAGCCAAACGTGCCGATGTAGAGCCAGGACATCACCCAGGTGTGCTTGCGCCCGGTGATGGCGAGCTGGTCCTTGAAGGTCGAGCGCGCGCTGGTGAGGTTGTTCATGTAGCGCGCCGCGCCATAGACCGCGAAGGCGACAAAAGGCAGCCAAATCAGCCCGGCGTTCTGGAGATAGACGCCGGCGACAGGGCTGGCCTGGTAGAAATTGATGACGCCAAAGGCCATCAGGATCGGTACCAGCAACTGCACCGTGCTGACCCCGATATTGCCCCCCGCGGCGTTGAGCCCGAGCGCCCAGCCCTTCATCCGGTCGGGATAGAAGAACGAGATATTGGCCATGCTCGAGGCGAAATTGCCGCCGCCCAGCCCCGCCGTCGCCGCGACGAGCAGCATCAGCCCGTAAGGCGTATCCGGCTGCGTCACGAAATAGGCGAGCAGGATCGTCGGGACAAAGAGCAGCGAGGCGCTGACGACCGTCCAGTTCCGCCCGCCGAAGATCGGCACGGCGAAGGTATAGGGAAAGCGCATCAGCGAGCCGACCAGCCCGGGCAGCGCCACAAGCTGAAACAGCTGCTCGGTCGAGTAGTGAAAGCCCGCCGCCGGCAGCTTTGTCGCGACGATGCTCCAGATCAGCCAGATCGAGAAGCCGAGATGCTCGGCGAGGATCGAGAAGATCAGGTTGCGTCGGGCAACCGTCTTGCCCTTGCTTTCCCAGAACTCGTTGTCCTCGGGATTCCAGTCGGAAATCCAGGTTTCGCGCTTGTTCATGTTCACGCCTTGCATCGCAACGCATCGGCCGCGGAGTTCGCTGATGGCAGGCTCGATCGTGCGTGCGGGCCGCCCTTGACCCACGGTAACAACAGGGGCATGACGCCCCGCGGTCAGATCACCCCGTCTTTGGGATCATCCAGCGCTCGTCATTGCAGTGCAACGCAACCGCATTCAGCGAGCTAATGGCAAGAGCAAGCCCCATGCCATCGCAAATTCGGGAGGAATCTTATTTAATGAGGACAATACTTCTGAAGAAATTGCCCGCTTCGCAGGCAAGCGACAAAACTTTGTGCGCCGCAAAAAATTTAGGCATGTCTTGGCGACGTCAATCAAATGGGACAAAATCATGGCAGACTCCATCCATGAATTGATCGGGCCCCATCGCAATCGGCAGCGGTGACGCCGGCAGCTGCCAGGCGGCGGTGTGACGGCCTTCGTTTTTTCGCGGGCCGGCCGGCACCGGCAATCCAAGGGAGATGGCAGCCCGCGCGTAAAGATCCGGGCGAAAGATCGCCGACTCCGACGCTATATCAGCCGCGCCGTCGAGATAGCCCCAGCGGCGCATCTGGCCGAGATACCACTCCGCATGCGACAGCCACGGAAAGGTCGCGGCATTGGCAAGGAACACGGAAACATCGGCGTCCCCGTCCGGCGTCGCACCGGGCAAAGAGGTCCGGATGATCTCTGGCGGAAGCCCGAGGTATCGCTCCTGTGCAAGAATTTCGGCGACGGCGGCGGCGTTTGCCGAGTCGTCGCAATAGGCGGCGGCACGCAATACCGCGCGCAGCGCCGCTTGCAGGCGTCCGGGCTCTTCGTCGGCGATGCGGCGCCGCACGGCGAAGACCTTTTCGGTGCCGTGGTTCCAGATCGCGCTCGACGTGGCGACGGTGCGGCCGATCCCGGCGCGCGCCGCGACCGCGCCCCACGGCGCGCCGGCACAAAACCCGTCGATCTTGCCGGCCGCCAGTGCGTCGGCTGTTTGGGCCGGCGGCACGACGGTGAATGTCACCTCGCGATCCGGGTCGACGCCGCCCGCAGCCAGCCAATAGCGCAGCAGAAAATTATGCGTCGAAAACGTGTGCACCACCGCAAGCACCGGCTTTTCGGCGCGCTCGCGGATCAGGCTGCGAAATCGCCGCGCCGTCTCGATCGCCGGCATCCTGATCCCGCTGCCGAGGATCGCGCCAGCCCAGCGCTCGGCCAGGGTTACCGTGTTGCCGTTGAGGCTCAGCGCCGCCGGCACGACGATCGGCTCCGGCCCGCCGCCCCCGCTCAGGCCCAGATGCAGCGCCAAGGCCAGCGGCGGCAACAGCATCGCCCCGTCAAGCAGCCCAAAGGAGAGCTTGTCGGCGATGTTCGCCCACGAGGGCTCGACCGACAGCGACACGTCAACATTCTCGGCGGCGAAACAGCCAAGTTCGCGGGCGATGATTAGTGGCGCGGCATCGGTCAGCCGCAGCAATCCGATGTGAAAGACAGATCGGCTCGTCATTCAGGCGCCTTCCCCTCGCTGGCGAGCAGCTCGGCGGCGACATCGCCGATCCGCCGGCTCTCGTTCATGGCCCGCCGCCGCAGCCAGCGATAGGCTTGCGGTTCGTCGATGTTGCGTTGACGCATCAGCATCGATTTGGCGCGGTTGATGTTGTCGCGCTCGAGCAACGTCGCCCTTGCGCGCGTCAGGTCGTCGGCGACCTGCTGGTGCTTGCGGAAAATCGCGACCGCCGCCATGACGATCGGCTTCACGTCCGGAAAGGCAGCGCCGACAACGTTGTAGGAGCTGACCCCGGCGGCGATCGCTTCTTCCATGAAGGTGCGGTCGTCGCGATCGACGAACATCACGACGGGCCGCGGATTTGCCGCGCCGGCGCGGCGTAGATCGTCGAGCCCGTCGCGGTCGGGCCGCGCCATGTCGACAATGATGACGTCCGGCGCCAGTTCTGGCACCGCCCCGATGAGGTTGCGCCCGGCTGGCACGCGCAGGATGATCGCGTCGCCGATCTCGCCTAGGCGCTGTTCGAGGATCGCCGCCCGATCGGGATCGGAATCCGCCAACAGCACCTTCAGGGGACGTAGCGGATCACCCGGCAAATCGCGCAGCCTCACATTGTCGACGCGAGGCGCGGAGCAAACGCGATGCCAGAAGCAAAACCTGCTTTTATAAGCGGCGATGAACTCGCCCGACCCGTTCGCCCCGCTTCTCGCCGAAATCCGCGCCTGCACGCTATGCGCACCCTGCCTGCCGCTAGGCCCGAGGCCGATCGTGCGCGGCTCACCGGCGGCGCGGCTGCTCGTCATCAGCCAGGCGCCCGGCACACTGGTGCACGAGACCGGACTCTCCTTTAACGACCGCAGCGGCGACCGGCTGCGCGACTGGATGGGGATCGCTCGCGACGCCTTTTACGACGAGAGCCGGGTCGCGGTGATGGGGATGGGTTTCTGCTATCCCGGCCGCGACAAGAACGGCGGTGACCTGCCGCCGCGCCCCGAATGCGCGCCGCTGTGGCACGCGCGGCTGCGGCCGCATTTCGCCGCGGTCGGGCTGACCCTGCTGGTCGGCGGCTACGCGACCCGCTACTACCTACCGCAGACAAGGCGCGAGACGCTCGGCGGCACGGTCGCGCGATGGCGTGAGTTTCTGCCGGAGTTCTTCGTGCTACCGCATCCGAGCTGGCGCACCACCTTCTGGGAACGGCAAAACCCGTGGTTCGCGGCGGAAGCGCTCCCGGAGCTCAGGAGCCGCGTTGCCACGCTCCTTTAGCCCTCCTCGATCCGCTCCATATCTTCGTCGCTGAAGCCGAGATGGTGGCCGATCTCGTGGATCAGCACGTGCCGCACCACGGCGGCCAGGTCCTCGCCGGTCTCGCACCAATAGTCGAGGATCGGCCGGCGATAGAGGAATACCATGTCGATTTCGGTGCGCGGGGTGGTGACGCTTTGATGCGGCAGCGCGACGCCGCGATAGAGCCCCAAGATGTCGAACGGGCTTTCGAGCTCCATTTCTTCCTCGGTCTCCTCGTCGGGAAATTCCTCGACGCGGATCACCAGCGGCCCGAGTTGTGCGGTTACCTCGGCGGGGATCGTCGCCAGCGCGCGATAGGCCAGCGCCTCGATATCGGCGAGCGATGGCGCCCGACTGGCCGTCACAGCGGCATTCCCGCTTGACCGCGGCATCCCGGCTGCGCACTTGCTCTCAGACGACAAGATGGGAGGGTGAGATGGTCGAGAAGCTGGTCGGCGCAGCGCGCCACGCGGCATTGGCGACGCTGCACGGTTGGAGCGAGGTCGAAGACCGCGATGCGATTCGCAAAAGCTATCACTTCAGCGATTTCTCCGAGGCCTGGGGCTTTTTGAGCCGCATCGCGCTGATCGCCGAGAAGATGGATCACCATCCGGAAATCTTCAATGTCTACAACCGGGTGGAGATCGTCCTCGCGACCCATGATGTCGAGGGCCTCAGCGAGCGCGACATCAAGGAAGCTGCCGCGATCGACGAGATCGCCCCCGCGCGCGACCGGAAGCCGCCGACGCCGTAACCCCTAACGCGGCGGCATGCGCAGCGCGCCGTCGAGGCGGATGACCTCGCCGTTGATCATCCGATTGCCGACGATATGCAGCGCCAGCGCGGCGTATTCCTCCGGTCGGCCAAGCCGCTGCGGAAACGGCACGCCGGCGGCGAGACTGGTTTGCGCCGCTTCGGGCAGGCCGGCAAGCATCGGCGTCGCAAAGACGCCGGGCGCGATCGCGGCCACGCGGATGCCGTAACGCGCCAGCTCGCGCGCCGCCGGCAAGGTCAGGCCAACGACGCCGCCTTTCGAGGCGCTGTAGGCCGCCTGACCGATCTGCCCGTCATAAGCGGCGATCGAGGCGGTCATCAGGATAATGCCGCGCTCGCCGTCGGCGAGCGGGTCGAGCCCCGCCATGTCCACCGCCGCGATGCGCAGCAGGTTGAAGCTGCCGATGAGATTGACCGCGATAACTTGCTGGAATTGTTCGAGCGGCATCGCTTTGCCGTCGCGATCGATGATCCGGCCGGCGCGGCCGATCCCGGCGCAATTGACGACGATCCGCGCCGGCCCGTGCCGGTCGCGCGCGGCGGCCACAGCCGCTTCCGTGCCCTCGGCGCTGGTGACGTCGCACGCCAAGCCGATGCCGCCGAGCTCCTTGGCCGCGGCCTCGGCCGCCGCGCCGTTGATATCGAGCAGCGCGACCTTGGCGCCAGCGGCCGCCAGCGCCGTCGCGGTCGCCCGGCCCAGCCCTGACGCGCCACCGCTGACAAGAGCCGCGTGTCCCGCAATGTCCATAATGTCCTCCGGTCAGGCCGGAGCGCCGCTCACCAAGGCAGCGGCAGCTGATAGACGAGCAAAATTTCCTGCTCGCCGGGGTTGTACTTGGTCAGCCCGGCGTTCGAGGTGTGCTGCACCGACAGGCCGAGGCGCGACTGGTCGGCGAACTTGTAGTCGAGCTCGGCGCCCGAGCGGAATTCCATCCACGATCCGAGCTTGGTGCCGTCGCCACGTTGGTAGAAGCCCAACGCGCCGTTTGGCGTCAGCACCCAGTTCGGCCCGAAATTGACGTCGAAGCCGAACCCGCCATAGACGTAGCTGCCGCCCTTGGTCGTGACATCAACGCCAACAAACGGCGAGAACAGCGGGATCAGCACATCACCGAAATGGTATTCGCCGCGAAAGACGCCCTGCGTGCCGGCAAAGCGCTGTCCACCCGGGGTGATGTCGAACGCGCCGGCGCCAAGCGCGAGCCGCGGCGGACCGCCCGGCGAGCCCAGCGAGACGCCGCCGAACGAGAGTTGCTGCGCCGACACCGGCGGCGCGACAAGCGCCACCGCGACGAGCGCCACCAGCGCCAGCATGTGCTTCGCGACCGTTTTCACTGGCACTTCCCCTCACCCGCCCGACGCAAGCCTACAAGCCCAACAGCGAAACCGCATATTAGGGCCGATCGTCTCCGCGGCAAGCGAAACCGAAGCGCTCATCCGGCCGCTGCCTATCAACCGCGCTTCATGCGCTCAGCGGCGAGAACGAGTTGCTCGCGGATTCCCGGCTCCATCGCCGAGTGGCCGGCATCGGGCACGATGATGTATTCTGCCTCCGGCCACGCGCGTGCGAGCTCGTCGGCGCCGCGGATGGGACAGACCATGTCGTAGCGGCCCTGGACGATGATCCCCGGCAGGTGCCGGATGCGGGCGATGCGGGTGATGAGATCGTCGGCGCCGGAAAACAGGTGGTGGCTGAAGAAATGCGCCTCGATCCGCGCGAGGCCGAGGGCGAGCCGGTCCTCGCCAAAGGCAGCGATCGTCTCGGGGTTGGGGAGGAGCGTCGAGCATGCCCCTTCGTAGAGGCTCCAGGCGCGCGCCGCTGGCATATGAATGCGCGGGTCCGGGTCGATCAGCCGGCGATAATACGCCGCCAGCAGATCCCCCCGCTCCGCCTCGCCGACAAAGCCGGCGAAGGCGCGCCACGCCTCGGGAAACACCGCCGCGATGCCGTAGAGAAACCAGTCGATCTCGGCCTGCCGGGCGAGAAAGATGCCGCGCAGGATGAGCCCGCGGCAGCTCGCGGGGTCGGCCTCGGCGTAAAGCAGCGCCAGGGTCGATCCCCAGGAGCCGCCAAACACCACCCACTTCGCAATGCCCAACTCACGGCGCAGCGCCTCGATGTCGGCGACGAGATGAGCCGGGGTGTTGTCGGCGGTTTCGCCTAGTGGCGTCGAGCGCCCGCCGCCGCGCTGGTCGTAGATCACGATGCGCCAGTGCGCGGGATCGAAAAAACGCCGGTGCACCGGCGTCGCCCCGGCGCCGGGGCCGCCGTGAAGAAACAGCACAGGTGTCCCTTTCGGGTTGCCCGACTCCTCCCAGTACATCGTGTGCCGCGAATCGAGGCGCAGCCGCCCCGTGCGATAAGGCTCGATCGGCGGAAACAGGTCGCGGCGGCCGGTCATCTCCCGCGCAGTGTAAGCAGCGGCACGGCGGCGTTAAAGCTGTGCTTCGATATAGCGGCCCGAGCCGGTGAAGGCGCGGTTCCACTCGGTCCATTGCCCATTGGCCAGCTGGCGGCGCCAGCAGACATCGGCATTCGGCGCCGCGACAAGCACCCGCGAGCCTTTGTAGGGCAGCTCGAATGCCGCGGCCGGCGCCGCCGGATTGGCCGGCGCGCAATCCGGCCCGGTCGCCATGACCGCCTGAACGCCCACCATCGCAAAGCGGTAGTTGCTCAGCGTCAGCTGCCCGGGATGCGACCACCAGGTCGGCGTCCACACCCATTGCGGCGGCCAAGTGGTGTCGGCGCACCCGGCGGTGGCGAGCAGCAACGCGGCTGACAGAAAAGCCCTCACGTATCCCCCTTCTTTCATCTTAGGCCCCGCCGAGGAAATCCTTGGTCCATTGCGCATAGTGATCGCCGCGCGTGACCCGGCGCATCAGCTCGGCGGGCGCGATGCCGGTCAGCGCCTCCGGCTTGGTGCCGTCGCGCAGCGCCTTCAGCGTATTGTACACCGCCTGCACCGCGGCGCTGAACGGCGCGTGGCCTTGCAGCGCGACGCGCACCTTGTGCGCCGCCATCCAGTCGAGGTCAGCGAGCGAGCCGGCCCCGCCGCCGGTGATCAGCGGGATTTTGATCTCCGACGAGATCGCGGCGATCGCCTCCGTGGTGATCCCCCCGGCGAGAAAGATCGCATCGACCCCGGCCGCTTCGTAAGCCTTGGCCCGGCGCATCGCGTCGTCGAGCCCGGTGATCGCCAGCGCGCTGGTGCGCCCGGCGATGACGAGCTCTTTGTCCTGGCGGGCGTCGAGCGCCGCCTTCATCTTGCCGATGCCTTCCTCGACCGGGATCAGGGTCGGCTTGCCCGAAGGTCCATAGGGCCGCGGCAGCACCGTATCCTCGATCGACATCGCGCAGACGCCCGCGGTCTCCAACTCCTCGACCGTGCGCCGCACATTCAGCGCATTACCGTAGCCGTGATCGGCATCGACCAGCAGGCACAGATTGCCGGCCCGGCAGACGCGGTTTGCCTGCCCAGCGAACTCGGTCAGGGTCAAGACGACGATGTCGGGCGCGCCCAGCACCGCCATCGAGCCGATCGAGCCGGAGAAGATGCCGACCTCGAACCCCAGATCCTCGGCGATGCGCGCCGAGATCGCGTCATAGACCGAGCCCGGATGCACGCAGCGCCCGCCGGCGAGAAGAGCGCGAAAGCGGGTGCGTCGCTCGGTCCAATCCATCGTCTTGTCCTCTCGCCCGGTTTCACTCAAAGCTTAGCATGTCCGCCCGCTGGGTCATGGCGATTTTCTGGATGGGAGAGGCCAGCCCCCGTGACGGATTGAGCCTTGGAGGCGCGCCGTGGCGCGGCGTATCCTCGTTTGCCGCCACCGCCAACGAGGCCCCGACCGATGCCCACCGGCGACCCCAGCCTGCTTTCCGCCACCGCACTGTCCGCCGCGATTTCCGGCCGCAAATTGTCGCCGGTCGAGGTCACTGACGCGTTCCTCAAGCGGATCGCTGCGCAAGACCAGCAACTCCACGCCTTTATCGCTGTCTATGCCGACGAGGCGCGGCTTGCCGCCGAGGCAGCCGACAAGGCGATCCGCTCGGGACACCAGATTGGCCCGCTGCACGGGGTGCCGATCGCTTTGAAGGACCTCATCGACCTCGAAGGCCGGGTGACCACCGGCGGCTCGATGGCGTGGCGCGAGCGCCGGTCGCCGACCACCGCGACCCTCGCGAAAAAGCTCATCGCCGCCGGGATGATCGTGCTCGGCAAGACCCATACGGTCGAGTTCGCGATGGGCGGCTGGGGCACCAACCACCACATGGGGACGCCGTGGAATCCGTGGGACACCAAGGTCGCGCGCACCCCGGGCGGGTCGTCGAGCGGCTCGGGCGTCGCGGTGGCGAGCGCGATGGCGCCGTGGGCGATCGGCACCGACACCGGCGGCTCGGTGCGCCTGCCGGCGTCGTGGTGCGGCATCACCGGGCTCAAGACCACAATCGGCCGGGTGAGCTGCCACGGCATCCTGCCGCTCGCGCCGTCGCTCGACACGCCGGGGCCGATGGCGCGCTCGGTCGAGGACGCGGCGCTGCTCTTCACGGTCATGCAAGGTGTCGACCCGCTCGACCGCCTGACGCTCTCCACGCCGCCCCCTTGCGACCCGTTTCCGTCGCTGCGCCGCGGGGTCAAGGGCTTGCGCCTCGCGCGCATGCCGGGGGCCGAGCGCGATGGCTGCGACCCTGAAATGCTCGCCGCCTATGACGGCGCGCTCGAGACGCTGGCGCGCGCCGGCGCCGAGATTGTCGATATCGCGCTGCCGATCGCCTTTGCCGACGCCACCGCGGCGACCGGGCGGATCATTGGCTCCGAGGCATACCGGCTCACCGGCGCGCTCGTCGACGATCCGTCACTGCCGATCGACCCGGCGGTGCGGCCACGCATCCAGTTGGGCCGCGACATCCGTGCCCATGAGTATCTCGCCGCGCTCGCCGAGCGCGACCGCATGAAGGCCGATTTCCTCACCGCGCTCGACCGCGATGGGGTCGATGCGCTGCTGACCCCGACGACGTTGACCGCCGCCGTCCCCAACGACGCGGTCGACCAGAGCACGACCAACGCGCACTTCACCCGCGTCTTCAATCTCCTCGAAATGTGCGGGCTGGCCGTGCCGGACGGATTTACCGCCGGCGGGCTGCCACTATCGCTGCAGATCGTCTGCCGCCCTTACGACGAGGCGATGGCGCTGCGCATCGGCTGGGCCTACCAGCAGGCGACCGACTGGCACACCCGCCGCCCACCCGGATACGGAGGCTGACCGAGGTGAGCCCGCTCGAATTCCTCAAGACCCGCTCGCTCCCTTTTGCCGAGATGATGGGCATCGTCTTTGTCGCCGCCGATAAGGACAAGGTCGTTGCCGAACTTGAGGTCACCCCCAAACTCTGCACGCGGCCGACGACGATCCATGGCGGCGCCCTGATGGCGTTCGCCGACACGCTCGGCGCGGCGGGCACCATCCTCAATCTGCCCGATGGCATGACAACCACGACGCTCGAAAGCAAGACCAATTTCATCGCCGGTGCGCCGATCGGCACGCGGCTGGTCGGCGAGACGACGCCGGTACATCGCGGCCGCCGCACCCAGGTCTGGACCACGCGCATCTCCACCGCGGGGGGCCGGCTTGTCGCCATCGTCACCCAGACGCAGATGGTGCTCGAAGCAAATAGTTGACTTTATCAATTAAATAATTGACTCGTTTCCATCCGCATTGCGATGGGGAGAGTCATGGCCACCGAGATCGAGCGGCGCATCGCCGCGATCCGCCGTTTCAACCGCTTTTACACAGTCAAGCTCGGCGTGCTGTCGGAGCACTTCCTCAACACGCCGTTTTCGCTGACCGAATGCCGGGTGTTGCAGGCGCTGGCGCAGCGCGACGGCGCGACAGCGACCTGGCTCGGCCGCGAGCTCGACCTCGACCCCGGCTACCTGTCGCGCCTGCTGCGCGATTTCGAGCGTCAGGGGCTGATCCTGCGCAACGCGTCGCGGCAGGATGCGCGGCAGGCGATGATTTCGCTGACCTCGGCCGGGCGCGACGCGTTCGAGCCGCTCGACCGCGCCTCGCACAGGGCGATCGGCGGCATGCTGGCGCCGCTCGCCGAGAGCGATCAGGAACGTCTCGTCGCGGCGATGCGGATGATCGGCGGGCTGCTCGGCGAGGAGCAGGAGCGCGCGCCGGCCTTTGTGCTGCGCGCCCACCGCGCGGGCGACATGGGCTGGATCATCGACCGCCACGGCGCGCTTTACGCCCAGGAATACGGCCTCAATCACAAGATGGAGGCCTACGTCGCCGAGGTGCTGGCGAAATTCCTGCGCGACTTCGACCCCGCGCGCGAGCATTGCTGGATCGCCGAACAGGACGGACAGCGCATCGGCTCGGTGTTCATCGTCAAGGAAAGCGACGCGGTCGCCCGGCTGCGCATGCTGATCGTCGAGCCCAAGGCGCGCGGGCTTGGGGTCGGGCGGGCGCTGGTCAAGGAATGCCTCCGCTTTGCGCGGCAGGCGGGCTACAGCGAGATCGTGCTGTGGACGCACAGCATCCTCACCGCGGCGCGGCGCATCTACGATTCCGTCGGCTTCGTGATCGAGGAAACCGAGACGCACGACGAATTCGGCCCGGAGCTGCTCGGCGAGACGTGGCGCTTGCGCCTCTAGGCTGGCCACGCCCATGGTCGGGCCGACCATGGGCCCGACCGCATCCGATCCCCAACCGCCGCGGCATCTCGCGCTGCGGCTCGGCGCGTACTACGCGGCCGTTTTCCTGATCGTCGGCATCAAGTCGCCGTTCTGGCCGGTGTGGCTGGCGGGGCGGGGGCTTGGCGCGCGCGAGATCGCCGCGCTGTTCGCCGCGGCGATCTGGGTCAATGTCGCGACCACCCCGGCGATCGGCGCGCTCGCCGACCGGCTTGGCCGCCGCCGCGCGGCGATGGTCGTGCTGTGCGGCATCGCCATCGCCGGCTACGCCGCCTTCTGGAACGCCTACGCTTTCTGGACGCTGCTGGCGCTGACCCTGGTCACCGCGACGGCGCAGACCGCGCTGATGCCATTGGGCGACAGCATCACCCTCGCCGCGGTGCGCGAGCGCGGCATCGACTACGGCCGGGTGCGCGTGTGGGGGTCGGTGAGCTTCATCGTCGCGGCGATGGCAAGCGGCGCGGCATTGTCGCGCGCGACGGCGGGCGGCCGCGACAACAACACCGTCCTCGTGCTGGTGCTGATCGCCTCGGTCGTGCTGTTCGCGGCCTGCACGGGTGTCCCGGCCGCGCTGGGGCACGCGACGGGGCCCTCGCGCTGGTCGGCGCTCGGCACGATGGCCCGCGACCGCCGGTTCTGGCGGTTTATCGTCGTCGCCGCGGCGCTGCAGGCGAGCCATCAGGTCTATTACGGTTTCGGCACGCTCTATTGGCGTTCGCTCGGCTTTTCGGACGCGGTGATCGGCGTGCTATGGGCGGAGGGGGTCGTTGCCGAGATCGTCCTGTTCTGGCTGGGAACCCGACTGCTCGATCGGCTGGGGCCGCTCGGCCTGATGATCGCCGGCGGCGCGGCCGGCATCGTGCGCTGGGGCCTGATGGGTCTCGTGCCGGGACTCGGGGCGGCGTTTGCACTGCAACTGCTGCATGCGCTGACCTTTGGCGCGACCCATCTCGGCGCGATGAACCATCTGTCGCGCACCGTGCCGCCGGATGCCGCGGCAAGCGCCCAGGCGCTTTATGCGGGCGCCTCGTCGGGGATCGGCAGCGGGCTCGTGATGCTCGGCGCCGGCGCTGCCTACGCGCAGTTTGGCGGGCGCGCCTATCTGTTCATGGCGGCGCTGTCGGCGCTGGGCCTGTTCGGCGCGCTGCGCCTCAAGCGATCGGCCGCCCAATCAGCTTCTTAGGGCAGCGCTTTAGCGGCCGCATTTCTTGTAGCGGCCGCTCGCCTCCGCCGTGGTCGCGAGGCTCGCCGCATAGGCCCGGAAAGCGGCGTCGTTCATTGCCGCCGCTCTCTTCAGTACGTCGGCGGATTCCTGGCAGGCTTGCGGCGCGGTCTTGCCCGCATCGCGCATCGCCGCGTCGTTGGCGAGCGCGGTGTCCCAGCGATCATAGGCGGCATTGCCGTGGAAATGCGTGATCAGCGTCCTCTGATAGGCGAGAACCGTCTCCTTGTTGCGCTGCTGGAACAGGCCGTAGGTCTGATCGCGGCACGCCGTGCTGGCGACCATCAGGTCGATCAGAAACCGCATCCCCTGCTCGGCTTCGAGCGCCGAAGCCGTATAGCACCCGTCGGCTGCACCGGCGCCACCCGCCGGCAGCATCAGCGAGGCGGCCAGCGCCGCCACCACAAACCGCTTCATGATTCCCCCGAAATCCCCAAACCGCTCGGCGACCATACCCAACGCGGCAATATTTGCAAGAACGCGAAACGCATATTGGCCGATTGCGACCGGGAGTAGACCAAACCTTGTCTTTCGAACGCTGGCGGTTCCCGGGATCAACAGTAAAGCGGCGAATAAGGACGAATCGAGCACTTGGCCATGAAGACCAGTAGCTGATGAAATCTTTAGCGAGCTCATCGGCTTGCGCCCGCGGCCGAGGCAGCGACATAGTCGCGGGATGATTGTGCTGTTCACCGATTTCGGCCTCGCGGGGCCTTACACCGGCCAGGTGATCGCGGTGCTCCAGCGCGAGGCGCCGGAGGTTCCGGTCGTCTCGCTGTTCGCCGACGCGCCGAGCGCCCGGCCGAAACCGTCGGCCTATCTCTTGGCCGCTTACGCCACATGGTTTCCCGCCGGCACCGTGCTGCTGTGCGTCGTCGATCCCGGCGTCGGCAGCGCGCGCCGCGCGGTCATCGCCGAGGCCGACGGGCGGCTTTATGTCGGCCCGGACAACGGCCTCTTCGACATCGTCATGCGGCGTGCGACGGCGGCGCGGCTGTGGGAGATCGCGTGGCGGCCAGGTTCGCCGTCGGCGAGCTTTCACGGCCGCGACCTCTTCGCGCCGGTCGCGGCACGTCTCGCCGCGGGCGAGACGGCGACCGCGCTGGCGCGGCCGGTACACGACGAGTCGGGGGGCCGCGCGTGGCCCGACGATCTCGCCGAGATCGTCTATGCCGACCATTACGGCAACGCGATGACCGGCTTGCGCGGCGCCCTTGTGCCGCAAGCGGCGCGACTCATCGCCGGCAACCGGAAGATCGCGCCGGCGGCGACATTCTCCGCCGTGCCGCCGGGCGAGGCGTTCTGGTACGTCAACTCGAATGGTCTTGCCGAGATCGCGGTCAATGGCGGCCGCGCCGTTGCTGCGCTCGGCCTCGAGATCGGCACTCCCGTCGGGATCGAGCAATAGGTTTGTCATTCCGGGGCCGGCGAAGCCGGAACCCGGAACCCATGAACACCGACGGTGCCAACCTATTCGCCGCCCGCGTTGTCGAAGGACGCCCGAAGCCGACGGCCTAACCCGTCGCGTATTCGGTGATGACGCGGTTGAACGCGTCGGCTTCCTCGAACTGCACCCAGTGCCCGGCGCGGGGGATGACCGTGAACCGCGCGCCCGGCTGCACGCCCTGAAGAATGCGCCTTCTGTCGTCGACATGCGGATAGGCCGTGGCGTCGCGTTCGCCCCAGATGCCGTCGAGCCGCGCGGTAATCTTGGGCAGCGCCTCGACCAGCGCGCCGGAGCGCGAAAAGCGCCGGCTGCGCATTCGCGCGCGGGCGTGGTTGGTCTTCTGCAGCCACAGCGCGAGCTGACCGATCTTGCCGGGATCGTGGATCATCAGCTGGTTCAGATTGTAGCGGTGGGTGGCGAACTCCTGGTCCTCGCTGGCGTCGGGCGCGACGCGCTCCAGCGGGGTCGGCGAGCGCTCGAGCCCGAGTCCGTTCGAGCCGACGACAGTGAACGCTTTCAGCTGGTCGCCGAGCTGCGCCGCCACGACACCGCCGATCACCCCGCCAAACGAGAACCCGGCCATGTGCGGCCGCTCGCCCCCAGGGGAGTTGACCCGCGGCAGCACGATGTCGAGCCCGGCGACGACGATCGCGGCGAGCCCCTCGGCGGTCCATGGCTCGGGCGGGGCCGCCGAGTCGCCGAGTCCCGGCAAATCGACTGCGATCACCGTAAAGCGCTCTTTGAGCACCGGGATGTTGCGGATCCAATGCGACCACGACCCGTATCCGCCATGCAGCAGCACGAGCGGCGGTCCGCTGCCCCAGACGCGCCAGACGAGCGACCCGTTGCCGCACGGGCTTTCCACGCGCGTCGCCTCGGCGGCAATGCCGGCGACGAGCGCCTTGATTTCTTCGCTGATGATCGCCACCGCTCCCCTCGTCTCCCGTCGAATGCCGTCCTTGTCGCTGATAGGGCTTTCGCGGCCAACGGACAAGCGCGCGGTTTGCCTGCTAGTTATGACAATCCAGGTCGCGGCCGGCGATCGCGCACCGCGCGAGCACGGTCTTGCCGTCAGGGTCGTAGAGCGTACCGCTCCAGTCGCCGCCCGCGTGGTGATCCATGACGAAAAAGCCGAAGCGCTCCAGCGCGAAACCCTTTGTCGTTTTCATGCCGTCGATCGTCGCGCCGACCAGCTTGTCGCTCGGCAGCGCGTCCATCGTGTCGCCGCCGACGCCGACGATCAGCTGCGCCGGGCGCTGCGGCCCGAAGGAATAGCTGGCAAAATCGTGCAGATGGCCGCTTACCACCATGTCAAGACTGGGCTGAATGTGGCCCTTGATCGCCGCCTGTAAGGTCTGGTTGACCGTCTCGCCGGGGTTTTTGCCCTTGCCCAGCGCCCAGATCGGCCGGTGCGTCACCAGCCACGAGCCCTGGGGCTCGTTGGCGAGGATCTGGGTCAGTTGCAAGGCATAGACGGCGACCTTCTTCGGGTCGGGCTTGGTATCGTCGGCGTCGGCGCTGTCGAAGACCATCAAGTCGAGCCCGCCGAGACGCAGCTTATAGGGCGGCGAGGTGTCGGCGCAGTCGGGCAGGTCGGCGCGCGGGTCCAACAGGCGCATCCAGCCCGCGCCGCCGCGTTTACAGAGCTCGTGATTGCCGCGCACCATGACCCAGGGCGCAGCCGCGAGAAGCGGCTGTGCCGGCTCGAGGAAATCCGCGTTCCACGCGCCCCAATTGTCGCCGTGCGGGCTGTCCTTGCAGCCCTTGTTGCCGGCCGGGCAGACATCCTCGCGGTAGTAATAGTCGCCGACATGGATCACCAGATCGGGCTTCTTGTCCGCCGCATGCTTGGCGATGACCGGGAACGGCCATTGCTTGTGGTCGTCGCAATCCTGCGCCGTGCTGCCCTCGATCCGGCAGCCCGTGTCGCCGAACACGACGATGCGATTGATCGTCGCCGCCACGGCCGGAACCGGATCGCCGCCGACCGTCAGCGTCTTGGTCGCAAGCGGCACCGTGGCGCTGCAGACCGTGACCGGAAAATTGCCGTCGGCGGCGCCGCGCTGGCGAGCCTCGATGGTCTTGCCGTCGGCGACGACCACTGGGCAGGCGGCGACATTCGACTGCACCACGACGCGCACCTGCAGATCGTTATCGGTGCCCAGCTCGACCCACGGCCCGGCGATCGGATGCGGCTGAGCCGGTGTCGTCTGCGCTCCGGCGGGCGCGTCCAAACCCAACAATACAATCAGTCCGAAAAGGAGCCGGCCCATCTTCTTCATGACTTTCTCTCCGGCAGCTTCTGGAAGTGCCTATGACTAAACGCTCGGCGGTCTGATCTTGCCCTTTGCGGATTTGTCGCCGGACTGGGCGATCGTGGCGAGGGCGGCGGTGAGCGCCTCGCTCGGCCATTTGGCCCCGGTCGCCGCCTCGTAGGCGTGGCACGCTTGCAGCACGCCGAGATCGTCGTAGAGCGGTCCCGTGACCATCAGTCCGATCGGCAGGCCGTCGGCGAACCCGCAGGGGATCGAGGCCGACGGGTTGCGCGTCAGGTTGAAGGCCCAGGTATAGGTCAGCCACTCGCGGTAATTGGTCGGGTCGGGCTGGCCATCGGCGCGCGGCTCGGCATAGGCGGCGACGATGGGCATGGTCGGCGACAGCAGGATGTCGTAGCGGTCGAAGAACTGCCGCACTTGCGCGCCGAGCACGGTGCGCTTGCCGAGCGCTTCGATGACCTGCTCCTGCGTCACCGCCTCGCCGGCGCGGCACGCGGCGACAAGGCCGGGGTCCATGACCGCGACCTTTTCCGGGGTCATCGAACGCAGCAATGCCCAGAACCCGCCAAGCGCCAAGGTCTGAAAGATCGGCATTGGCGACCCGGTAAACGGGTCGGCTTCTTCCACCATCGCGCCGAGATCGACAAAAACCTTGCCCGCCCGCTCGACCGCCGCCCGTACCGCCGGCGTCGGCTCGTGATAGCCAAGCGTCGGCGACAGCGCGACGCGCTTGCCCTTCAGCGAAACCTTCGCGACTTGCTGATGATAGGCAATGCCGTCGTCGGGCAGGCTGTACCAGTCGCGCGAGTCGGGGCCCTTCATCGCGTCGAGCATCAGCGCCGCGTCGGCCACCGTGCGCGACATCGGCCCGACATGCGACACGTCGCCAAACGCCGCCGAGGGCGGATACACCGCGACCTTGCCAAAGGTAGGCTTCAGCCCGAAAACGCCGCTGAACGCGGCCGGGATGCGGATCGACCCGCCGGCATCGGTGCCGATCGCGATCGGGCACACCCCGGTCGCGAGCGCCGCGGCGCTGCCGCCGCTCGACCCGCCGGGGGTGCGCTCGGTGTTCCACGGGTTGCGGGTGATACCGGAAAGCGGCGAGTCGGTCAGCGGCTTCCAGCCGAATTCCGGGGTCGTCGTCTTGCCGATAAACACGGCATTCTCGCGCCGCAGCCCTTCGACGGATGGCGCGTCCTCTTTCCAGGCCTGGTTCGGATCGATCGTCTTCGAGCCGACGAGACGCGGCCAGCCGCGGGTCAGCTGCGTGTCCTTGATCGCCACCGGGACGCCGTCGAGCAGCCCTTGCGGCGCGCCCTTTTGCCAGCGTGCTTCCGACGCCCGCGCCGCGGCGAGCGCGCTCTCGGGGTCGTAGAGGACAAAGGCGTTGAGCGCGGCTTCATAAGTCTCCAGCCGGCTTATCGCCGCCTCGGTGACGGCAACCGGCGACAGTTTCTTCGCGCGATAAAGCCGCAGCAGCTCCGTGGCGGAAAGGAAAGCTGTGTCGTCGGGCATGCAAGCCTCCTACGTCGTCAACACCACGTTCCTCAGCGTCTCACCACGCACGTAGCGATCGATATTGCCGGCAATGCCGCTCAAACGCCGGTCGCGGGCGCCATCGGTCGCGCTCGAACAGTGCGGCGTCATCAGCACGTTGGGCAGCTCGTGAAACGCAAAGTTGGAGGGCCGCGCGTTTGGCTCGGCCGGGCTCGGATAGCGCCACCAGACATCGAGCGCGGCGCCGCCGATCTTATTGTCCTTCAATGCGTTGAATACCGCCTCTTCATCAATGATGAGAGCGCGGCCGATATTGACGAGCAGCGCCGTCGGTTTCATCAACGCGAGGCGGCCGGCGTCGATCAGGTTGCGGGTCTCCGGGCCGAGCCCGGCGGCGATCACCACCACATCGCAGCGCGGCAGCATGCGGTCGAGTTCGACAAGCGGATAGATTTCCGTCGCATCGCCCTTGTCGGCGACCGGGCTGCGATTGGCGGCGACGACCGTGCAGCCAAAGGAGGCGGCGCGCTTGGCGACCTCGCGGCCGATCTTGCCGTAGCCGATGATGCCGACCGTCTGGCCGAGGATTTCGCCGTGCAGCGGCCCGCCGCCGGCCCCGCCGCCCGACCAGTTGCTGCTCTCTTTGAACGCGGTCGCGATGTCGACGAGCTTGTGGCTCAGCGCCAGCATCGTCATCAGACAATATTCGGCGATCGCCTGCTCGTGCCCGTCGACATTGCACACCGTGACGCCCCGCCGCAGCGACGGCAGGTCGATGAGGTCGAGCCCGGCCGCTGGCGATTGTAGGAATTTGAGGTGGGGCGCCTCGGGGAAATCCTTTTTCCAGATGTGGCTGACGACGATTTCGGCGTCGGCCAGCGCCGGGATCAGACGCTGGGTGTCACCAATATCGAAAAGGATCGTCGGCTCGATCTTTTCCATGACCTTGCCGAGGATGGTCTTCGCCACCTCCGGCCGCGCGCCGAAATTGCCGACAAACGAGACTTTCATCAGGGGAAATCCTCAGTGAATGCCCTTAGGAAGTGGTGACGAGGTTGATCAGGCTGTCGCCACGGCAAAAGCGGCCGATATTGTCGGCGATCTCGTCCCAGCGGCGCCGCACCATGCCGCCGGTCCAGCCGGAATTGTGCGGCGTGACGATGACGTTCGGCAGTTCGTGGAACGGCTGGCCCGAGCCGCGGCGGTTGGGCTCGGTGGGGCTCGGATATTGCCACCACACATCGATCGCCGCGCCGCCGAGCCGCCCGCCCGAAAGCGCCGCGAAGAGCGGGTCTTCGTCGATCACCTGGCCGCGCGCGATATTAATGAGAAATGCGCCGGGCTTCATCATGCCGAGCCGCCGCGCATCGATGAGCCCCATCGTCTCCGGCCCCAAGGCGGTGCAGATCGCCACCGTGTCGCATTGCGGCAGCATCTCGTCGAGCGCGGTCATCGGGTAGATGCGCTCGACATCGCCGTCCTTGTCGCGCGGGCTGCGGTTGGCGGCGAGGATGTGGCAGCCGAACGGCGCCGCGCGGCGCGCGACCTCGCGCCCGACCCGGCCGTAGCCGACAATGCCGAGCGTCGTGCCGCGCACCTCGCCGTGCGGCACGCCGCTTTGCACCCAGCTCGTAGCCCAGCTGCCGCGCTCGCGGAATTCGCCGGAGATCTGAAAAAAGCGGTGATGCAGCGCCAGCATCGCCATCACCACGTATTCGGCGATCGCGGTTTCGTGGCCGAACGCATTGCACACCGCGCAGCCCTTTGGCAGCGACGCCATATGAAACAGCTCGACCCCGGTGGCGACCGACTGCACCAGACGGAATTTCGGCGCCGGCGGAAAATCGGCAAGCCAGCGATTGCTGACCAGAATGTCGGCATCGGCCGCCGCGCCGGGCAGCAGCGAACGATCAACCGGATCGTTGACGATGGCGCACTCCAATGCGGAAGGCAGCTCGCCCTTGATGCCCTCATAGGTATCGACGGCGACATTACCGAGGAACAGCGCCTTCATGGCGTGGCCGCGACTAGTTTGATCTTCATTTCATATTCCGCTACCCAGACTGTCCACGCAGTCTCCCTTGCTTTGAGGCGAAGGTGAAGCAGATCGTCGTGTTGGGCGCGGGGTTTGCCGGGCTGATCGCCGCCATCGGCGCGGCGCGCAAGCTGGCCGAGCTGAAGATCGGCAAGTCGGACGTCACCGTGACCGTCGTCAACCGCGACGAATGGCACTCTATTCGGGTGCGCAATTACGAGACCGAGCTCGGCGACACGCGGGTGCCGCTCGACGATGTGCTTGGGCCGATCGGGGTCGACCTCAAGATCGGCGAGGTCGCCGGCATCGATTGCGACCGCCATGCCATCGCCCTCGCCGGCCAGCCGAGCCTCTCTTACGACCGCCTCGTTTTCGCGCTCGGCAGCGAGTTGGTGCGCCCACCGATTCCCGGCCTCGCCGAGCACGGCTTCGACATCGACACGCATGACGCGGCGTTGAGGCTCGGCGCGCATCTCGCGGCGCTGCCGAACCGGCCCGCTTCGCCCGGCCGGTTCACCGTGCTCATCGTTGGCGGCGGGCTCACCGGGGTCGAGATGGCGACCGAGCTCGCGACCCGGCTCCGGAATATCGCCGCAGGCGCGCCGATGCGGGTCATCGTCGCCGACCGTGCCGCGCGCATCGGTTCGAACATGGGCGCCCAGGCCTGCGAGGTGATCGACGAAGCGCTCGCCGCGCTCGGCGTCGAGACCCGGCCCGGCGTCACGATCGCCGCGATCGACGGCCAAGGCGCGCGCCTTGCGTCGGGCGAGGCGATCGCGGCCGAGACCATCGTCTGGTGCGCCGGGATGCGTGCGCATCCGCTCGCCGCCTCGCTCCCCGGCGAGCACGACCGCTTTGGCCGAATATCGGTCGACCGCTTCATGCGAGTCGAGGCCGCCCCCGACGTCTTCGCCACCGGCGACGCCGCCATGGTGCTGGTCGACGGCGAGCACCCGTCGGTCATGTCGTGCCAACACGCGCGGCCGATGGGCCGCATCGCCGGCCACAATGTCGTCTGCGACCTGGCCGGCGAGAAGATGATCCCGGTCGACATCGGCTATTACGTGACCTGTCTCGATCTCGGCGCGTGGGGCGCGGTCTATTGCCAAGGCTGGGACCGCCAGGTCGCGGTCAAGGGCGCCGCCGCCAAGGAGACCAAGCAGACCATCAACCGCCAGCGCATCTACCCGCCGCGCACCCGCGACCCGGCGGAAATCCTCGCCGCCGCCGCGCCGGTCACCCAGGCCCCGCCGCGGCAGTAAACTCAGCGAAAATGCCGGAGCAGCTCTTCTTCCCACACATCGAGCTGCCCCAGATCGTAGTCGAGCGGCGACAGCATCAGATATTCGAGGCCCGCATCGGCAAGTTCGCGCAGGCGGCCGCGGATTTGCGCCGGCGTCCCCAGCATGTAGCACGTCCGCAGATGCTCGAAAGAGCGGTGCGTCCCCATCACCCGCTCGATCAGCGGCCGCTGCACCCGAAGCGCCGCCGCCTCGTCGTCAGTCGGCACGATATGGGTCATGTTGACATGCGCGAAGGTGAGGCTGCCGCGCGGCCGGCCGATCTCGTCGAGCCGCCGGTTGATGAGCCCCCAGTCTTCGATGACGCTTTCGTTCGATCCGGCGGCGCGGGCGATCCAGCCATCGGCGCGGCAGATGCGCTCCAGCACGGTGGGCGCCATGGTCTCGGGGTCGGGCGAAAGGCCGGTCTTGATCTTCGATCCGCCGGCGACCCACAGCCGCGGCCGGGTCGGCAGCTTCGGGTCGATCGCCACCTTGTCGAGGTGATAGTAGCGGCCGTGATGGGTGACCTCCTCGCCGCTCCACAGCTTCTGGAAGATGTCGAGCATCTCGTCGGTGCGCCCGCCGCGCTCGCTGAGCTTCACCCCGGCGACCGCGAATTCCTTGGCGTCCCAGCCGACCCCGACCCCCAGCTCGTAGCGCCCGCCCGACAGCATCTGCAGGCTGGCGATCTCCTTGGCGAGAAACACCGGGTTGCGGATCGGCGGGATCAGGATGCAGGTGCCGATCTTGATCCGCGACGTGCAGCCGGCCGCGAACGCCAGGGTTTCAAGCGGCGACAGCCAGGCCGTGCCGTACAGCCCGCGCGCGGTCAGCAGATGCTCGGCGACCCACAGCCCCTCAAAGCCCATCGCCTCGGCGCGGGTCGCGAACGCGCGCAGCCGGCCGACCGTGGCGTAGTCCTTGCCGAACGAAAAGCTCGGCAGCATCAAGCCGAAACGCATGGGGGTTCCTTCCTAGCATCGCGTCATTGCGAGGCGCGCAGCGCCGCGGCTATCTCCTTCCGCTTTGGCCATCTCCGCGAGAGATTGCTTCGCTCCGCTCGCAATGACAGCATGGGACATAACACGCGGAGGAGCCCCCGATGACCGAATTCCGCTACGACCACGTTCATCTGCGCAGCCCCGACCCCGAGGCGACCGCCGCGTGGTACGCGAAGATGTTCGGCGCGGAAATCGTCCGCTCGGTGATGACGAGCGGCATCGAGCGCACCGACATCAAGCTCGCCGGGGTCAACCACTTCATCGCCAAGGTGCCCGACAGCGCCGAGCTCGCCGAAAAGCC
>DATJSH010000154.1:0-7104 GCA_035504235.1 Allostellaceae bacterium | reverse complement strand
CCCTGGTCGAACGCGCCGAAAGCAGTATCGGCAGGAAACTGCCGCTCGGCGATGACGCGCGCGCCGCTTTGCGCGCGATGGCCGATGGCGACGGCCGATTTCTGCTCAACCTCGTCGAGGAGATCGAGCGCCTGCCGGCCGGCGCGCCGCTTGGTCCGGCCGAACTCGCCGAGATCGTTCAGCGCCGCGCGCCGCTCTACGACAAGGCGCAGGAGGGCCATTACAACCTGATCAGCGCGCTGCACAAATCGCTGCGCGGTTCGGACACCGACGCGGCGCTTTACTGGCTGGCGCGCATGCTGGCCGGCGGCGAAGACCCGATCTATGTGCTACGCCGGCTGACGCGCGCCGCGGTCGAGGATATCGGCCTCGCCGACCCGCAAGCATTGGTGCAGGCCCTCGCGGCGTGGGATGCGTATGACCGGCTCGGCTCGCCCGAGGGCGAGCTGGCGGTGGCGCAGCTGGTGATCTACCTCGCGACCGCGCCCAAATCGAACGCCGCCTACACCGCGTTCGGCCAAGCGCAGCGCATGGCGCGCGAGACCGGCTCTTTGATGCCGCCAAAACACATCCTCAACGCGCCGACCCGCCTCATGCGCGATCTCGGCTACGGCCAAGGCTATGTCTACGACCACGGCACCGAGGAGGCGTTTTCCGGGCAGAACTACTTTCCGGACGGCGTCGCGCGCGGCGCGTTCTACCACCCGACCGAACGGGGCTTCGAACGCGAGGTCAAAAAGCGGCTCGACTATTGGGACAAGCTCAGGCGGCGCGCCGCCGAGGCCGCCAAATGAGTGGCCGCGAGAGCATTGTGCGTCCTTCGAGACGCGCCCTTGGGGCAAAGCCCGGTGGCGCTCCTCAGGATGACGGGCGCTTGGCTATGGCATCAAGAAAGCCCGTTATCCTGAGGAGGGAGCGGAGCGATCGTCTCGAAGGACGCCCCGACGATTCGTCGAGACTGCCAACATGAGCGACGTTGTCACGGTGGGCGAAGCGGACGGTACGCTACGCCTCGACCGCTGGTTCCGACGGCACTACCCAGGGCTCGGCCACGGCCATCTCGAAAAGCTGTTGCGCACCGGGCAAATTCGGGTCGACGGCCGCAAGGCCAAGTCGGGCGAGCGGGTGTCGCCCGGCATGGCGATCCGCGTGCCGCCTCTCGCGGAATCTTCCGGCGATGCGGCCATTCCAGCCTCTGGCTTGACTGGCGGGCCGCGCGCACGTCCGCAAGACGAGGCGCTGCTGCGGGACCTCATCATCCATCGCGACGAGCACGCGATCGTCCTCAACAAGCCGGCCGGGCTCGCGGTGCAGGGCGGCAGCAACACCGCCCGCCATGTCGACGGCATGCTTGACGGGCTGCGCTTCGACCACGCCGAGCGGCCGCGTCTCGTCCACCGGCTCGACAAGGACACCAGCGGCGTGCTGCTCATCGCGCGCAGCGCGGCGGCGGCCGCGTTCTTCACCCGCGCCTTTCGCGACAAGACCACGCGCAAGACCTATTGGGCGATCGTCGCCGGGCTGCCGAAGCTGCGCCAGGGCCGGATCGACCTGTCGCTGGTCAAGGGCGGCGGAGTGAAGGGACCAGGGGGCCGCGAGCGCGTCCATGCCGGCGAAGACGGCAAGGATGCGGTCACCTATTACACGGTCGTCGACAGCGCCGGCGACCGGGCGAGCTGGCTGGCGCTGCTGCCGCTGACCGGCCGCACCCACCAGCTGCGCGCGCATTGCGCGGCGATCGGCACGCCGATCCTCGGTGACGGCAAGTACGGCGGCGCGGCGGCCCACGCCCTCGGCAGCAGCGCGGCGCACCGGCTGCACCTCCATGCAAGGTCGCTGGAAATCCCGCACCCGGCGGGCTTTGTGCTGAAAGTCACCGCGCCCCTGCCCGCCCATATGTGGCGGATGTGGGAGTTTCTGGGCTTTGCCGGCGACGCGCCCGACCCGTTCGCCGAATTGGAGCTGCCGGCGTGAAACGCGTCTACAAATCGGTCACCACTTGCGGGGTCGATGGCGGCTGGGGGGTGACGCTTGACGAGAAACCGCTGCGCACCCCGGCCAAGCGCGACCTTACCGTGCCGAGCGAGGCCCTCGCCGCCGCGATCGCCGCCGAGTGGGACGCACAATCCGCCGACATAAGGCCGGAGACGATGCCGCTCACCCGGCTCGCCGCGACCGCGATCGACCGCACCGCTGCAGGGCGCGACAAGATCGTTGCCGAGATCGCCAACTATGCCGGCACGGACCTCGTCTGCTATCGCGCCGAGCACCCGCCGGCGCTCGGCGCGCGGCAGGAGGCGGTGTGGCAGCCGCTTCTCGACTGGGCTGCCGGGCGTTACGACGCGGGACTTGCGATCACCGCCGGGATCGTGCCGCTGGCACAATCGCCGGCAAGTCTCAAAGCCTATGCCGGTGTCGTCGGGGCATTCGACGATTTTCGCCTGACGGCGCTCCAGGCGGCGACGGGCGCCTGCGGCTCGCTGGTCATCGCGCTCGCGCTCCATGAGGGCCGGCTCGATGCCGAGGCCGCTTTTGCCGCCTCTCAACTCGACGAGACCTTCCAGATCGAAGCCTGGGGCGAGGACAACGAAGCCGCAAAACGCCGCGAGGCGTTGGCCGCCGACATAGCGGCGGTGGCCAGGTTCTTCGCCTTGCTTGACGGATAGCGTCTTTGAGAATAGCCGCGCTGGCCCTGGCCGTTCCGATCGCGCTTGCCCAGTCCCTGGTCCCTGTGATCGCGCAGAACCTGGTGGCCAACCCTGCTTTCGTCCGCGACCTGCCGCCGCCCGGCTGGCTCGCCGACCGCCGCGCGGATTGGATCGCGCAACACCCCGTCTACCAATCGGCCTGTCAGACGACAGACGTCTCCAAGGAAATCGAGTTTCTCAACCGCGTCGTCGGCCGCGACGAAAACCTGCTCGCCCTCGCCGCCAATCCGCCGCAGGACAATTCCGCCTTGGCCCGCGAGGCAGAATGGGCGCGTCAGGAACTTGACGTTTTGCGCGATGACAGGACGGCGGCCGACGAGCTGGTAGCGAAACTTCAGGGCTTACCAGCTTGCCCGCCAGCGGCCGAGTCGACCAACACCGCGACGGCTCCCGCCGCCACAGTGCCCGAACCTCCCGCGGAGACAGCGCCGCCGGCCGCTCCAGCCGCCGCGGCGATGCCGGCGCCGGACACGGCGCAAACCGTGACCTTGCGCTACGACGACAAGGTCCTCGGATTGACGCCATTGAGTATCCGCGCCTTCAACAAAGCGGTAGCCGCCATCCGCGCGGGCCGGGACATTCGCCTGGCGATCGACGGCTGCGGCCGGGACGCGGATTTCTCGGAGGACTCGCCCTGCGCGAAGCGCCTCGATAGTCTCAAGCGCTTGCTCGAGGAGCACGACATCCGGCACCGGAAGCGCGTGCTCTCCGGTCTCCCCTAGTCGCGCGGCTCCTTGAAAACCTTGGAGGCGACCTGCATGCACTCGCGGATGATCGGCACGCCGATATAGCCCGAGAGGTGCAGGAAAACCTCGGTCAGCTCCTGCTCGGTCCAACCCTGGCGCAGCGCCATGCGCAGATGCAGAGCCAGCTCGGGCTCGCGCCCCATGCAGGTGTCGGAAACGACGCAGATGAGTGCCCGCGTCTTGATGTCGAGGCCCGGCCGCGTCCACAGATTGCCAAAGACATTCTCAACCGCGACATCGAGAAATTTCTGCATGACGGGGTCGGCGTAGACGCCCTTCGACGCCGCGTCGACCGCGGCGTCACCCATCAGTTTGCGCCGCATCGACATGCCTTTTTCGTAAAGCTCGCTCTTTGGCATTATTCCCTCCGGTTTAGCCGACGCGATCTTGCCCACAGCGCGATAGGGGAACAAGCGCCGGCGGTTCGCCTCTCCGCTGCGTCAGGGTGTTGCATTCCGACGATATTGCTTGGCCGAGCGCTCAGCGGACCCCATGTGAAGGATCTAGCGGGCCGCTCGCGATCAGCCGACGGCGACGACAGCTTGACCGCGGCTTCCGGGGGCGGCGCTCCGCAGCAAAGGAGGCAGTCCCATGTTTATTTCCGATGTTCTGCGCGTCAAAGGCCGCCATGTCGTGCGGGTGCACCCCAACGACAGCGTGGAGTTTGCGGTCGGCAAGCTGGCGGAGCATCGGATTGGCGCCGTGGTCGTCGAAGACCAATGGATGAAGCCCATCGGCATCTTTTCCGAGCGCGACTTCATCCGAGAGACCGCGCGTGAGGGGTCGGAAGTGCTCCGCCATGAGGTTCGGCAACTGATGACCTCGCCGATCACGAGCTGCCGCTCGACGGAGCGCGTTGACGCGGCGCTGGCGATGATGACGCACGCGCGCATCCGCCATTTGCCGGTTATCGACAATGGCGAACTGCAGGGCATTGTCAGCATCGGCGACCTGGTGAAACACCGCCTCGACGAGAAGGAGCTGGAAGCGAACGTCCTGCTCGACCTTTCGCGCATGCACGCCTAGACCGGCGCCCCGCCGAAGAAGCGGCCGACTCGTCATTTGCGCGGGTTGGTGCTAATCCCGCGCTAATGAGCGACATCCTCAAACGCCTCGACCAGCAGCGCGCGGCGGCGCGGCTCGGCGGCGGCAAACGGCGCATCGAGGCGCAGCACGCCAAGGGCAAGCTCACCGCTCGCGAACGGCTGGAAATCCTGCTCGACCCCGGTTCGTTCGAAGAATGGGACATGTTCGTCGAGCACCGCAGCCACGATTTCGGCATCGCCGAGCAGAAAGTGCCGGGCGACGGCGTCGTCACCGGTTATGGCGAGATCAACGGGCGGCTGGTTTTTGTCTTCAGCCAGGATTTCACCGTGTTCGGTGGCTCGCTCTCCGAGGCGCATGCCGAGAAGATCTGCAAGATCATGGATCAGGCGATGCGGGTCGGCGCGCCGGTCATCGGCCTCAATGATTCCGGCGGCGCGCGCATCCAGGAAGGCGTCGCCTCGCTCGCCGGCTATGCCGAGGTGTTCGAGCGCAACGTCTTGGCCTCGGGCGTTGTGCCGCAAGTATCGCTGATCATGGGCCCCTGCGCCGGCGGCGCGGTCTATTCACCGGCGATGACCGACTTCATCTTCATGGTGAAGGATTCGTCCTACATGTTCGTCACCGGCCCGGAAGTGGTGAAGACGGTGACGATGGAGACGGTGACGCAGGAGGAACTGGGCGGCGCCGTCACCCACACCACCAAATCCGGCGTCGCCGACCTCGCTTTCGAGAACGATGTCGAGGCGCTCGTCGAATTGCGCCGGTTTATCGATTTCCTCCCCGCTTCGAACCGCGCAGCCAAGCCGCCGCGCGCCTTCACCGACCGGCGCGAGCGCGACGAGCCCTCGCTCGACACGCTGATCCCGGCGAACCCAAACAAGCCCTACGACATCAAGGAGCTGATCGCCAAGGTCGTCGATGACGGCGATTTCTTCGAGCTGCAGCCGAGCTATGCCGGCAACATCATTGTCGGCTTCGCGCGCATGGAAGGCGCGACGATCGGCATCGTCGCCAACCAGCCGATGGTGCTCGCCGGCTGCCTCGACATCGACAGCGCGCGCAAGGCGGCGCGCTTCGTGCGCTTCTGCGACTGCTTCAACGTGCCCATCGTCACCTTTGTCGATGTGCCGGGGTTCCTGCCCGGCACGGCGCAGGAACACGGTGCGATCATCAAGCACGGCGCGAAGCTGCTGTTCGCCTTCGCCGAGGCGACCGTGCCCAAGGTGACGCTGATCACCCGCAAGGCCTATGGCGGCGCCTATGACGTGATGTCGTCAAAGCATCTGCGCGGCGACGTCAATTTCGCCTGGCCCTCGGCTGAGATCGCTGTGATGGGGCCAAAAGGCGCGGTCGAGATCATCTTCCGCGCGGACCTCGACGACCCCGCCAAGATCGACGCGCGCGCGCAAGAATACCGCGAGAAATTCGCCAACCCGTTTGTCGCCGCGAGCCGCGGGTTTATCGACGACGTGATCCAGCCGGCAACCACCAGACGCCGCCTCTGCCGCGCGCTCCACATGCTGCGCGACAAGCAACTGGAGAACCCGTGGAAGAAGCACGATAACATCCCGCTGTGAGCACTGTTCCCAACGCGGGGAGGCCGGCATACATTCGCCGAATGCTGTCATTCACCCTCGATACAAACTGCATCATTGCAGTTGACGAAGGCAGGCCAGAGGCTGCGGCCATCCATAGACTAGCTGAAGCACACGCGCGCTCAGAAGCAGATGTCGCGGTTGTAGCAATTATGGCGTCAGAGAGGCAGCGGCATGGAGATTGGCTAGAGAATTTTGGGGACTTCCAAAAGCGGCTAACTCGACTTGGATTAGATCACCTGAATTTATGCAATCCCATAGGCTATTTCGATATCTCCTTTTGGGATCATTGCCTTTGGTCAGGTGCTCGGGAGCTAGCTCTCGAACAAAAGATACACAACATTTTGTTCCCCAATGTCGAGTTTTCGTTCTCAGATTTTTGTGTGGCCAGAAATATACCTTCGACACCAGTCGTCTGGGACAAGGTAACCCACAGATGGCGTAACCCTAAATGCGATGTGCAGGCAATTTGGAGCCACATCAACGCGCACCGAGATGTCTTCGTGACAAGTGACGACGTTTTTCATCAAGCTACAAAAAAGCCAATCTTGCTCCAGCTTGGCGCAGGCCGAATTGAGTCCCCAACTCAAGCGGCCGCGTTGCTGTAAAGATTAAGCATGATTACGAACTCATATCCTCTGCATGTTTTCTAAAGTCCTTATAGCCAATCGCGGCGAGATCGCCTGCCGGGTGATCCGCACCGCGCGGCGCATGGGAATCAAGACCGTCGCGGTCTATTCCGAGGCCGACGCCGAGGCGCTGCACGTGCGCATGGCCGACGAGGCGGTGGCGATCGGTCCGCCGCCGGCCGCGGAAAGCTACCTCAAGATCGACCGCATCGTCGCGGCCTGCAAAGAGACCGGCGCCGAGGCGGTGCACCCCGGCTACGGGTTCCTCTCGGAGCGGCCGGCCTTCGCCGAAGCGCTGGCGAAGGAAGGCATCGCCTTTATCGGCCCGACGCCGGAAGCGATCGCGGCGATGGGCGACAAGATCGAGTCGAAAAAGCTC
>DATJSH010000153.1:0-20626 GCA_035504235.1 Allostellaceae bacterium | reverse complement strand
GCCCATTTCTGGTAGCCGCCATTGAGCACGGCGCAATTGTCAAAGCCGTAGCAGCGCATCACCCACCACAGCCGCGTCGCCCATTGCGGGTTGGCGGTGCTGTAGGTGACGACCTTGCTGTCGTCCGAGACGCCGAAGCGGCGCATCGCCGCGGCGAACCCGCCCGGCTTCGGCAGCATGAAGCGCAGCGGCAGCCGGTCGTTGTCGGACAGATCGGCCTGCAGGTCGACAAACTGCGCGCCGGGGATGTGTCCCTTCTCGAAATCCTCGCGGCCGGGCTTGGCGACATAAGTGATCTTGGGATCGGGGATCAGATGCACCGTGCCGTCGAGGATCACCAGCTTCGAGTCGCCGAGATGCGCCGCGAGCCAATCGGTCTCAACCAGGTATTCGGGATGGACGTAACCGCCGTCTGGCATGGTTTCCTCCTATTGGTGTTCGGGTCCGAGCGGGCGCAGCCGGATGCCCGGCCGCAGGCGCTGATAGGGCATAGCCACCGGGTCGCTGACATGGGCGCCGGGCGACAGCACGCATAACACGCTCTCGGCGATCGGCTGGAAATCGGCGCGGAAATGCACGGTCGATTTGAGCGCGAGGATAGGCACTTGGGCGGGCTCGATGCCGACATCGCGAAACTGCTCCTGGTCGCAGGCTTGGATGCGCGCGCAGGCGAGCACCGCCGAGACGCCGCTATCCTCATCGGTGACGAGTGCCGTCGGACCGACCTGGAACTTCGCGCCCTTCATCATCGGACCGGTGCCGGTGAACTCGCCGGCGCCGAGACGCATCACGCGCCAGCGCGCCTCGACCGGCGTCTCGCCGGCATAACCGATCTTGGCGCCGACCCCGCACGGCAACAGCGCGCCTTCGCCGACCTCGTGCGCCGCCGCCGCGGCCGCGGGATCGACGATCATGCCCATCACCGCGCCCTCGGCCCTGTGCGCGATCAGCGCCCGCAGCAGGCCCACCGTGTCCGACGTGCCACCGGCGCCGGGGTTGTCCTGGATGTCGGCGAGGACGACCGGCTTCGACGCGGTCTCCGCGAGGCGCAGCGCCTCGGCGACGGCTTCGTCGGGCGTGTAGAGTCGGCCGGCGAATTCGGCCTCCTTGGCGTTGAGCGCCGCCACCAACCGGTCGGCCGCGGCATCGGCGGCTTCCTGGTCATAGCCGTAAACCACCAGCGCCGGGCCGCACTCCTTGATATCGGCCGGCGGAAAGCCCGGCGTGTGGGTGATGCCGACAATGCCCTGGTTGTGGGATGCCGAGCCGCGCTCGATCTCGTCCGCCAACTCGAAGACGCCCTTGGTCGGCTCGGCCATCGTGCACTGCCAGACCAGCGGAATAAGGAAATTCGTCCGGCGGAACGCCTTGGCGAGCGGGCGCTGCTCGCGGATGAGCTGGTCGAGGAGCCGTGCCGCGCGGGCGCCGGTCGCCGCCATGTCGACATGCGGGTAGGTCTTGTAGCCGACCATCGCCGAGGCGTGCCGTACCATTGCCTCGGTCATGTTGGTGTGGAAATCGAGGCTGGTAACGATTGGCAATCTGTCGCCGACCAGCGCGCGGATGCGGCGCAACAACTCGCCTTCGCCGTCCTCGTGGTGCGCGGCGACCATCGCGCCGTGCAGGTCCAGATAGATGCCGGCGAGCGCGCCAGCCGCGGCGAGATCCTCGAGCATGCCGGCGGCAACCCGCTCATAGGCGTCCTCGTCGACGTAGGAAGAGGGCGGCGCCGAGCACCACGACAGCGGCACCAGCTCATGCCCAAGCCCGCGCAGCGTCTCGACCGCGCCGGCGATCGGCAAGTTGCAGCCGGCGACGGCCTCGAACAGCTCGGCCCCGCGGACATAGCCGGGCCACGCATCGGCTCGCGCGAAATCTTCCCAGGTCGCGCGCAGCGGCGCAAAGGTGTTGGTCTCGTGCTGAAACCCGCCGACCGCTATGCGTGCCACTTCTGCCCCTGTCAATTCGCTGACGGCCGCAGCCAATTCTCGATCTTCAACCCGGCGATGCGGGAGAATTCGCGTTCGTTGTCGGTGACTAGAGTCAAGCCGAGCGCAACGGCTTGCGCGGCAATCAGCAAATCATTTGGGCCGACAAGATTGCCCCTCCGTTCAAGATGCTCCCGAAGCTGCGCATAAACTTCATCAGCGGGCGTCTCGAACGGTAATACCTCCAACCGTTCGAGCGCCTCCGCGACCTTGGTTGAAAGTAGCTTTGAACCTGCTTTTGCGGCGCCGCAACGCAGTTCTGCCGCGACGATAATACTGGTACAGATCTGCGCATTGCCGACCTGACGAGCGCGACGTGCGGCGGGACCGCGGGGATTGCGGATATTGTCCGAAAGGATGTTGGTGTCCAAAAGGTAGAGGCCCGTCAAATTTTGACGTCCTCGTACGGAAGTTCTTCTATCGGAGGAAATTCCTCCTCGATTGGTTCCCAGCTATCCAACAGCTCGATGAATGATTGCCGTCGGACCGGTTCGACAATGAGCTTTTCGCCTTCTCGGCGAACGACCGCTTCATCGCAGGGGAACTCGAACTCGCGCGGAATTCGCAAGGCCTGGTTGCGGCCGTTGCGGAACAGCCGTACATGTCTTTCGGCAGCCATCGAACCTCCCGGCATATGCTTTGACATAGGCCATTTTACGACCGGCTTCAATACGCCGCCGAGCGCGCTACTATAGTCTTCCCAGACCCCAGGGAGATTTTCGCATGGAAACGCGCGCGGCGGTGGCGCATGAGGCAGGAAAGCCGCTCACCATCGAGACGGTGCATCTCGACGGGCCAAAGGCGGGCGAGGTGCTGGTCGAGGTCAAGGCCACCGGCATCTGCCACACCGATGCGTTCACCCTGTCGGGCGGTGACCCGGAGGGTCTCTTCCCGGCGATCCTGGGGCACGAAGGCGCCGGCGTCGTCGTCGATATCGGGGCGGGCGTGACAAGCCTCAAAAAGGGCGACCACGTCATTCCGCTTTACACGCCCGAGTGCCGGCAATGCGAAAGCTGTCTCAGCCGCAAGACCAACCTCTGCACCGCGATCCGCGCGACGCAAGGCCAGGGGGTGATGCCCGACGGCACCAGCCGGTTCTCCTTGGGCGGGCGGAAAATCCACCACTACATGGGCACGTCGACGTTCTCGAACTTCACCGTGCTGCCCGAGATCGCGGTGGCCAAAATCCGCGAGGACGCACCGTTCGACAAGGTCTGCTACATCGGCTGCGGGGTGACCACCGGGATCGGCGCGGTGATCAACACGGCCAAGGTCGAGGCCGGCGCCAAAGTCGTGGTGTTCGGGCTGGGCGGGATCGGGCTCAATGTCGTGCAGGGCGCGCGGATGGTCGGCGCCGAGATGATCGTCGGCGTCGACCTCAATCCCGCCCGCCGCGAGCTCGCCGCGAAGTTCGGCATGACGCATTTCGTCAACCCGAAGGAGGTCGAAGGCGACCTCGTGACGTATCTCGTCAATCTCACCGGGGGTGGCGCCGATTACAGCTTCGAGTGCATCGGCAACGTGCAGACGATGCGCCAGGCGCTCGAATGCTGTCATCGCGGCTGGGGGGTCAGCGTCATCATCGGCGTCGCCGGCGCGGGGCAGGAGATTTCGACCCGCCCGTTCCAACTCGTCACCGGGCGCATCTGGAAGGGCACCGCGTTCGGCGGCGCGCGCGGCCGCAGCGATGTGCCGCGCATCGTCGATTGGTACATGGACGGCAAGATCAACATCGACGACCTCATCACCCACACCATGCCGCTCGACCAGATCAACCACGGCTTCGACCTGATGCATGAGGGCAAATCGATCAGGAGCGTGGTGGTTTATTAGGGTCGGCTAAGACGCCAGGGAGCCGCGCCGATACCACGTGATGGCGTCGTCGAGACGGTCATCGCCCCAGAACAACTCGTTGCCCACCGCAAAGGTCGGCGATCCGAAAACGCCGAGCGCACGAGCCTCCGCAGTGGCGGCCTCATAGACGTCGCCGATCTCCTCGCCGGCAGCCAGCGAGACAACATCTCGCGGGTCCTGGCCGCACTCTTCGATGCTCGCGGAGAGATTTGGTTCGCTGCCCGGCTCGAGGCCATCCTCGAACCACCGGCGAAACGTGGCCCGGGCGTAATCGCCGACCCAGCCTTGCGCCGAGGCGAGGACCGCCACCCGGTTCGCGACGTCCCATTGCGGCAATGGATAGGGCGCGGGAAGCCGCGCGGACAGGCCGTACATCGCGGCGCGCCGTTCGATATCGCGCCACATATACGCCATCTTCACGGGCTTGGTGCGGAACGGGATGTTGTTTTGCTCGACCATGATCTGGCGTACCGAAAACGGCCGCCAGCGAAACGCAACGCCACTATCCCGTTCGACCTTGGCGAGGCGCATCACCGAGAGGAAGGTGTAGGTGCTACCGATCGAAAACCAGAAATCGATCATGTCCCCCCTCAGGCGTCAGGCGACCTAGCTTCACAGGGATCCTGGGACGATTACCGCGGCGGGTTGACCTTCTTGCCGATAAGGCCGGCCCACCAGCGGGATTTGCCCTCGGGCTCGAAGCGCCTACCGCCGCCGGGCATAAAGCCGCGCTCGGCGCCGCCGGCGATCGCGTCGAGCAAGGTCGTGGTGCCGACCGCGCCGACCGACTCGCCGCGCCACGTCACGATGTAGCGCAGAAACGCCATCTGGCTTGGGCCGAGATCGATAAAGCGTCCGGCCGACCGGCCGTGCGTCACGTAGACGATGCGGGCGCTGAGCTGCGTGCCGACCTCAATCCCGTCAATCACCAGGCGGATCGTCACCTGCACCAGCGCGTTGGGCTCGATCGGCGGCACACTGCTCGCGGCGAACCCGCCGATCGACACATCGATCAGCGTGCACGGAACACCGCTGATCTCGATCTCGGCCGGCAGCCGGGCGCGCCGGTAGGCGCGGCGATTGCGCGACAGCGACGGCCGGCCGGCGCGTTCGCTCGCGCCCTGAAAGGGCGTTGGCGGCGGCTCGGCCGGAAGCTGCGCCGCTTCTGCCGGATGCGCCTTCTCGGGCAGGCGGCCAAGCCGCCCAACGAGGTTCCGCACCCGTGCGAGCACCAGAGGTGGCGGCTCGGCTACAGGCTCAGGCTCGGATGCGGATTTAGGCTCCGGCTCCGGCGGTGCGGTTTCGAGCGGGGCCGTCTCGGCCATCGCCGGCGCGGCGCTCTCTCCGTCGCTCGGAAGAAACGTCTCGATCGGCGGCAAGTCGGTAACGGGTTCGGCAAAGCCGAGCAATTGCGGCGCGAGCAGCGTAGGAGCCGGCCGGGGCGCCGGCGGCGCCGCGGGTTCAGCCGGCGGCTCGGCGCCGAGACGCCGGAACACCGCGGAGAGCGGCGTCGAGGGCCGCTGATCGGCTTCGGGCAGCGTGGAATGAGTCGGGGGTGCAGCCACGGCGCCTTCGAAAACAAAGGGCAACGCCGCCATCATAGTCAAACGACCCGGCGGCGCCAGGAACGATTCAGCACCGGTCCGCGCCGGGTTCTGTGGCAATAAGGATGCGTGCGGCTCGGGAGGATCGCGGCGATGAGCGGAGAGGACTATCTGCTGGCGATCGACCAGGGCACCACCAGCACGCGCGCGATCCTGTTCGACGCGGACGGCATGGTGCGCCACATCGCGCGGCGCGACCTGCGGCAGATCTACCCGCAGCCCGGCTGGGTCGAGCACGACCCGGAGGAGATCTGGCAGGCCGCCGTCACCACCTGCCGCGAGGCGATCGCCGCGGCTGACGGCCGCCCCGTGGCGGCGGTCGGCATCACCAACCAGCGCGAGACGACCGTGCTGTGGCAACGCGCCGACGGACGGCCGGTCCACAACGCGATTGTCTGGCAGGATCGCCGCACCGCGCCGCTCTGCGAACGCTGGCGCGACGAGGGCTTGTCGCCCACCGTCGCTGCGCGCGCCGGGCTCGTCATCGACCCCTATTTTTCGGCGTCGAAAATAAGCTGGCTGCTCGACAACGTCTCGGGACTTCGGGCGCGCGCAAACGCCGGCGAGATCGCCTTCGGCACGATCGACAGCTTCCTGTTGTGGCGGCTCACCGGCGGGGTGCACCGGACCGACGTGACCAATGCCTCGCGCACGATGCTCTACGATCTGCACCGCCTCGCCTGGGACGAGGGCTTGCCCGAGGCGTTCGGCGTTCCGGTGTCGCTGCTGCCCGAAGTCAGCGACACCGGGGCAGATTTCGGCAGCACCCTCCCCGCCCTGTTTGGCGATGCGATCCCGATCGCCGGCATCGCCGGCGATCAGCAGGCGGCGTTGATCGGCCAGGCGTGCTTCCGCCCCGGCATGGTCAAATCGACCTACGGCACCGGCGCATTCGCGCTGCTGCATACCGGCGCGACCCCGGCGGTGTCGTCGCACCAGCTCTTGACGACGATCGCCTATCGACTCGGGGGCGCCACGGCCTATGCGTTGGAGGGGAGCATCTTCATCGCCGGCGCCGCGGTGCAATGGCTGCGCGATCGCCTCGGGATCATTGCCACGGCGGCCGAGACGCAGGAGCTGGCCGAGCTCGCCGATCCGCGTCAGCGGGTCTATTTCGTGCCCGGTTTCGCCGGGCTCGGCGCGCCTTATTGGGCGCCCGAGGCGCGCGGCGCGATCAGCGGCCTCACCGCGGAATGCGGCACCGCCGAGCTGGCACGCGCGACGCTGGAAGCGGTCGGCTACCAGACGCGCGACCTCATCGCGGCGATGAGCGCCGATAGCGGGCTCGCCATCGACTCGCTGCGCGTCGACGGCGGGATGGCGGCAAACGCCTGGACGATGCAGTTTCTCGCCGACATCCTCCCGGCGCGCATCGAGCGGCCGGCGTCGATCGAGACGACGGCGTGGGGCGCGGCCTATGTCGCCGGGCTGCAGCGCGGGCTTTGCCCGGCGCCGCTGGAGATGGTCGCACGCTGGCGGGCCGCGCGCTCGTTCTCTCCACAGATGGCGGCGGACGAGCGCGAGGAGCGCCATGCCGGCTGGAAGCGCGCGGTCGCCGCAGCCCTGGCGGCGACATGAACCTGCTGCGCGACCTGCCCGACGCGCGTACCGGCGAGATCGTCGAGCGCCTTGCCGGCAAGGACGGCACGCGCATCAAGCGCATCGTCTCGCACGGCCAGATCAGCCCCGAAGGGTTCTGGTACGACCAGGACGAAGCGGAATTCGCGATCGTGCTGACCGGCGCCGCGCGGTTGGAGTTCGCCGATGGCGAGGTGGCAACGCTCGGCCCCGGCGACTGGGTCGACATCGCGCCGCATCGCCGCCACCGGGTCGACTGGACCGACCCCGATCGGCCGACCGTGTGGCTGGCTGTGTTCTACCAATAGGAGCGCGTCATGCCCAACCAGCTCCCCTCCCCCGGCCAGGTGTTTCTCGACCACACGGCGTTCTTCGTGCCGGCGATGGAGGGGGCGGCCGATGCGCTCGAGCGCTGCGGATTTCGGCTCACCCCCTTCACCGTGCAAACCAATCACGAGGGCGGCGAGACCGTGCCGTCGGGCACCGGCAATCGCTGCGCGATGCTCCGGAACGGCTATCTCGAAGTGCTGGCCGCGACACATGACACACCCCTGTCGGCGCAGCTCAAGGAGCGGATCGCCGACCATCCGGGGCTGCATCTTCTGGCCTTCACCAGCGCCGATGCCGCCGCCGAGCATCGCCGGCTGGCCGGGGCCGGGTTCCCCGCCCTGCCGCTCGTCAATATGCGCCGACCGGTCGGGGACGATTTCGCCCGCTTCACGATCGCCCGCATCGCGCACGGAACGATGCCGGAGGGCCGCGCGCAGTTCCTGACGCACCACACCGAGAGGCTGGTGTGGCTGCCCGATAGGCTCGACCACCCAAATGGCGCCGAAGCGCTTTCCGCGTTATGGATTGCCGCCGACGATCCGGGCGAGCCGGCCGCGCGCTACGCGCGCTTCACCGGGCGTCCGGCAATCCCGAACGGCCCGATGACCACGATCGACCTCGACCGCGGACGGATCGTCATCATGACGCCAGCCTTCCTGCAGCAAACATACGGGATCACACCCGCCGGCAAACCGCCGTGTCTCGTCGTAGCGGCGATCCGGGTCAAGTCGCTGGCCGACGCGAAGAAACGCCTCGACGCCGGCGGGCTCGCGTCGCGCTTCGCGCACCGCTCCCTGGTCGTCGATCTGCCCACTGCGCTCGGCGACGCGCTGGTCTTTCACACGTAAAAGGCGGCGGGCCACGGCTATGGGTTCTTTATTTTGGGCCGCGGGATAGCCCTCTCGAATTTTTACGGATGCTCGACCTCTTATAGGCGCGAGAGACCACGTGGCCTCCGTGTCATCCAGGTTCGAGTGTCATGGCGATCGACGTTCTCGAAAGACCTCCCGGCGGGCCGACGCCCCGCCGTCCGCAGTTTCGGCTCAGCCACGACGAAGACGGCTGGACGCTGTTGCAGCCCGACGGCCGTACGCGGCGGTTCGACACGTTCGAGGCCGGCATCGAGGGCGCCCGCGAAGCCGCGCCGGCGCCAAAGACGCCGATCGATGTGTGGGAGAACGGTCAGTACATCTGCTGCCTGCCGCCCGAGCAATGGGTGCGCCCCGCCCATCCAGCCGCCACCGGCGCCGAGCCGCTTTTCCCCTCAACCGAACGTCATGCCGACCGCGCCTCGGGCGGGCTGATGCGCGCGGCGGGAACGTTTTTTTGGCTGGCGCTGCTGGGTGTCGCGCTGATCGCCAGCCTGGGATGGCGGCTGGCGCTCCTCTAGACGCTCACGACGGGGGCAACATAAGCGAATCGTGGAGCACCTTTAGTAGATAGCGCGCGGTCTCGAGCGGCAGCGCCTCGGTCGGACGCCCGTTGGCGATCCACTGGTCGAGATGGCCCGGTCCCCAATTGTAGGCGGCGATGGCGTCGGGCCAATTGCCGTAGCGTTCGTACATCCTGGCGAGAAAAGCACGGCCGATAAGGCGGTTTTCGTGCATGTCGAAACGGTCGCCGCCGCCGACATCGAGCGCCGCCGCGGCGCTGACTTGCATCGGTCCCTGGGGGCCGTCGAGCTCGGGCCGCCACATGGCGAGGTTGCTGCCGTGCCCGGATTCGGCGCCGTCGACGGCAAAGGCGACGCGATCGAGCTCGCCGCCTTGCGCCGGGTTGAACAGGGCGACCGCGTCACCCGAGACCGCGCCGCCACGCACGATGCCGCGCACGATATTGACCGAGGGGCCGCCCAGCCCGCCAAAGCGCACGGTCTGGACACGACCGGCAAGCGGCGCCGAGGGCGATGCAACTTCACTGCCGCGCACGATTTTCACGCTCGTGCCGGTGCCGTCGCCAAATGTAACGGTCTCGGTATTGGCGGCGGTCGCATGGAATACCGGCGCCGGCGCCATCACCGGCGCCGCCACGGGCGCGACCGGAGCGCCGCGGATCACCTGCACCGACGGCCAGCGCGCATCGGCAAAGTGCACGATCTCGTTTTGCGCGCTGCCGGCAAATCCCGGCAAACTGGACGCGCACCATAAGAAGCCGGCGAGCCAGCCTATCTTCGGCAACGAATAAATGGCCCCCGCCCTCGTCAGGTTCCCCGCAGCGAAATCTGACGGCGAAATCCCTGCGATATGGTTAACAATTGTTTGCTGCGGAGACCATGTAGAGCCTTTGCCTTCGTCACCGCGCGATGCGACGATTGCGTCGCCATAGTGAGGGAGCAGGGCCATGCGTCCGTTCGAGGGCATCCGCATCATCGACATCACCCATGTGCTGGCGGGACCGTTCGCCGCCTATCAGCTCGCGGTGCTCGGCGCCGACGTCATCAAGGTCGAGCACCCGGACGAGCCCGACCAGAGCCGCGAGGGCGGCACCGACCGCGCGCTCAACCGGCGCAACATGGGCACCTCGTTCCTGACGCAAGGTTCGAACAAGCGCTCGATCACCCTCGACCTGAAGAGCAAGGAAGGCCGCGACATTCTGAAAAAACTCGTCGCCACCTCGGACGTGCTGGTACAGAACTACCGGCCGGGCGCGTTCGAGGCGCTCGGTCTCGGCTACGAAGACCTGCTCAAGGTCAATCCGCGGCTCATCTATTGCTCGATCTCGGCGTTCGGCCAGGACGGCACGCGGCGCGAGCAGACCGCCTACGACCATGTGATCCAGGCGACGAGCGGGATCATGGCCTCGACCGGAACCGAGGAGGTCAACCCGATCAAGATCGGCGCGCCGGCGGTCGATTACGCGACCGGCACGATGGGCGCCTTCGCGCTCTCCGCCGCGCTCTTCCAGCGCGAGCGCACCGGCAAGGGCCAGCACATCGACCTCGCCATGCTCGGCGTCGCGATGATGATGCAGGCCTCGCTCTTGGCCGGCTATTTCCGCAATGGCGTCGAGCCCAAGCCGCACGGCAACAAGCAGCCTTTCGCGACCAACAGCGCCTATGACGCCAGAGAAGGCATGGTGATGATCGGCGCCAGCAACATCCGTCAGCAGGCGCGATTCTGGCGCGCGGTCGGCCGCGAGGACATGATTAAGACCGACAACGAGGCGCGCGTCGACGACCGCGAGAACGAAGCCCGCGTGATCGCCGAGATTATCAAGACCAAGACCGCCGACGAATGGGAGGCCTATTTCCAGGCGCGTCACGTGCCGGCGGCGCGGGTGCGGACGATGGCCGAGGCGGCCGCCGACCCGCATTTCGCGACGCGGCGCGTGTGGCACAAGTTCGACAGCGTGCCGGGCATCGACGGGCCGGTCGGGGTGCCGCTCGCAGCGTTCAAGTTCGCCCATGGCGGCCCGTCGATCGAGCATCCGCCGCGCGAGATGGGCGAGGACACGGACGCGGTGCTCGGCGAACTCGGCTACGACATGGCGGCGATCGCCGGATTGCGGGAGAAGAAAGTGATCTGAGCGCCCCGATGTGGCCCGAACTCCCCTACGCCGCCTGGCGCGACACCCTCCAGACCGTGCACCTATGGGTGCAGATCGTCGGTAAGATCCGGCTGGCGCTGACCCCGTGGCTCAACCATAGCTGGCACGTCCCGCTCTACGTCACGGCGCGCGGCATCGGCACCTCGCCGATGCCTATCGGCGATGAAAGCCTCGAAATCGACTTCGACTTTATCGCCCACCGGCTGGTCGCGCGAACCAGCCGGGGCGACGCGGCCGGATTTGCGCTGACCCCGATGGCGGTCGCCGATTTCCACAACCGGATGTTCGCACTGCTGCGCGGGCTCGGGGTCGCAGTGGCGATCGACGACATGCCGAGCGAAATGACGGGTGTGCCGCGCTATTCGCACGACCACGACCATGCGAGCTACGATGCTGACTCGGTTCATCGCTTCTGGCGCGCGCTGATCCAGGCCGACCGCGTGTTCAAGCTGTTTCGCAGCGGGTTTCTCGGCAAGGCGAGCCCGGTGCATTTCTTCTGGGGCAGCTTCGACCTCGCGGCGACACGGTTTTCCGGCCGCACGGCGCCAAAGCATCCGGGCGGCGTCCCCGGCCTTCCCGACGCGGTCGCCTGCGAAGCCTATTCGCACGAAGAATGCAGCGCCGGGTTCTGGCCGGGCAGCGACAGCTTTCCGCACCCTGCCTTTTATTCCTACGCCTATCCGGAACCGGCGGGGTATCGCGACCGCCCGGTGACGGCGGCGGCGCATTTCGACACGACGCTCGGCGAGTTTGTCCTGCCCTACGAGGCGGTGCGCACCGCGGGAGACCCGGACGCGCTGCTGCTCGATTTCCTGGCGACGACCTACGCCGCCGCCGCCGATTGCGGCGGCTGGGACCGGGCCGCGCTCGAATGCCCGATCGGCGTTCCCGGAAAGGTGCGCCCGCTCTGAGCGGCCCGCGGCGCTCCTTCCTTTTTCTGCAAGGGCCGCAATCGGCTTTCTTCGAACGAGTCGCGCGGGCGCTGACGGCGCGCGGACACCGCGCGCATCGGGTCAATCTCAATCTCGGCGACCGGCTCTTCTGGCGGCTCCCGGCGACCGATTTTCGCGGCCACCCGGAAGACTGGCCGGATTTTATTGCCAGGTTGATTGAAGAACGTGGCATTACCGATCTGATTTTGCTGGGCGACCGCCGGCCCTACCACGTCGCCGCGGCCGAGGCGGCGCGCGCCGGTGGCGCGGTCGTATGGGTTGTCGACCTCGGCTATGTGCGGCCGGGTTGGCTAACCTTCGAGCCCGACGGCTCTGGGCGTTTCTCGCATTTTCCGCGCGACCCCGCCGTGATCCGCGCGCTGGCGAAACTTTTTCCGGCGCCGGGATTCCGCCCGGTGACCGAGCCGTCATTTCTCCAGCTCGCGGTGCGCGATGTCGCCTACAACGCCGCGACCATGCTCGGCCGGCCGCTCTATCCACATTACCGGCGGCACGGGCTTTATCACCCGTTTGCCGAATATGCCGGCTGGGTCAAGAACGCGCCGCGCCGGCTCTTGGCCCGCCGCGCCGTGGCGGCGGCGAAAGCAAGGCTGGCCGCGGAGCCCGGCAGCTATTTTCTCTTTCCGCTGCAGCTCGCAACCGATTTCGCGCTGCGCGCCCATTCGCCGTTTACCGATGCGCGCGACGCGCTACGCACGGTCTTGGATTCCTTTGCCGACAGCGGCAGCGAGCGCCGGCTCGCCGTGGTCGGGCACCCGCTCGACGAAGGGCTGATCGATTGGCGGCGCCTCGTGGCCGGCCATCGACGTGCGCTCTTTCTGGAAGGCGGCGTGACCGATGCGCTGGTGGCGAATGCCGCGGGGGTGGTCACGGTCAACAGCACCGTCGGGCTCACCGCGCTGCGCCGCGGCCTCGCGGTCAAGACGCTGGGAGCGGCGATCTACGACGTCGCCGGTCTCACCCATTCCGGCGATCTCGCGGGTTTCTGGCGAGACCCGCGACCGCCCGACCCCGATTTCCTGGCGCTGTTCCTGCGCGCGCTGATCGGCGCCACGCAGATCAATGGCGGCTATTACACGCGCGCGGCGCAGGAGCAGGCGCTGCCGGCGTTTGTCGCACGGCTGGAACAGGGGCCATCTATCCGGCTTGGCGAGCAGGCCCGCGACAGAACCGCCGCAACCGTTATTTGAGGAAGGTCGGCAGTCCGCCCCTTTTCTTCGGGTCCCATTGCTTATGGACCTGCTCCGCGATCGGTTTGCCGTCTTCCGTCGTCGGACTGTGCACCGTCGGTTCGTCGGCCGTCGCGTTGCGATCGACCAGCTCCTTGGCCACGTGGTCGACGACCGCTCGGTCGCCACTGCCCTTGCCGGGACGTTCCTCCGCTTTACTCATGTTAATGTCCTCCCTGCCCAAGCCTACGTTTTGCCTGACAGAGGAGTTCCTATGTGCGGCAGCGCGCGAATTGCGCTGCCGCCGCGACGGCGATCCCGTATGATTAGCCGACAACGGCAACATGATCGGTCGCAATGGCCTGGGACCCCACGCAATACTTGAAATTCGCCGGGCCGCGGCTGCGCCCGGCGCTCGATCTCTTGGCGCATATCGAGCAGGACGCGCCGCGGCTCGTGTACGACCTTGGCGCCGGCGCCGGTAACGTCACGAAGTTCATCGCCGGGCGCTGGCCCGAAGCAACGGTCGTCGGCGTCGACAGCTCGGCGGAGATGCTGGCGAAGGCCCGAGCCGAGATGCCGAACCTCGACTGGCAGCAGGCCAATCTCGCGACTTGGCTGCCGCCGCAAGCGCCCGACGTGATCTATTCCAACGCGGCGTTGCATTGGATCGAGGATCACGCCCCGGTCTTTGTCGCGCTGTTCAACAGCCTGGCGCCGGGCGGCACCTTCGCGGTGCAGATCCCGCGCAATTTCGGCGCGCCGTCGCACACCTCGATGGGCGAGGCGGCGCGCATGGGGCCGTGGCGGACGATCCTCGAACCGCTGCTGCGCCCGGCGCCGGTCGCGGAGCCGGCGTTCTACTACAACTTGCTGGCGCCGCTCGCCGCCCGGCTCGACATGTGGGAGACCGAGTACCTGCAGGTGCTCGACGGCGAGCACGCGGTCAAGGAGTACACCAAATCGACCTGGCTCTCGCCGCTGCTCGGCGCGCTCGACGAGCCGATGCGCGGCCAGTTCGAGGAGACCTACACAAAGCTGGTCGATGCGCATTACCCGCGGCGCCCAGACGGCAAGACGCTCTTCCCGTTCCGCCGCATGTTCATCATCGCGACCAAGGGATAACTAAGACCGCCCCCGCACCAGCGCCGCCCCGGCGGAGAGCGCCGCGAGCTTTTTGTAGGCGATCTCTATCGAGAGCGGCGCCATGCCGCAATTGGTGCACGGGTAGAGCCGTTCCGCCGGCACGTATTTGAGCGCCCGGTCGATCGTCGCCGCGACCTCGTCCGGCGTCTCGATACAGTCCGTCGCCACGTCGATCGCGCCGACCAGTACGTCCTTGCCCTGAAGCAAGGCCATCAGCTCCGCCGGCACGCGCGAGTTGATGCACTCCAGCGACACCTGGTCGATCCGGCTCGCCGCCAGCGCCGGAAACACCTTTTCGTATTGCCGCCACTCGGCGCCGAGCCCCGCCTTCCAGTCGATATTCGCCTTGATGCCATAGCCATAGCAAATATGGACGGCGGTCTTGCAACTGAGGCCCTCGGTCGCGCGATGCAGCGCCTCGATCCCCCAGCCGGCCGCGTCGTCCATGTAGACATTGAACGCCGGCTCGTCGAACTGGATGATGTCGACGCCGATCGCCTCCAGTGCGCGCGCCTCCTCGTTCAATAGGCCGGCGAACGCCATCGCCATCTCGACCCGGTCGCGATAATGCCCGTCGGCGATCGTGTCGATGATCGTCATCGGCCCGGGCAGGGTGAATTTGAGCCCGCGCGTGGTGTGCGCCCGCGCCAGCCGCGCTTCGGTCGCGTGGACGCTGCCGCGGCGCTTCAGCGGCCCGGTGACGCTCGGGCAATCGGCCTCGTAGCGGTTGTTGCGGATGCCCATCCGCACCTTCTTGGCAAAGTCGATGCCGTCGAGGTTTTCGAGAAAGCCGTGCACAAAATGCTGCCGCGACTGCTCGCCGTCAGTGACGATGTCGATGCCCGCGTCTTCCTGGAGTTTCAGCGCGAGGATCGTCGCGTCGCGCTTGGCGTCGGCCAGCGCCTCGCCCTCGAGCCGCCAGGCCGGCCACAGCTTTCGCGGCTCGGCGAGCCAGGCCGGTTTCGGCAGGCTGCCGGCGGTGGTGGTTTCGAGCACGACGCTCTCCCCTCAGAAATACTTTTTCAAATTCGCGCGAATGCGGTCGAGCACCTTTTGTCCCGGCGCCGGGAGGGTGAAGGTCTCGCCGGTGATGCGCTCATAGGCGTCGATATAGACCGCGGCGGTCTCGCCGATCACTTGCGGCGGGATCGGGGGGATGTCGTCTTTGTATGGATCGCAGCGTGCCGCAACCCAGCGGCGGAGCACATCCTTGTCAAACGCCTCGGGCGGCTCGCCGGCCGCAAAGCGCGCCGGATAGGTCTCGGCAAACCAGTAGCGGCTGCTGTCCGGGGTATGGATTTCATCGGCGACAATGATGCGGCCGTCGCGGTCGAGGCCGAACTCGTACTTGGTGTCGACCAGGATCAGTCCGCGCGAGACGGCGATGGCGCGGCCACGCGCGAAAAGCGCCAGCGCGATCGTCGACACCTCTTCCCAGCGCGCGGCGGAGAGCAGCCCGCGCGCCACGATCTCTTCCGGCGACACCGGCTCGTCATGCTCGCCGATCGGCGCCTTGGTGGTCGGCGTCAGGATGGTCTGCGGCAGCTCCTGGTTTTCCTTGAGACCATCGGGAAAGCGATGGCCGTACATCTCGCGCCGGCCGGTCTTGTACATCGACCAGATCGAGGTGCCGGTCGTGCCGGCCATATAGCCGCGCACGACGATCTCGACCGGCATGATGTCGAGCCGGCGGCAGACCAGCACGTTCGGGTCGGGATATTCGATGACGTGGTTGGGGCAGATGTCGCCGGTTTGGTCGAACCAGAACCGCGCGGTTTGCGTCAGCACTTGGCCCTTGCAGGGGATCGCGGCGATGTCGCGGTCGAAGGCGGTGAGCCGGTCGCTGGCGATGATGACGCGCCGACCGTCGGGCAGGTCGTAATTATCGCGGACCTTGCCGCGGTAATGGTTGGGTAGCTCCGGGATTGTCGCATCGTCGAGCACGAGGTCGGGGCGCGCGGCGAGGAGCGACGGGTCGAGCATGGACTCTGTATAGCCCGCCCAGGCGCAAACGAAAACCGGCGCACAAACGAAAACCGGCCGATCAGCGACGCCAACCGGCCGGAGCTCGCGAGACCGCGAGATCAGGCGCGCTTAGCGGTGATGCCAACCGCCGCCGTGCCATCCGCCATGCCAACCCCAGCCCCAGCCGAAGCTGACACCGACCGGGTAGCCATAGCCGTAGTAATAGGGATAACCGTAATATGGGTAGTACGCCGAATACGGATATCCGTAATACGGATAGTAGCCGTAGCCATACGGGTAATAATAATAGGCCTGGGCCGGCGTCGATGTGGCGCCCAGCGCGAACGCGCCGGTGCCGACGATGGCCAGAGCCATGAGAGCGCTGCGAAACCAGCTTGCCATGGTGGTGTTGCGAAACATGGTACGCTCCGTCTACACAAGATTCATCGCCAACATATGTATACGATGCCGGTTGTTTTTCGTCCCCGACGCTTGCGCGAAATTTCGCTCCCACCCGCGCGTTTCGCGCATGAGTTTGGCGAACCATGACCGACGCATCAGTCCGCACGACGTGCTGCATCGCCGGCGGTGGCCCCGCCGGGATCATGCTCGGCTTTCTGTTGGCGCGCGCCGGCGTCCCGGTTGTCGTGCTGGAAAAGCACAAGGACTTCTTCCGCGACTTCCGCGGCGACACGATCCACCCCTCAACCATGCAGGTCATGCACGAGCTCGGCCTGCTCGACCAGTTCCTGAAGGTGCCGCATGACGAGGTGCGACGGCTGCGCGGCGTGGTCGGCGACACCGAAATCCAGATCGCCGACTTCACCCATTTGCCGACGGTGTGCAAATTCATCGCGCTGATGCCGCAATGGGATTTCCTCGACTTCCTCGCCGCGCAGGGCAAACGCTACCCTGGCTTCGACCTGCGCATGGAGACCGACGCGACCGACCTCATCATCGAGGGTCCCCAGGGAAAAGAGCGCGTCGTCGGGCTGCGCGCGCAAGGGCCGGACGGTTCAATCGACATCCGCGCCGATCTTGTCGTCGGCGCCGACGGCCGCCACTCGACAGTGCGCGAGCGCGCGGGATTCCAGGTTGAGAACATCGGCGCGCCGATGGACGTGCTGTGGATGCGGCTGTCGCGGCGCGACAGCGACCCGGAACAGACCGGCGGCTACATGAACTATGGCCGGATCTTCGTGACCCTCAACCGGGGCGACTACTGGCAATGTGCCTTCGTCATCCGCAAGGGCGGCTATGACGAGGTGCATGCCCGCGGGCTCGAGGGGATGCGCCAGGAGATCGTGCGGCTTGCGCCGTTTTTCGCCGACCGCGTCGCCGAGCTGAAGGATTGGGATGATGTCAAGCTGCTGACCGTCGCGGTCGACCGATTGCGGCAATGGTGGCGGCCGGGGCTGATTTGCATCGGCGACGCGGCGCACGCGATGTCGCCGATTGGCGGGGTCGGGGTCAATGTCGCGGTGCAGGACGCGATCGCGGCGGCCAACGTTCTGGCCGCGCCGCTGCGCGAGGGCTGGCTCTCGACCGAGCACCTTGCCCAGGTCCAGAGGCGCCGCACCTTTCCGATGAAGGTGATTCAAGGCGTGCAGGTCGCCGTCCAACGGAACATCATCGACAAGGTGCTGAGTTCCGATCGGCCCATCAGCCCGCCTTGGATGGTGAAAATGTTCAACTGGGTGCCGTTCCTGCAACGCATCCCGGCGCGGTTGGTCGGTATCGGCGTGCGCCCGGAGCATGTGCGCACGGCGCCGCACGCTCCGACGACGCGGAGCTAGGCCCGCCCACAATCGCCGGCCGTGCCGCACGCGGCCGCGGCGATTTACACGTTCTTTACCGTGCGCGTTTACCAATCGCGCTCCGCGCGCCGCGAAGGAAAGAGCAACAATGGCCTACGCTTACCGCGACGATCCCATCCTGGGGCCTGCCCTCTCCTACTGGATGGAAAAGCGCGGCGGACGAGCGATGCCGTGCAAGCGCGACATCGATCCGACCGAGATATCGGGCAAGATCCTCCCCAACCTGCAACTGATCGACGTCATCGATGGCGGCGCGCGGTTTCGCTACCGTCTGATCGGCACCGCGACGGTCGAGGCCTATGGCGAGGATTTCACCGGGCGATATCCCGACGAGATGTTTTCCGCCGAGCTGCGGGACTTCATTCATCGCGTCTATCGCCAGGTTTGCGCCGGGAGAGCGCCCGTTTTCCTCAGCAACCGGTACGTCACCAAGAAGGGCTTCGAACTGGCCTCAAAACGGATTTACATGCCGCTATGCGATGACAGCGACGCGGTGAGCCATATTTTTGGCGTGCTGAATTTCGAGTACGAGTCGGCGATTGCCGACGCCCGCTGGCGCGAAGGTGCGACGCTCGTTCCGGCGAGCGCTCATGTCGAGCGAGTCGACATCGCGCCGCCGCTCAGCGCCGCGGCAGACTAGGCGGCCTCGTCCAGGGTCGAGCCGAGATCGAGCGTCGTCGCGCGTCGCAGGTCGCGCGGCTGCGTCTCGTCATGCGGCCGGCCGCGATGCATCGTGCAACGATTGTCCCAGATGACGAGGTCGCCCGTCGCCCATTGGTGGCTGTAGACGAACTGGCGTTGCGTCGCGTGGGTGTTGAGGTCGTGCAGCAAGAGCCGGCCGTCCGCGATCGGCCAGCCGACGATGTGCGAGGCATGCGCCGAGAGGTACAGCGTCTTGCGGCCGGAGCCGGGATGGCGGCGCACCAGCTTCTGCGGCGAGGGCGGGTATTTCTCGCGCTCGCCGGGGGGAAATTCGGTAAAGCCGATCTGGCCGCGCGACCAGAAAATATCGTGCTCGACGATGAGGCCGTCGACCGCCTGCTTCATGTCCTCGTCGAGCGCGTCATAGGCCGCCCGCATGTCGGCGAACTCCGTCTCGCCGGCGCCGAGCGCCGAGGCCGGCGGCACCGCGACCGCGAACAGCATCCCCAGCACCACCGGCACCGGCATGTAGGACGCATCGGTGTGCCACAGCCGGTTGCCGAGCATGTCGAGCCGGCGCCGGTCGTCGCGGGCGCGGATGTTGTTGTCGATGTCGAGGTTCGAGATGTCGCCGATCTCGGGGATGGCAATCCGGCGCTTGCCGCCCTGCAGCGCGGCACGGCCGATCTCGAGCGGGCCAAACGGCGCGGCAAAAGCCTTCAGCCGCGCATCGCTGATCGACTGGCGCCTCAAGACCAGCACCGAATATCTGTCGATCGCCTCCCACAGCGCGGCGATGGTCTCGTCATCGAGCGGATCGCTCGCGTCGACGCCCGTGACTTCCGCGCCAATATGCGGATGCAGCGGTTTGACCGTGATGGCCATCAGCGTCCTCCAGCAATTTTACCCTCAAAGCGCATCCGCGACCGCGTTGTGGAACCGCTTCAGCGCCGCGATGTGATCGCCGAGGGTGTGTCCGGCGAGGCGATGGTGGTGGCGGCGGTGGAAGGTCGTCGTCAGGCACAGATGGGTGGCCCCCGCCTTCTTCCAGAACTGCGCCTCCTTCGCCCAGTCGCTTTCGCTGCCCGAGCCCATCGAGGTCCACACCTCTATCCCGACATCGGCGGGGTTGCGTCCGGCCTGCTCGGTGAGCTTGCGCAATCTCGCGAGAATGTCGAGCGCGCTCTGGTCGGCTGGGTAGGCGTTGGGCATCCAGCCGTCGCCCCATTTGGCGATGCGTTCGAGGGTGCGCTCGTGATGCCCGCCGAACCATACCGGCACCTTGCCCGAGGCCGGCCGCGGGTTGATCCCGGCGTCCTCGATATTGTGATAGCGGCCCTGGAATTTGACGAAGGGCTCGGCCCACAATTTTTGCATGACCTGCACCTGCTCCTCGGAGCGGCGTCCGCGATTGCGGAAATTCTCGTTGAGCGCGGTGAACTCGACCTCGTTCCACCCCACCCCGACGCCGAGCCGGAACCGCGCGCCGCACAGCGCATCGAGGCAGGCGGCCTGCTTGGCGACCAGCACCGCCTGACGCTGCGCGAGGATCAGGACGCCGGTCGAGAAGCCGAGCTTCGGCGTGACCCCGGCGAGGTAGGAAAACAGCACGAACGGGTCGTGATAGAGCCCCGCCGACATCCGCTCGGCGCCCGCCGGGCTGTCGGGGTTGGCGCCGACGACATGATCCGGCGCCTCGATGAAGTCATAGCCCGCGGCTTCGGCGGCCTGCGCGTATTCCCGCATCACTTGCGGCGTCCCGCCGATATCGCCGAGCGGCAGCAGCGTGCCCAATTGCATGGTTCTTCTCCGAATTCGTTTGGGGAAGCCTACACCGCGGCGTCAGCTTGGATAAGCGTGATTGCGTCCTTCGAGACGCTGCCTTACGGCGCTCCTTGTATCTACGGTTCATCTCGGCGCCGGCGTAAAATCGGCGGCGGGGTGGCGGATGGGAGCCCGATCGCTCCTGGTGCCGAGGAGCACGTGCCTGAGCGCGGCGCCCCATCCGTTGGTTCGTTGACCCCGAACAGTCGC
>DATJSH010000152.1:0-4548 GCA_035504235.1 Allostellaceae bacterium | reverse complement strand
CCAATATTGGATGCCGAGGCTGAGGCCCGACGAGGCGGAGGAGGTCGGCCCGCCGTGACATTTGACGACGACCGGCGGCTTTTCGCCCGCCGGCGGGGCGAGATCGGGGTTGTGCGGTGCGTAGTAATTGGCAAAGGCGGTGAGGCCGTTCGCGGTCGGGAATTCGATCTGCCGCCCGGTAGAAAAATAGCGCTGCAGATCCGGGTCGGCCGCCGCGGCAGAGGATTGCCGCAACACCTCGATGGCGCGGGTCTCCGGGTCGATGATCACGATCGCGCCCGGTCCGGTCGCCGATCCGGCGCCGCAGACGATTTTGCCGCCCCCCGGGGAATGAGTAACTTTGATCGAGCCGAACTCGCTATAGGGCAACGCGAGCGGCATAAGTTTACCCGTCGCGACATCGAGCCGGGCGAGCACCGTGCGCTCAGCCTCGCCATAGGCGCAGGCTATCTGGCCGGCGCTCAAAAACGCGTAGCTCGCCTGTCCGAACACCCATTGCGCGCCGCAGAACTCGGCCTCCCGCGGACAGATCGCGCGAACGCCGCCGTCTTCGCCCGCGCGATAGAGGTTCCACCACCCGCTGCGGTCGGAGATGAAATAAAGCGCGCCGTCGGGCGACCATAGCGGCTGGGCCACCGACTCGTTGTCCCCGCCGCCAATCTTGCGCCGTTGCGCGAGGCCGCCATCCGCGGCGATCTCGGCGACCCACAATTCGGTGCCGACCCACGGCATGTTGGGGTGGTTCCACGACAGCCAGCAGAGCCGCCTGCCGTCCGGCGAGAGGCGCGGCGCGGCGTAAAAATCGCTGCCCTCGACGAGTACGCGGCCGGCGCCGATTGCGCCGAAATTCACCGCGACGATCGTGTTGTCGACCCGTCCGTCCGGCTCGTGCGCCTCGCGCACCCCGATCCAGCGCTGCCGACCGTCATCGACCACGCCATCGGCGTAGCGGTAGCGCGTGTCCTCGCCCGGCGCCGGGGTCAGCGGCTCCGCCGCGCCGCCCGGCGCCAGCCGGTAAAGCCGCTGATCGGCGAAATTGCTGAAATAGGCGACGCCGCGATGCACCGTCACTGCGCCGCCGCCATATTCGTGGACGCGGGTCCGCGCGTTGTAGGGCGCCGGGGTCACGTCCTCGCGCCCGCCATCCTTGGTGCGCCGCACCAGCACGTTGCGCCCCCCTTCGCCGGGCCGGCTTTCGGTCCAGTAGATATCGCCGCCGTCGACGATGACCCCGCCGAGCCCGATCGTCTCGGCAACGATCAGGTCGGAGGTGATTGGCGACTTCCACGCGCCATAGGGCAGGGTTTCGGGCATGTGAGGCTTTCGAGTGATCTATGTATGTCAGGGGTAGCGAGCAGCAATCGATCCTATTGAGGTTGTCTATGGCGACGAAAATGATTTCAGTAAATCTTCCGGAAGAAATGCTCCCGCAGATCGACAACGCTGCGCGCAAGGAGCATCGCTCGCGCTCTCAGCTCATTTGCGACGCCGTGCGGCAATATCTCGCTGCCGGGGGCGGACGTACGATCCCGGTCGACGACGCGCTGCCCGACGAGGCAGAGGCCATTGCGCGCGGGCGTGAAGCCTTCAAACACGGCGATTTTGTCCGGCTCGAAGACCTTGAACGTGAGCTGGGACTTTCGCCTCGCTAGGCCGGCCGAGCGTTCACTTCGTTCGATACCCGCGCGGGACCGCCAGCGTATTGTCGCCGCGCTCGGCGCGATGAGGGACGATCCGTTTGCCGGCGATGTCGTCGCGCTCCGGGGCGAGTACCACGGCCTGTCTCGCCGCCGTGTCGGTTCTTACGCGTGATCTTCGGTTTAGATGGGGAGCAACACCTAATATCGGTGCACGATATCCTGCGCCGATCGTCCACGACGTATTGATCAAACCTCCTGTGTCACCACGCCGGTGCGGATCGCGTCGGCGATGCCGACAAAGGCGTTGGTGACATTGAGAATAATCTCCGGCCTTACTGGATAGGGCGCGCGTCCCTCGATCGCATCGGCGAAATGCTCGAGATTGACCCGCACCGAGTCATTCTCTGGATATTTGAGGCGGATCGCCTCGGCGCGGCTCTTGCGGATGATGATGTCGGTGCGGCTGACCGCTTCGACCGAGCCGTTGCGGCCGAACGCCTGTACCCGGAAGAACATCGGGGTCGAGCGGACCGCCGCCAAGGTGCCGCCGACGCCGGAGGCGAATTCGAGCAACACCGACAGGCTGTCCCACGGGTCCGGGCCGGGCTTCAGCGACAGGAATTGCGTGTGCGTCCGCCGTACCGGCCCGGCGATGCGGACGAGCGTGTCGAGCACATGGATGCCGGTGCCGGTCATCCCGCCCGCTGGCGTTTCCTCGAAACTCTCCCTCCACGCCGCGAACCCGGCGGCGACCTCGTTCGAGAAATTGCCCTCGACATGGATCAGCGGCCCCAATTCACCGCTCTCGGCGAGGCGGATCACCTCGGCGAGCGCCGGGAAATAGCGTTTGTCGGTGCCGATGCCGAGCACCACCCCGGCCTCGCGGCAGGCATCGACGGCGCGGCGCGCACCGTCACGGCTCAATGCCAGCGGCTTTTCGCAGAACACATGCTTCCCGGCGCCGGCCGCGGCGACGACCTGCTCGACATGCTGCGTGTGCGGGGTCGCCAGCACAACCGCCTTGATCGACCGGTCGGCGAGCGCCTCCGCGAGGCTGCTGCCGGCGAGCAGATGCTGGGTTTCGAGAAATTCGCGATGCTGCGTGGGATCGCGGCTGATTGCGCGGGTAAAGCGGAGCTTGTCGCTTTTGCCCTGCACCGCCTCGACCAGGGTCTTGCCCCAGCGGCCGAGCCCGACGATTGCCGCGTCGATCATCTGCTGTCATCCTTGGAAAGGCGCATCGCGCGATCCTAGAGGCATGTCATGACCTATCGCACCATCTCGGTAAACAAGATCGCCGGGGCGCTCGGCGCCGAAATTTCCGGCGTCGATCTGGCGCGCAGCAACCTCGACGACGAAGTGATCGGCGAAATCCGCCAGGCGCTGGTCGAGAATTGCGTGATCTTCTTCCGCGACCAGAACCTGACGCCCGACCAGCACCTGGCGTTCGGGCGGCGATTCGGCGAGCTGCAGATCCACGATTTCGTCGCCGGGATGGAGGAAAACGAGCAGATCCTCGAAGTCCGCAAAGAGGCTGACGAGATGCGCAATTTCGGCGGCGGCTGGCACAGCGATGTCAGCTATCTCGAAAAGCCGGCTTTGGGCTCGGTGCTCTACGCCCGCGAGGTGCCGGCCTATGGTGGCGACACGATGTTCGCCAATCAATATCTTGCCTACGAAACCTTGTCGGGCGGCCTGAAGGACATGCTCGGCCGGATGCGGGCGATGCACAGCGCGCGCAAGTCTTATGGTCTTTACGCGCCGCGCGCTGCAGACAAGGGCAAGCGCTCGATGGACATACGCTTCACCGAGGAAGCGCATGGCGAGGTCGATCATCCGGTGGTGCGCACCCACGTCGAAAGCGGCCGCAAGTGCCTTTATGTCCACGGCGGTTTCACCACCCGCTTCCAGGACATGACCGAGGAGGAAAGCGCGCCGCTGCTCAACTATCTCTATCAGCACGCGGTGCGCCCTGAGTTCACCTGCCGCTTTCGCTGGGAGAAAGGGTCGATCGCGTTCTGGGACAATCGCTGCGTCCAGCATAACGCGATCAACGATTATCACGGCCAGCGCCGGGTCATGCACCGGGTGACGATCGAAGGCGAACGGCCGGTTTAGGCCCCCGCGCGATGCTTTCGTTTCGCGCTGCGGTCCTCCATGCGCCCAAAACGCCGCTCAGGATCGAGACCGTCACTGCCGGCGCGCTGAAGCCCGGCGACGCGCTGGTGCGCATCAAGGCGGCCGGGCTGTGCCATACCGACCTCGAAGTCATCGAGGGTTCGCTGCGCTACCCGATGCCGATCGTCCTCGGTCACGAGGCGGCGGGGGTGGTCGAGGAAGTCGGCGGCGAGGCCAAAGGGGCCAGCGTCGGCGAACACGTCATTCTGTCGTGGAACCCGCATTGCGGGCATTGCTTCTATTGCGACCGCGATCTGCCGATCCTCTGCGAGACCTACCTCACGCACGGGCCGAAAGCCGTCGCGTTCGATGGCGAAAGCCGTATCGCGCTCGGTGAAGGCGGCGACCTCCGGCAGCTGATGTTTCTCGGCGCGTTCGGCGAGTATTGCATCGTCCCGGCCGAGCAGGCGATCGTCGTGCCCAAGGAATTGCCGTTCGACCGCGCCTGTCTGATCGGCTGCGGGGTGATGACCGGGGTCGGTGGCGCGCTCAACGTCGCCTCGATCGAATATGGCGGCGTCGCGATGGTGATCGGCTGCGGCGCGGTCGGCCTCTCGGCGGTGCAGGGCGCGCGGCTCGCCGGTGCGGGCGAGATCATTGCCGTCGACCTCGACGACGCGAAGCTCGACCTTGCCGCCAGGATGGGCGCCACCACGCTCGTGAACGCCCGCCGCGACGACGCAACCGCGATCGCCAAATCAAAAACCAAAGGGCGCGGCGTCGACACGGT
>DATJSH010000151.1:0-5111 GCA_035504235.1 Allostellaceae bacterium | reverse complement strand
CCCTCCCCCCTTGTGGGGGAGGGTAGGGAGGGGGGTGGACAGGTCGAGCCCCAACGTTGAGACGTTACCTATCCACCCCCACCCCAACCCCTCCCCACAAGGGGGAGGGGACCAGAAAGAAAGGAAGCGAAACGCCGGCAGACGCGTGGCGGGTGCAAGAACCCCGCCCTCCGCACCATACGGGTGCGGCACCGCAACATCGGCTGCGGCGTGCGTCCAGCAGGACGCACTCGCCTGCCGGCGTTCCGGGACGCGGAAATCGTGACACTGCCGCCATGATTCGTTTCCGCTGCTAACACGCGGAAATTGCTGGCGTTTCGAATTGTGGCGGCGAACGAATCGCCCCGCTGCGTCCTCCCGGGCAGCAAGCGTACGGTGAGTAAAGGCGCCGATGGGTCCGGCCCGAAGTGGCCGGCCCCATGACAGGCTCCGTGCGGTGCCCAAGGCGAGAGGGAAAATCCGTCACGCCGCCTTGCGGATTTGCAAGCGTACAACGAGGCCGGCCGGCGCGGCGAGATTGACGAGCGCATCGAGGCTGAACTTGTCGATGCGGCCGCGCATCAGATCGTTCAGGCGCGGCTGCGTCAGTCCAAGCCGGCGCGCGGCTTCGGTCTGGTTGACCTGCCAGCCCTCGACTTTTGTTCGCAAAGCGATCATCAATTCCGAACGGGCGCGCATGTTGGCCGCTTCCGCCGCGGTATCTTCGATTGCATTCCACACGCTGGCGAATCTCCGTCGCGCCATCACCTCAGTCCTTCTGCAGCTCGCGTAATCGTTTGGCGGCCTACATTGTTTATATCAAAACAAATATAATCCTCAAGCGCGAATGGCTGCGCGCGAGCAGAGCAGAGGTCGTTGCGCTAAGCGCGGCGGGGGAGGAGGCCCTTCCGCGCATTCTGAGCGCGTCGGGAACGCCCCTCATCCCGGCCTTCTCCCCGCACGCGGGGAGAAGGAGGCGCGAGCGGCGACATAAGCCACTACCCCGCCGCCTTCGCCTCGCCGGCCGGCGGCGTGAACAGCGCTAAGAGCGGGCGCTTGATCGCCGCCTGGCGGGTCGGCGCCGCGATCTGCGCGCCGGTCAGATCGGTGACGTAGAACACGTCGACGACGCGCTCGCCGAAGGTCGCCACGTGCGCGGAGGCGATGTTGAGGTTGAGCTTGGACAGCGTCGTGGTCAGTTCGTAGAGCAGGCCGGGGCGGTCGAGCCCGGTCACCTCGACCACGGTATAGCGCGCCGACCATTGATTGTTGATGGTCACCTCGGCCTCGATGGCGAAGGCCTTGAGCCGGCCTTTCGGCGGCGCCCGCTGCGGCACCACGTCGGGCAGCTTGATCTCGCCGCGCAGCGCCTTCTCGATCAAATCGCCGATGCGCGCGGCGCGGCGTGCTTCATCCTCGTCGCGCTCGAACTCGCGCGACACCGCGATGGTGTCGAGCGCGAGCCCGTCGGTGGTGGTGTAGATCTGGGCGTCGACGATGTTGGCGCCGGCGAGCGCGCAGGCGCCGGCGATGACCGACAAGAGCCAGGGATGGTCGGGCGTGAAGACGGTCAGCTCGGTGACGCCGCGCGCGGCATCGAAACCGACGCTGGTGGCGAGGCGCTTGCCGGCCTCCTCGGCGGCGCGCACGAAACGCGCGTGCTCGAGCTTGTGCGGCAGATCCACCTTGAGCCAGTAGGCCGGATAGTGGCGGCCGATATAGGCCTCGCGCCCGGCCTCCGGCCAATCGGCCAGCTCGCCGCGGAATTCGGCCTGCGCGGCGGCCACCCGCTGCGCGCGGTTGACCTCGGAGAAGCCGCCGGTGAGCACCGGCTCGGTTTCGTAATAGAGCGTGCGGATGAGCTGCGCCTTCCAGCCGTTCCACACCCCGGGACCGACGGCGCGAATGTCGGCGGTGGTGAGGATTGCCAGGAGCTTCATGCGCTCCAACGACTGCACCACGGCGGCAAAATTCTCGATGGTCTTGCGGTCGGAGAGGTCGCGCGACTGCGCCACCGTCGACATGACCAGGTGAACCTCGACCAGCCAGGCCACCAGCTCGGTCTCGGCGGCGGAAAAGCCGAGCCGCGGACAGAAGCGCCGGGCGATGCGCGCACCGGCGATCGAGTGATCCTCGACCCGTCCCTTGGCGATGTCGTGCAGGAACAGCGCGACGTGGAGCACGGCGCGATGCTGCGGCTGGATGGTGCGCATCAGCTCGCTCGCCAGCGCCACCGCCGGATTGCCGCCGCGCTCGATCTGGGAGAGTTCGCCGATGCAGCGGATCAGATGCTCGTCCACTGTATAGTGGTGATACATGTTGAACTGCATCATCGCCACGATGCGGCCGAAGGCGCGGACGAATTCGCCGAGCACGCCGGCCTCGTTCATGCGCCGCAGCACGGTCTCGGCGTCGTGCGTCGAGGTGAGAATCTCGAGGAACAGCCGGTTGGCTTCCTTGTCCTCGCGCACCGTGCGGTCGATCAGCTTGAGCGAGTGCGTGGCGGCGCGCATGGCTTCCGGATGGAAGGCGAGATTGTGCTTCTGCGCCAGATGAAACAGCCGGATCAGGTTGACCGGATCGCGGGCGAACACGTTCGGCCGCGCAATGTTGATGCGGTTGTTGTCGATGATGAAATCGTCGGTCTCGGTGAGCCGCTGCCGGCTTTTCGCCGGACGCAGGCGGGCGATCAAACGGCTCAACACCGGCGCCGGCTTGGCCTGCCGTTCCTCGAGGCCGGAGCAGAGGATCGCGGTCAGATCGCCGACGTGCTTGGCGGTGAGGAAATAGTGCTTCATGAAGCGCTCGACGTCGCGCAGGCCGGGATGTTCGGTATAGCCGAGCCGCACCGCGATCTCGCGCTGGATGTCGAACGCCAGCCGCTCCTCGGCGCGGCCGGCGACGAAGTGCATGTTGCAGCGGACCGACCAGAGAAAATCCTCGCAGCGGCGGAACAGCCGGTATTCCTCGGCGGAGAATACGCCGCGCTCGATGAGCTCCTGCGGCTCGCGCACGCGGTAGACGTATTTGGCGATCCAGAACAGCGTGTGCAGATCGCGCAAGCCGCCCTTGCCGTCCTTGACGTTGGGCTCGACCAGATAACGCGATTGGCCGGCGCGGCGATGGCGCTCGTCGCGTTCGGCGAGCTTGGCGGCGACGAAAGCCGGCGCCGTGCCTTGCACCACCTCCTTGTCGAACCGTTCGGTCAGCTCGGTAAAAAGCCTAGCGTCGCCCAACAAGCGGCGCGCTTCGAGCAGCGCGGTGCGGATGGTCATGTCGGCTTTGGCCTGGCGGATGCATTCGGCGACCGAACGCGTGGCGTGGCCGACCTTCAATCCCATGTCCCATAGGCAATACAGCAGCGTCTCGGCCACCGATTCGCCCCAGGCGGTCTGCTTGTAGGGGAGCAGGAACAACAGATCGATGTCGGAGCCCGGCGCCAGCAGGCCGCGGCCGTAGCCGCCGGTCGCCACCACCGCCATGCGTACGGCCTCCGACTGCTCCCGCGCCGGATAGAGCTTGCCGGCGACGAACGCGAACAGGATGCCGATGATCTCATCCTGCGCCTCGGAGAGCCGCTCGGCGCAGCGCCGGCCGTGGCGATCCGCGAGCAGCAGCCGCTCGGCTTGCGCGCGCGCCTGCGCGAGCGCGGCTTTGAGCCGTTGCGCGATCGCGGTGCGCAACTCGCGTTCGCGCCCGGCGTAGCTCTCGGCCAGCGCGGCGAGATCGGCGGCGACCGCCGCCGTGTCGATGAGATCGCCGCCGCCGCGCGCGGTTCGTTGAATGTCGAGCATCATCGCAACGCCATAGCGGAGAGGCCTTGCGCTGTCATCGTGGGGGGCGCTGGGCGAAGCAAAGCCATTCGGAGCCCGATGGGTCGCCTTGGAACAAGCTTCCTCCCTTATCCTGTAATCTAGCATTTAATTTCAATTGACGACCCGGAGAAGGTCACCTACAGAATAAAACTAGCGCCGATTTGAGCGAGCAGCTTGCGGGCGCTGAACAAATGCAGCTAAAGCGCGGGGCCCGCCCCGTCGCCTCGCTATTGGCGGGCCTGAAATTCCCGCCTCCCACTCTGCGGTCGCTCGGCGGTGGAAACGCCGACGCGATCCCAACCCAGCCGGAGGTTCTCATGTTGTCACGTCGTGGATTGTTGTTCAGCGCCGCTGGCGCGAGCCTTCTCCCGCTGCGCCGCGCCCGCGCCGCCGCCAAGCCGAGCACGATCACCGTCGATTGGGCGACCTACAATCCCGTCTCCATGGTGCTCAAGGACAAGGGGTTTCTGGAAAAGGAATTCGCCAAGGACGGCATCGGCGTCCGCTGGGTGCAGACGCTGGGCTCCAACAAGGCGCTCGAGTTCCTCAATGCCGGCTCGATCGATTTCGGCTCGACCGCGGGTTCGGCGGCGCTGCTCGGCAAGATCAACGGCAATCCGATCAAGTCGATCTACGTCTATTCGAAGCCGGAATGGACCGCCTTGGTGACGCGCAAGGACACGCCGATCCAGAAGATCACCGACCTGCGCGGCAAGCGCGTCGCGGTGACCCGCGGCACCGATCCGCACATCTTTCTGGTGCGGGCGCTGTTGTCGGTCGGCATGACCGAGCACGACATCAACGAGGTGCTGCTGCAGCATCCCGACGGCAAGATCGCGCTCATTCGCGGCGACGTCGACGCCTGGGCCGGGCTCGATCCGATGATGGCGCAGGCGCAGGTCGAGGACGGCGCGCGACTGTTCTACCGCAACAAGGACGCCAATACCTACGGCATCCTCAATTCGCGCGAGGACTTCCTCAACGCCTACCCGGATCTGACCCGGCGCGTGCTCGCGGTCTACGAACAGGCGCGCAAATATTGTCTGGCCAACTATGACGACGAGAAGCGCGTGTTCATGGCGGTGACCAAGCTGCCCGGCAATGTCGTCGATATCCAACTCAAGGAGCGGACCGACCTGACCTACAGCCGCATCGGCCCGGCGCAGCGCGACACCATTCTGCAGGGCGGCCTGGCGCTGCAGCAGGCCGGCATCATCGCCAAGACCGTGGACGTGAAAAAGACCCTCGACGGCCTGATCGACGGCCAGTACCTCGCGGCGTGACATCGCTGCACCTCTCCCCGCTGCGCGGGGAGAG
>DATJSH010000150.1:0-5022 GCA_035504235.1 Allostellaceae bacterium | reverse complement strand
TTTGTCGAACTCGATTGCGGCGGCGCCGGCAGCGTCACGGCGCCGCTGCCGACCTGGCCCTGGCCGCCACTGCCCGGGGTCGGACCGCCGACGGACTCGGTCGTGCCGGGGTTCACTGTCTGCGCTGCGGCGGGCAGCGTCAGCGCGAGCCACGCCATGGCGGAAACGGCGACAAACGCTCTCATGCTCCGGCAACACGAGCCCAGCGAACGGGTTCCCGCTCGCTGGCTGCGGCACGGCGCCTCTGCTACGGTCGCAGGTCGGTGAACCGAGGCGTGGATGGTCATGGCGACAACATACGGCAGCGGGGCATCGACCGTCCCTATCGTCACGATCGCCGAGGGCCGGGCCACGGTCCGGCTCAACCGGCCGCGCGAGCACAACCGGCTCGAACCGGGCGACCTCGCCATATTGCGCGAGACCTTCACCCGCATCGACCGCGACCAGAATGTGCGCGTGCTGGTGTTGACCGGCACCGGCAAGAGCTTTTCGTCGGGCTACCATATCGGCGCGCTGCTCGAGCGGAACGCCGGGAAGCCGGAACTTGGCCAAGCGGACGATGCATTCGAGACCGTGGTCAACCGGCTCGAGGCGCTGCGCGTGCCGACGATCGCAGCGCTGCAAGGGAGCGTCTACGGCGGTGCGACCGATCTCGCCCTCGCCTGCGATTTTCGTATCGGCGTCGAGGGAATGCGCATGCTGATGCCCGCCGCACGGCTCGGCATCGTCTATTACCCGAGCGGCATCGAACGCTATGTCAACCGGCTCGGCGTCACTGCCGCGAAGCGGCTCTTCATGCTCGCCGAGCCGATCGAGGCCGAGGAGATGCGGCGCATCGGCTATCTCGACGAGATCGTGCCGGCGGGGGAACTGGAGGCACGGGTCGACGCGCTGGCCGCGATGCTGGCGGCGAACGCGCCGCTGGCGCTCGCCGGATTGAAGCGCGCGATCAACGAGGTCGCGGCCGGCCGGCTGGACCGCGACGCGCTTGCCGCGGCGCGCGCCGGCTGCTCCGCCTCCGACGACCACGCCGAGGCGCTGAAGGCGTGGGCCGAGAAGCGCAAACCCGTGTTCAAAGGCCAGTAGACAGCGGGCAGCGATCGCGCCACGCTCCGCGCGCCATTTCCGCCGCAACCAACGCCTCCAGGGAGCGCCCCATGTACGAACAGGACGTCGTCGTCACCACCAAATACGGCCCGTGCCCGAGCTTTGTCGCCTGCCCTGACGGGCCCGGCCCGTTCCCCGGCATCATCTTCTACATGGACGCGCCGGGCATTCGCGAAGAGCTGCGTAACATGACGCGGCGCATCGCGCGCCAGGGGTATTTCGCGATCCTCCCCGACATGTACTACCGGCTCGGCAGCCTGCGCTTCGACATCGCGCGCCGCGACGACAGGATGGCACCTGTCTTCCTCGCCGCGATGAACAGCCTGACCAACGCGATGGTGATGGACGACACCGCCGGTCTGCTCGGCTTCATGGACGCTCAGGACAAGTGCAAGCCCGGCCCGGTCGGCTGCGTCGGCTATTGCATGAGCGGCCAGCACATCACCAACGCGGCCGCGTTCTTCCCGCACCGGATCAAGGCGGCGGCCTCGCTCTATGGCGTGGGCATCATCACCGACAAGGAAGATTCACCGCATCTCTTCCTCGACCGGATCAAGGGCGAGCTCTACTACGCCTTCGCCGAGACCGACCGCAGCGTCCCGCCCAACATTCCGGGCGATCTCGCCCAGCTGCTGGCGAAAACCAACGTCAGGCATGAGATCAAGACCTTCTCCGGCACCGAGCACGGCTTCGCGTTCGCCGAGCGCGCGGTCTACAACACGCTCGCGGCGGAAGAGACCTGGGACAAGATGTTCGCGATGTGGGATCGCTGCTTGAAGAAGGCTTGAGCCAGGTTATTGCAGCGTCGTCCCGGCAAAGGCCGGGTCGACGCATTAAAGTTCGTTGTGAGGAATCGATGAAACTCCGCCATAACCAGGCATCGCCCTATGTCCGCAAGGTGATGGTGTGCGCTCATGAGCTGGGCCTCGCCGGAAGGATCGAGCTCATCGACACCGTCGTGAACCCGGTCAGCGCCAACGCGACGCTGGCCGGCGAAAACCCGCTGATGAAGATCCCAGCGCTCGTCACCGACGACGGCGAGGTGCTGTTCGATTCACCCGTCATCTGCGAATACCTCGACTCCCTCGCTGGCGGCGGCAAGCTGTTCCCGGCCGGCAAAGCACGCTGGACGGCGCTGCGCCAGCAGGCGCTCGGCGACGGCATCCTCGATGCGCTCATCCTCTGCCGCTACGAGATCGCCGCGCGGCCCGAGGACAAGCGCTTCGCCGGCTGGACCGAGGGCCAGACGAAAAAGGCGCATCAGGGCCTCGCGGTGCTCGAAAAAGAAGATCTGTCGGGCCGGACGATCGGCACGATCACCGCTGGCTGCACGCTCGGCTATCTCGATTTCCGCTTTCCGAACGACGGCTGGCGCAACCGGCATCCAAAGCTTGCCGAATGGTACAAGGGGGTGGAGGCGCTGCCCTCGATGCAGGCCACTAAGCCACCGGCGAGTTAGATCAGCTCGCCTTGCGCCGCGGGGTAGAGGATCGTGCCGTCGGGCTGCGGTTTCGCGCCGGGGGTGAGGCTCGCCGGATCGGTCTTGCCGTGATCGATGATGTGACGGACCTCGACGCCCTCGGCGAGCAGGTAATCGGTGACGATGCGGCGGTGGCAGCGCCACCACACCGCCTCGGCACACATGATCGCCGGCGTATGGTCTCGCGCCAGGGTCAGCAACTCGTCGACACCGGCGCGGAACGGCGGGGTCAGCGCGTAATCGGCGTAATTGCGGAACGGCTCGCTGCGCCACGCGGTATTGCGCGACGGCGGCGCGCCTTTCGGGTGACGCCTCAACCCGCCGAGCGCGGCCAGGTGCCGATAGCCGATCCCCGCCTCGGCCAGCGGCGCAGGCAGCGCATCGGTGTTGAATTGCGGGTTGAAGCGCGAACGCGGCACGGTGCGGACATCGACCAGCAGATCGACCCCAGCCTCGCGCAACAGCGCGATCAGGTCGTCAACCGAGCGCGTCGAATGACCGATGGTGAAGATTGTCGTCGGACCTCAATACATATGCTGGCCGCCGTTCACCGAGAGCGTCGAACCGGTGATGAAATCGGCGTCGTCGGCGACGAGGAACAGCACGGCGCGGGCGATGTCTTCCGCCTTGCCGAGGCGGCCGACCGGGATGCGTGCGACGATCTTCTCCAGCACATCGGGCGGCACCGCCCGCACCATGTCGGTATCGACATAGCCGGGCGCGACGGCATTGACGGTGATGCCGCGCGCCGCGCCTTCCTGGGCCAGCGCCTTGGTAAAGCCGTGGATGCCCGATTTCGCGGCGGCGTAATTGACCTGACCGTATTGCCCAGCCTGACCGTTGATCGAGCCGACATTGACGATGCGGCCGAACTTGCGCTCGCGCATCCCCTCGATCACCGCCTTCGACATATTGAAGCAGGACGACAAATTGGTCTGGATCACCGCGTTCCAGTGTTCGAACGACATGCGGTGCATCGTCGTGTCGCGGGTGATGCCGGCATTGTTGACCAGCACCTCGACCGGGCCGAGTTCGGCTTCGATCTTGGCGATGCCTTCCTGGCACGACTGGAAATCGCCGACATTGAACTTGAAGACTGGAATGCCGGTCTCGTTCTGGAACTGCTCGGCCGCCGCGTCGTCGCTGCCGTAATTGGCCGCGACCTGGTAGCCCGCCTTTTTGAGCGCGACCGCGATCGCCTTGCCGATGCCGCGCGTTCCGCCCGTGACCACCGCCACCCTGGCCATGGTTTCCTCCCATCGATGTCGAGCGCGCGTTGACCGCGCGCGGGGTAAATCAGTTCCGGTCGCGCCTCATCGCGCGCGACGCAGGTCTGCCAGATGCGCGCCTAATCGCGCGCCACGCACATGGCAATTCCCATGCCACCACCAATGCACAACGTCGCCAGGCCCTTCTTGGCGCCGCGCTTCTGCATCTCGAACAGCAGGGTCGTCAGGACGCGCGCACCGGACGCGCCGATCGGATGACCGATCGCGATCGCGCCGCCATTGACATTGAGCTTCTTGGGGTCGAAGCCGAGATCCTTGCCGACCGCGCAGGCCTGCGCCGCGAAGGCCTCGTTGGCCTCGATCAGGTCGAGATCGTCGACCGACCATCCGGCCTTCTTGAGCGCCAGGCGCGAGGCCGGGATCGGCCCGGAGCCCATGATCGCTGGATCGACGCCAGCGGTCGCCCACGAGACGATGCGGGCCATCGGCGTGATGCCGCGCTTCGCGGCCGCATCGGCGGTCATCAGCACCACCGCGGCCGCGCCGTCATTGATGCCTGAGGCGTTGCCGGCGGTCACGGTACCGTTCTTGTCGAATGCCGGACGCAACCCGGACAGCACCTCAAAGGTGGTGCCGTGCTTGGGGTGCTCGTCGGTATCGACGGTGAGGTCGCCGCGTCGGCCTTTGATGACGACGGGGACGATCTCGTCCTTGAACCTGCCGGCTTTTTGCGCCGTCTCGGCCTTTTGCTGTGAGGCGAGCGCGAACTGATCCTGCTGCTCGCGGGTGATCTGCCAGCGCTGCGCGACGTTTTCGGCGGTGTTGCCCATGTGGTAGCCGTTGAAGGCGTCCCACAACCCATCGCGGATCATCGTGTCGACCATCTGCGCGTCGCCCATCTTGGTGCCGTTGCGCAGATGGATGCAGTGGGGCGCCTGACTCATCGACTCCTGGCCGCCGGCGACGACGATGTCGCTGTCGCCGTTGCGGATCGCCTGATAGCCGAGCGCGACGGTGCGCAACCCCGATCCGCAGACCTGATTGACGCCGTAGGCGGTCGCCTCATAGGGGATGCCGGCGCCGATCGCGGCCTGGCGCGCCGGGTTCTGCCCTTCGCCGGCGGTGAGGATCTGGCCCATGATGACCTCGTTGACCTCGCCCGGCTCGACCTCGGCGCGACGCAGCGCCTCGACGATCGCGACCTCG
>DATJSH010000149.1:0-53316 GCA_035504235.1 Allostellaceae bacterium | reverse complement strand
GCGCGGTCTTCCGCGTTGGGGTAGGAGATTTGGAGCTCGCGCGTCCATCGTGTGTGCATCGACCGGCCGTCGATATGGTAGACGCCTTCCGGCGTGCGGCCATCGCCCAGCCGCCGTTTGGGCCCGCGGGAATGCTCGCCAAGCGCGATCGGAAACGTCTCGAACGTCTTGCCATGGCTCTTCAGTTCGAGAATCCGCCGTCCCTTCAGCACGACGATCTCATCGGCGAACTGCGGCTGAGGCGATGGGGGAGAAGGGACGGGCGTCGCCGCTTGTTGTGGCCGCGACCCGAGCAGCGATGCGATGGCGGCGTCGAAACTGGCACCGACATTCGCGCATCCGCTGGTCAAAATCGGCAGCAGGAGCACCATGACCAGGGGAAGGGGGCGGTGGCTCGGGCGACGCATGGCGCGGATTAAAGACAATGACGAGATGGCGCGCCTTCAGGCAATTCGCCGCGCCCGCCGTGTAAAGCGAAGAAACGCAGGCGCCCGGCCGGCCTTGCGGGCTTTTCCTTCATAACGCGTTGCCGGCCAATCGTCGGGCCGCCCGCGCCAATCGGCGGGGCGGCGGGCTGTCCATGAAAATTCCCGATGGCTGGTGGCGTGCTCCAGCATCCAGGCGAGATAGCTGGGATCGTCGGTCGCGAGGCGCAACTCGGCGCCATCGCTCATGATCTCGGCAAGCCGGTCGAGCGTCGCCGGCGCGACCAGCCGGCGCTTGTGGTGGCGCGCCTTGGGCCATGGGTCCGGGAAAAGGATAAAGACGCGGCCGATCGAGCGCGGCATGAGCGCCGAGAGCAGCGGCCGCGCGTCCTCCGCGAAGATGCGGAGATTGGCGATCTCGCGCCGCTCGATCTCGCTTAGGAGCTTGGCAACCCCGTTCTCGAACACCTCGCAGCCGATAAAGCCGATGTCGGGGTGCTGCTCGGCCTGGGCGGCGAGATGCTCGCCGCCGCCAAAGCCGATCTCCAGCCAGATCTCGCGGGGGCGCTCGGCAAAAAGACTGATTGGATCGAGCCGGCCGTCCTCCGGCAGGGCGAAGGACACACGGGGCAGCAGCGTCGATTGCCGCTCGCGCTGGCCGGCGCGCAGCGGCCGGCCGCGGCGGCGGCCGTAGAACAGCTCGCGGTGAGGCGTGGCTTCTGCCAAAGCCCTCAGAACGCGCGGCGCAACTCGTCGGCGAGGTCGGTGCGCTCCCACGAGAACGCGCCCGACGGCTCGGGGTCGCGGCCGAAATGGCCGTAGGACGAGGTCGGCGTGTAAATCGGCCGGTTGAGACCGAGATGGGTGCGGATGCCGCGCGGCGACAAATCCATCATTTCCTGCAGCACCCGGCCCAGCTTCGCTTCGTCGACCGCATCGCCGGTGTCGACAAAGAACGACAGCGGCTTGGCGACGCCGATCGCATAGGCGACCTGGATCGTGCAGAAATTGGCGAGCTCGGCGGCGATGACGTTCTTCGCCAGATAGCGCGCAGCATAGGCGCCGGAGCGATCGACCTTGGTCGGGTCCTTGCCCGAGAACGCGCCGCCGCCATGCGGGGCGTAGCCGCCATACGTATCGACGATGATCTTGCGCCCGGTGACGCCGGCATCGCCGTCCGGCCCGCCGATCACGAAGCGGCCGGTCGGGTTGACGAGGAAATTGTCCTCGTCGCACATCCAGCCCGGGGGCAGCGCGTCGAGCACGAAGGGGCGCACGATGTCGCGCACATCGGCTTGGTCGACCCGCTCGGAATGCTGGATCGAGACGACGACCTTGGTGGCGCGCACCGGCTTGCCGTCGACATATTGCAGCGTCACCTGGCTTTTCGAGTCAGGGCCGAGATCGGGGGTTTTGCCGGCGTGCCGCGCCTCGGACAGCGCGCGCAATATGTTGTGCGAGTAGTAGATCGGTGCCGGCATCAAGGCCGGCGTGTGGTTGCAGGCAAAACCGAACATCATACCCTGGTCGCCCGCGCCTTCGTCCTTGTTGCCGGAAATGTCGACGCCCTGAGCGATATCGGCGGACTGATTGTGGATGTGACAGGAGACGTCGGCGTGCCGCCAGTGGAAATTGTCCTGTTCATAGCCGATGTCGCGGATCGCCTTGCGGGCGACCTCGATCAACTGATCCCCGGAGATCGATGACGGGCCGCGGGTTTCGCCGGCGAGCACGACGCGATTGGTCGTGACCAGAGTCTCGACGCCGCAACGAGCCTGAGGCTCGGCGGCGAGGTAGGTATCGACGATGGCGTCGGAGATGCGGTCGCAAATCTTGTCCGGGTGGCCTTCGGACACGGATTCGCTGGTGAACACAAAGTCGCGTTTCAGCAAGGTATCATCCCCCTCGTCAGCCGGACGCGGCGGTCGGCCGCCAGCGGGTGGTTGTCGAATGTCGTATCGCGGCCGTCAAGCCCGAACTTGCCGCGCCGCCCGAGGGTTCCGCGGGGCTAAGTCGGCTCAGCCGCGGCGGCGAGCGCCTTTGCCAGATCGAAGAAGCGCCGGCGCGTCGCGGTGTCCTCGATGGCGTAATAGGCCTCGACCAGCTCCACTGTCTCGCGGCGGCGCAGCGGGTCGCTGTCGAACCCTTCCTGGGGCGCTTCCTCGAACCCGGTCGGAACCGGCGGCGCATGCACCGGGTCGGTTTGGTCATAAAAGAATGCGACCGGTACGCCCAGGACCCGGCTCAGCTCCAAGAGTCGGCTCGCACCGATGCGGTTGGCGCCGCGCTCGTATTTCTGCACCTGCTGGAAGGTGAGGCCGATCGCCTCGCCGAGCTTTTCCTGGCTTAGCCCCAGCATATTGCGGCGCAGCCGCACGCGGGAGCCGACATGGATATCGATCGGGTTCGGCCGATCGGTTTTGCGGCGGCCGGGTCGCCGCGGCCCTCTGGTATTAGCCATTTTAGGAGCGCTCGCCTGACATGAAGGCGGGCTTGATAGTGCATACGATTGTAGGCGGTCAATAAGGTGTTTCATACAACCGTATGTAGAATGACCGTTATACGGCTGTACGCCTTCCGGCCGGCGCCAGGCCGACAATCGCCGCGATCGTCAACATTCCGAAAAAAATCCAGTCGCCGAAATAGAAGTACGGCGTCGCCGCGGCGGCGGCGGGCAGCAACACGTCCGCATAGCCGATCGCGTCGAGGTTGGTATGCGCTAGCACCCGGCCCTCGGCGTCGACGACACCGGTGATGCCGTTGTTGGCGACCCGCACCAGCGGCAGCCCTTCTTCGACCGCGCGGGTGCGGGCCATCGCAAAATGCTGATAGGGCCCGGCCGAGCGGCCGTACCAGGCATCGTTGGAGACATTGAGCAACCAGGCGGGCCGGTCGTTCTTGTCGAGCACGGCATCGGGAAAGATCGCCTCATAGCAGATGAGCGGCGAGAACGGCGGCAGCCGACCAAGCGCCAAGGTTCGCGGTCCCGGGCCGGCGCTGAGGTCGATGCTGCCGGGGGTGAATTTCTTCAATGGCAACACATTGCCAAGCGGCATGTATTCGCCGAACGGCACGAGATGCGCCTTGTCGTACTGCGCGATGATCTTGGCGGTCGGGTCGATAACCTCGACGCTGTTCCACACCTGGTCGACCGGGCCGCTCGCCGGGGCACCGCGCAGCGTACCGGTGATGACGTAGCCGCCTTGCGGTGCGACGGCGGCGATGTCCTTGCGGTGCACGTCGTCGCGCGCGAGAAAGTAGGTCGCCGCCGCCTCGGGCCAGATCACCGCCGCGAGCTGATGTGGTGCCGGCGCACTGCTCAGTTCGATGAGGCGGTGGAAATTGTCCTCTGCCAAGGCCGGGTTCCACTTCGCGGTCTCGGCGATCGATGGTTGCACCAGGCGCAGCCAAACGCCGGTCTCCGCGGTTGGCGCGAGATGCAGCCGGAGCTCGCCGGCTGCGGCCGAAACAAAGATCAGGATGGCCGCGGCGACCATCGGCAGCGCGCGCCGCCAGGCGCCGACCGGGCTCAGCGATGGCGCGCCGAGCAGCGACAGCAGCGCGGCCGCCAGCACGGTTACAAAGCCGAGGCCGTAGACGCCGAACCAACTCGTGCTCTGCAGCATCGCGAGAGCACCCGGAAATCCACCGGCCCAGACATAGCCGATCAGGTTCCACGGAAAGCCGGTGAAGAGGTGGCCGCGCAGCCATTCCGATGCGCTCCAAGCCACGGCGAAGAGGCAGACCCAGGCGAGCCCGGTCACCTTGAAGCGGCGCCTCGCGAGCGCCGCGACGTAAAGGCAAACGCCGACGAAGGTCGCGAGCACGACCGGCATGCCGAACAGCCCGAACGGCAGCACCGGCCAGTATCGCCCGATATCGACAAAAAGCGCGGCGGCGATCCAGTAGAGACCGGCGACGAAATGGCCGAGCGCGAAGACGTAGCCGAGCCGCCCCGATGCGCCAGGCGTCCGGCTCCCCTCGTCGAGCCACAGATAAAGCGGGATGGTCGCGAATACGATTGGCGTCAGATCAACCGGCGGCAGCGCCGCAGCCATCAGCGCGCCGAGCACAAAGGCGAGGCCGTAACGGCGCCAGCCCTGCTGCGCCGCCATTTCCTGCGCGATCCGGCAGAGCGGCGTCGCCATGCGCGCGCCCGGAGGAGCACGCAGGAGGGTCGTTTCAGGCACCGGCGAGACCCTTACCATCGCCGGTGGCGAGTGGCAGCCCGCGCACACGCAGCCGCTTGATGCGCCGCGGGTCGGCGTCGAGCACCTCGAATTCGAGGCCGAGCGGGTGCGGAATGATCTCGCCCCGGCGCGGCACTCGGCCGGCGAGTGTGAAAACCAGCCCGCCAAGCGTATCGACCTCCTCGTGATCGCCATTGTGACGCAATGGCGTGCCGTGCTGCTCTTCGAACGTCTCGATCGGCAACCGCGCATCGGCGATGACGCTGCCGTCGGGGCGCTCGATGAGCGTTGGCGTCTCGTCGACGTCGTGCTCGTCCTCGATGTCGCCGACGATTTCCTCGATCACGTCTTCGATAGTCACGAGCCCGTCGATGCCGCCGAACTCGTCGACCACCAGCGCGATATGGGTGCGCGACTGCCGCATCTGAACCAACAGGTCGAAGACCGGCAGCGATGGCGCAACGACCAGCACCTTGCGGATCATCGCGGCGAGCCTTCCCGGCCGGCGATCGGCCACCGGCGCCAGCACGTCCTTGACATGGACAAAGCCGACGACGTCGTCGAGCGTCTCGCGATACACTGGCACGCGAGAATGCCCGTGTTCGATCAACAGCTTGACCAGGTCGCCGAACGGCAACTCCATGTCGAATGCGACGATGTCGACGCGCGGCACCATGATGTCGGCTGCGGTGCGGTCATGGACCTTCAGCACATTGCCGATCAGCACGCGCTCCTGCGGCGTGATCGGGCTTTCCTCATCCTCGATGCTCGGCGCCGCGATCAACTCGTCGATCGCCTCGCGCGTCTCCGGCGCCCGCCGGAAGATGCGCAGCAATTGGCGCAGGCGTCCGACAGAACCGTGGTGCTCGGGATGGCCGTCAGTACTTGGCGGCTCGGCTTGGCTCATCAGGCATGAAATCCGGTTTTGATTCAGATGGTGTCGCGGTAGGGGTTCGGCACCCCCAACTCGGCCAATACAGCGATTTCTCGCGCCTCCATCACCGCCGCGTCGCGCTCGTCCTCATGGTTGTAACCGAGCAGGTGCAGCACGCCGTGCACGACGAGATGGCGCAGATGATCCTCGAACGGTTTTTCCTGCTCGCCTGCCTCCCGGCTCACTGTCTCGAGCGCCAGCACGACATCGCCGAGCAATAGCGGCGCACCCCGCGGGAGCGCAGTCGCGGGGTCGGTAGCGGGAAAGGCAAGCACATTGGTCGACGCATCCTTGCCGCGCCAAATGCGGTTGAGCGCGCGCTGTGCCTCATCGTCGGCGAGCGTGATCTCGGCCACCGCGCCGTCCGGCGCCCCTTCGAGCCGCAGCGCCAGCCGTGCCGCCGTTTCGGCGAGCACCGCTGCCTCGGCGCATTCGCGCTCCCAGCCGGGGCAGAGTGCCGAAACCTCGACTGTCGGCTCGATCGACAACTCCCGCGGCTCGATCATCGCTTCGCTTTCTTGTCGCGCGTCTCGTAGGCGCCGACGATCTTCGCGACCAGCGGGTGGCGCACGACATCCTTGTCGCTAAAGCGCACGATGCCGATGCCCTCGACCCCCGTCACGGCCTCGACGGCGTCGGCGAGCCCCGATTTCGTCTGCGGCGGCAGGTCGACTTGGCTCGGGTCCCCGGTCACCACCATGCGCGACCCTTCGCCGAGCCGGGTCAGGAACATTTTCATCTGCATCGGTGTCGTGTTCTGCGCCTCGTCGAGAATCACAAAGGCCCGCGCCAAGGTGCGGCCGCGCATGAAAGCGAGCGGCGCCACCTCGATCTCGCCGGTGCCCATGCGCTTGGCGATCTGGTCGGCCGGCAGCATATCGTTGAGCGCGTCGAACAACGGTCGCAAATAGGGGTCGACTTTCTCGCGCAGATCGCCCGGCAGAAAGCCGAGCCGCTCGCCGGCCTCCACCGCCGGGCGCGACAGGATGATGCGCTCGACCCGCCCGGTCATTAAGAGATCGACCGCGGCGGCGACCGCGAGATAGGTCTTGCCGGTGCCCGCCGGTCCCAACCCGAAGACCAGCTCGTGCTCACGCATCGCCTTGACGTACAGCGCCTGCGCCGCCGAGCGCGCCGCAATCCGGCGCTTGCGGGTGCGGAAGCCGACATCCTCGCGCCACAGGCTCAAATTCTTATCGTCGCGCTCGGCCTGCGCGAAGCGGAGCGCGGCATCGACCGCGGCAACATCGACCTCATGGCCGTGCTTCAGCTTCTCGTAGAGGTTGGACAGCGCCAGATGCGCGATCTCGGTCGCCGAGGGCGAGCCGGAGATCGCCAGCCGGTTGCCGCGCGGCACCAGCGCGACGCCGAGCTGGCGCTCGATCTGGTCGAGATGGGCGTCGCGCTCGCCGTAGAGCAGCGGCAAAAGCAGATTGTCGTCGAATTCGAGCTGACTTCGCGCGCCGGGCAAATCACCGGCGACATCGATGGGCGAGGCGCTCATGGCGCCGCCTCGTCGAGACCGCAGGCAATGGCCCCGGAAAGGCTGTTCGACAGCGCCCCGACAATCCGCACCGGCACGATCCTCCCGACCATCTCGGGTGCGGCGTCGGAGTGGACCGGCTGGAGATAGGGGCTGCGCCCGACCAACTGACCTTTATGCCGCCCCGGCTTTTCGAACAGCACCGGCATCGTCGTGCCGACCGCAGCGGCGTTGAAGGCGCGCTGCTGCTGCTGAAGCAGCGCCTGCAACTCGGCAAGGCGCACGGTCTTTACGGCTTCCGGCACCTGCTTCTCGCTCGCCGCCGGGGTGCCCGGCCGCGGCGAATACTTGAACGAGAACGACTGGGCGAAGCCAATCTCGGCGACAAGGTCGAGCGTGGCGCGGAAGTCCAATTCGCTTTCTCCCGGATAGCCGACGATGAAATCCGACGACAAGGCCAAGTCCTCTCGGGCCTGCCGCAATTTCTCGACCGTGCGGCGATAATCGTCAGCGGTGTGCCGGCGGTTCATCGCCGCGAGCACGCGGTCGGAGCCGCTCTGCACCGGCAGATGCAGAAACGGCATCACCTGCGCGACATCGCGATGCGCGGCGATGAGACCCTCATCGACATCGCGCGGATGCGATGTCGTGTAGCGCAACCTTTCAATTCCGCGCAGGCGAGCGAGTGCGTGCAGCAGGTCGGCTAAGCGCCATACTCCCCCCTCGGGCGCGGCGCCGTGATAGGCGTTAACGTTCTGGCCGAGAAGCGTGATCTCGCATGCCCCGGCAGCGACCAGCCGCTCGGCTTCTTCGATAATCTGCGCCGCCGGCCGCGAGAACTCGGCGCCGCGCGTGTAGGGAACGACGCAGAACGTGCAGAACTTGTCGCAACCTTCCTGGATCGACAGGAACGCGCTGGCGCCCTGCGCGCCGCGCGACGTCGGCAAACGGTCGAATTTCGGCTCGGCCGGGAAGCTGGTGTCGAGCACCCCGCCGCCGTCTCGTGTCGCCCACGCCACCATCTCCGGCAGGCGATGGTAAGTCTGCGGGCCGAAAACCATGTCGACAAAGGGCGCGCGCCGCATGATCTCTTTGCCCTCGGCCTGCGCGACGCAACCCGCGACGGCGACCAGCATGCGCTGGCCCCGACGCTCCTTGGCGCGCTTCAGCCCGCGGATGCCGCCAAGCTCGGAAAACACCTTCTCTGCCGCTTTCTCGCGGATATGACAGGTGTTGAGGATGACGAGATCGGCACCGTCAGGCGTTTCGGTCGGGACGTAGCCCAGCGGCGCCACGAGCTCGGCCATGCGCGCCGAATCGTAGACGTTCATCTGGCAGCCATAGGTCTTGATGAAAAGGCGTTTCTGCATCACCCAACCGCCGCGGCGGGAAGTTCATCCGGGATCGGCTCGGGCGCTGGTAGCCGGGCCTCGGGCGACTCGCCGCGGCCAGCGAGCGAACGGGCGACGCCGCGGCTGATCCGTTCTCGGCAGAAATCGGCGAGCGCCTTCCGCGAAGCGAAATCGCCGACCATTACCGGCGGGTGAAATTCGACGATCGCCTCGATCTTGCCAAGACCGATGAGCCGCCACAAATGCGGCCCCAGATCCATGTCGCCGTACCACGCAAAGAACGGTCTGAGGCGTCGGCCGATCGGCAGCCCGTCGAGCCTTGTATAGGCGAGCGAGACGGGCTGCACGGCGATCGGCTGGTCCGTGTTAAAAACGACGCTGAACAGAGCGCTCTTGAACGGCAACACGAAATTGCCGTCGCCGCTGGTGCCTTCGGGGAAGAGGATCAGCGCGTCGCCCGCCGCGAGCCGCTCGGCGATCGCGTCGCGCTGCTGCGCGGTGCTGCGTACCTGGCGGTCGACAAAGACCGAGCGCTGAAGCTTTGCGAGCCAGCCGAAAAACGGCCAGCCGGCAACCTCGCTCTTGGCGATGAACGAGCCGGGGATCAGCGAACCCAGCACCGTGATGTCGGTATAGGACACGTGATTTGCCGCGAACAGTACAGGGTACGCGGCGACCGGTTCGCCGATCTGGCGGACATCGAAGCCGAGGATGCGGCAGCAGCGGCGATGGTAGAAGCGCGGCAGCGCAGCCACCCAGCGCCGCCGCAGAATGAGTCCGACGGCCTGAACCGGCATCAGCACTAGGGTCCAAGCGAGGTAGATCGCGGCCCGCCGCACCCTTAGTCCTGTCGAACCCATGCTCTCGAAATTACCCAATTGCCCTTCGCCTGGTTGTTCCTAAGTCCAGCCCTCTTTAGCCCACTGCTCTTTAGATTGGCGCACGTAGTGACGCGAGTATTTTTCCGCGACGAGGTCTGTTTTGACCACGACGCAGACATCGGTGGTGTTGAACTGGTGATCGATCACCGCACCGTCGCCGACAAACCCGCCGAGGCGCAGATAGCCCTTGATCAGCGGCGGCAGTTGGCTGCGCGTCCGCTCGGGGTCGATGCTGCCGGGGTCGAGCCGACGCATATCGACATAACGCTCGGGCAGCGCCCGCGTCCGCAATTCTGGCGGGGCGAGATGATGGTGATAGAGATAGGAGAGCGGCACCGCCAGCTCATCGGGATCGGTGCCGTGAAGGCTCGCACAGCCGAACATCAGCTCGATGTCGTAGTGGAACACATAGGCGGCGATGCCGCTCCACAAGAGCGGCATCACGGCCCGCGCGCGGTAGGCCGGGTCGACGCAGGAGCGGCCGAGCTCGAGCACAGGGCCGGGATAGGCCGCAAGCCGCGCGATGTCGTATTCCGCCGCCGAGTAGAAGTTGCCGTAGAGCCGCGCCGCCTCGCGTCGGATCAGTCGATAGGTGCCGACGACCGCGTCGGCGCCCCCGCCGCGCGCGTGATCGAGCACCATCAGATGGTCGCAGATATCGTCAAACGGGTCGGCGTCGCGCCTGAGGCGCGCCATGCCGGGCGAGGGATGCGCGCCCATCGTCTCGTAGAAGATGCGGTAGCGCAGCGCCTGAACCGCGTCGATATCCCCGGACGACATCGCGAGCCGCACCTGCAGCGCCCCGCTCACGACATCAAGAATCGGGGAGCTTCGCCGGTCCCCGGAGCGGTCGAGCGCTGTCACCGGGTCGACCGAGAGCGCGGCAGGGTCGGCTGTGGCGCCGACAATCACGCTGCGAGACCCTGCTGGCTGAGCCGGTCGTTCTGGTAGTCGCAGACTGGCGTTTCCAACATGAACAGGCTTACTCGGACTTTCGTTGGTTGCCGCGTTTGATCGCGTAGAGTTCCAGCCGATGCCCGACCAAGTCGTAGCCGAGCTGTTCGGCGACGAAATGCTGCAGCTTTTCTATTTCATCATTGCGAAACTCGATGACGTGCCCTGATTGCAGGTCAATCAGGTGGTCGTGGTGCGCGCTCGGCATTTCCTCATAGCGCGAGCGGCCATCGCCAAAATCATGGCGCGCCAATATGTTAGCCTCTTCGAACAGGCGCACCGTGCGATAGACGGTGGCGATCGAAATGCGCGGATCGATCTCGGTCGCGCGGCGATAGACCTGTTCGACATCCGGATGATCGGCCGAATCCGACAGCACGCGCGCGATGATTCGCCGCTGCTCGGTCATCTTCAGACCCTTGTCGAGACAGAGCTGCTCGAGGCGGGAAGTCATGGGATCGCGGTCCCGGCAAATGACGCCGGGGTATTATAGCCCGTTCCGCCGGGAGAGCCTATGTCCGCGACGCCGATATCCACGATGGACATGGCGCGGCGGACGGGCGGCTTGATCAGCCGCGTCCCCGCCGCGCCCTGGTGCCGAGGCCGATCTCTTTGGCGAGCCGGCTGCGCTGGCGGGCGTAATTCGGCGCGACCATCGGGTAGTCGTTGGGGAGCCCCCACCGCTCGCGATAGGCTTCGGGGCTCATGTTGTATGCCGTCTTCAGGTGGCGCTTCAGCATCTTGAGCTTCTTGCCGTCTTCCAGGCAGACGAGAAAGTCGGGCTGGATCGACTTCTTGACGCTGACAGCCGGCTGCGGCCGGACTGCGGGCGCCGATGCCGAGGAAGCGCCGCCGATGTTGGCGAGCGACTGATAGACCTGGTTGATCAGCTGGCCCAAATCGCCGACTGCCACCGTGTTGTTGGAAACGTGCGCCGACACGATTTCCGTTGTTAGAGCGAGCAGATCGCCTGTCTGGTCCGTATCTTCCATATCGTCCTTCCTGACACCGAACGCTTCGTGAGCATAAGTAATGGGTGAAAGTTGCGCAATGAGCTATTCGCCGAATCTTGGGTGACTATCCTCGACATTCAATTCCCGCGCAGAACAGCGACCGAACTTAGCCAGTATACGGCAAGGCTGTATAATCACCGCTACCGCGCCTTACGAGACAAGACCGTCCGCAGGATCATGGCATCGACGCGCCCGTCCGGCCGCCGGTAGTAGCGGGCGCGCCGCCCGACGGCGACAAACCCAGCGGCGCTGTAGAGATCGTTCGCCGCCTCGTTGTCGACGGCGACTTCCAGCACCATGGAGGGGAGATTGCGCCGGGTCGCCTCCTTCATAGCGGTCCGCAGTAAATCCTGCGCGACGCCGCGCCGGCGCCAGCGCGGCGCGACGCCGAACGACAGCACTTCGCATTCGTTGCCGAGATCGCGCACCAGGATGAAGCCCGCCGGCTCCTCGTCCTCGAAGGCGAGCCAGCCGAACCCGCCCGACAGCGCTATGATCCGCGCGAGCGCTCCCGCCTCCCACGGATCGTCCGGAAAGCATGCTCGATGCAAGACCGCCAACGCTTCGACCGCCACCGGCGGGATCGGCGCGATGCGCCGGCTCATGCCGGCTGACCTGTACCGCGCTGGGCCTTTGGAAAGCTCACATCGGGCGGCCGCAGATACAGCGGCCGCGCCAGCGGGTCGGTGCGGTCCGGCCACCGGCGCAGTGCGGCGAGCACGCCCAGCGCGTCGGGCGCGGAATTCGGCCAAATCTTCGGCTTACGATGCGGTCCGAGCGCCCCGATCGCTGCCTCGACCGCGTCGCCGGCGATCGCCAGCTCACCATCGCCGGCCCAGGCGGCGAGCCTTTCTGGAGGAACTGCCGCCGGTTCGCCAGCCGGCGCGCGGCGCGCGCCGAACAACTGCACGTAAAGATCCGCGCGACGGCTATCGAGCGCCACCAGCAGTCTCGGCTCGCCGTCGGAAAACCCCGCGGCGACTGCAGCGAAGCTGCTGATGCCGACAAGCCGCGCGCCCGCCGCCAGCGCCAGCCCATGCGCCGCGGCAAGCCCGGCGCGAATACCCGTGAACCCGCCCGGCCCGACCGTCACCGCGACCATGTCGATCTCGTCCGGAGCCAGCCCGGCCGCCGTCGCGACGCGGTCGATCATCGGCAGCAGCGCCTCGGCGTGACCGTACCGCATCGCGCGCCGCTCATGCGCCAGCACCGCCTCGCCGCGGCCGAGCGCGACCGAACAGGCCGAGCCGGCGGTGTCGAACGCCAGAACGACCGGCGCTCCCGCTGCGGACATTCGTGAAAGAAGGCCGCCCTAGACGGCGCGGACCTCGACGACTTCGGGGATGTAGTGGCGCAGCATGTTTTCGATGCCGGCCTTCAGGGTTGCGGTCGAGCTCGGGCAGCCCGAGCAGGAGCCCTGCATGTGCAGGTAGACGATGCCGTCCTCGAAATCCTCAAAAATGATGTCGCCGCCGTCCTGCGCGACGGCTGGGCGTACGCGGGTCTCGAGCAGCTCCTTGATCGCCAAAACGACCTCATCATCCTCGCCCTCGGCCGCCGAGGTCTCGGCCGCGCCGGTCACCACCGGCAGCCCGGCAGTGAAATGTTCCATGATCGCCGCCAGCACCGCCGGCTTCAGTTGGAACCAGTCGCTGTCGCCTGCCTTCGTCACGGTGATGAAATCGCCGCCGAGAAAGACGCCGCCGACCTCCGGAAGCCCGAACAGCCGCTCGGCGAGCGGCGAGCGCGTCGCGGCTGCCGCCGCATCGGTGAAGTTCGCGGTTCCGGACTCCATCACCGTGCATCCCGGCAGGAATTTGAGGGTGGCCGGGTTGGGTGTCTGCTCGGTCTGGATGAACATGGCGTAAGCTCCGTGAACAAAAGTGGCGGCAGGGTGCCTATAGGATGGGGATTTTCGCCGGAAAATCCAAGCGCCGCAGTCAACTTCTCTAAAAGGCAGCTTCGCTAGGGACGCAGCAGGCCGGTGATGTCCTGTACCTCCCTGAGGATCGGCGTGGCGATCGCCGAGGCGCGCTCGGCGCCGCGATGCAGCACCGCGTCGATATGCCCGGGGTCGGCCATGAGGCGGCGCATCTCGCCGCCGATCTTGCCGAGCAGCTCGACCGCGACACAAGACAGCTCTTCTTTGAAGGTCGAGAAGTTCTTGCCGGCGAAGCGCGCCAGCGCCTCCTCCCGCGACAGATCGGCGAGCGCCGCATAAATGCCGACGAGGTTGTCGGCCTCCGGCCGCTTTTCGAGATCGGCGATGGTGTCCGGCAGCGGCTCGGGGTCGGTCTTGGCACGTCGTATCTTGAGCGCGATCGTGTCGGCGCTGTCGGTCATATTGAGGCGCGAATAATCCGACGGGTCGGATTTCGACATTTTGCTCCTGCCGTCGCGCAGGCTCATGACGCGCGTCGCCTCGCCAAAGATTTGCGGCTCGGGCAGCGGGAAAAAATCGCGCTCATAGCGCCGGTTGAACGCGCCGGCGATGTCGCGCGCCAACTCGACATGCTGCTTCTGGTCCTCGCCGACAGGCACATGCGTCGCCTTGTAGCCGATGATGTCGGCCGCCATCAGCACCGGATAGGCATAAAGTCCAAGCCCGGCATTTTCGCGCTGCTTACCGGCTTTCTCCTTGAACTGGGTCATCCGGTTGAGCCAGCCGAGCGGTGTCAGGCACGACAGGATCCAGGCAAGCTCGCTATGCGCGGTCACCATGCTCTGGTTGAAGATGATGCAGTGCTCGGGGTCGATCCCGGCGGCGATGTAGGCGGCGGTGACCTCGCGGGTCGCTGCGTGCAGTTCGGCCGGGTCTTGCGGCACGGTCAGCGCGTGCAGATCGACGATGCAGAAGATGCATTCGTAATTGTGTTGCAGCGCGACCCAGTTGCGGATCGCGCCGAGATAGTTGCCGAGATGCAGATTGCCGGTCGGCTGGATGCCGGAAAAGATGCGGTTCATGCGTGGTGGTTATCGCTGCCGAAAGGGATAATCAAGCGGGTAGGCGCCGCAACTGGCGCCAGTTGACGATGCCGAGCGCGAGTGCCAGCACCAGGAAGGCGATGAGTCCGGCGGCGACCAGCCCGGCCAGCGCGGCGAGGTGCGTTGCCGTCGCTCCCCCGCCGAGCGCCGGGTGGAGAACGATCCGCAACGCCCACAGCGCCGCGCCCATGCCTGTTGTCGCCAATGCGATGCGCGGCAGATTGGCGCGCGCGCGGGCATCGAAATGGAAATGGCTGCGCCGCGCGAGGATCGTCATCAGCAATGCCGATTGCAGCCAACCGGCCACGGACAGCGCCGCCGCCACCCCGACATGGGCGAAGAACCGCATCAGCACGATCGTCAGCAGCAGATTGGTCGCCAGCGCCACGATCGCCACCTTGACCGGGGTCTTGGTGTCGTGCCGCGCGAAAAACGCCGGCGCCAGCACCTTGACGAGCACAAAGGCCGGCAGCCCGGCGGCGTAGGCGACCAGCGCCGAGGCGGTCGCGGACGCCTCGGCCGGGCCGAATGCGCCGCGCTCGAACAGCACGGCGAGGATCGGCAGCGCCAGGATCGCGAGAGCGGTCGCCGCCGGCAGCGTCAAGAGCAGCGCCAACTCCAGCCCGCGATTCTGCGTCGCGATCGCGGCTTCCCTGTCACCGCTACGCACCTCGCGCGATAGCGGCGGCAGGATCGCCGTCGCGACGGCGATCCCGACAACGCCGAGCGGCAGCTGGTTCAGCCGGTCGGCGTAATAGAGATACGACACCGAGCCGCTCGGCAGCAGCGATGCAAGTGCGGTCGAGATCAAGAGGTTGAGCTGTGTCACCCCGGCGCCGAGCACGCCCGGTCCCATGATCTTCAGAGTTTGGCGGACGCCTTCGGTGAGGTGCGGCAGCCGCAGCCTCAGCCCGATCTCGGCGCGGCGGCAAGACATCATCAGCCAGCAGAATTGCGCCACCCCCGACAAGGTCAGCGCCCAGGCGAGCAGGCTGCCGTCCGGCCAGTGCAGCGCCGTCATCAGCAAAAGCGCGGCGATGAGAAACAGGTTCAGCAGCACCGGCGTCGCGGCGGCGGCGGCAAACCGGTCGAGCGTGTTCAACAGCCCGCCCTGCAGCGCGGTGAGCGAAATAAACAGGAGGTAGGGAAAAGTGATGCGCGTCAGGTTGATGACGAGCTGAAACTTGCCCGGGTCCTTCTCGAAACCGGGGGCGATGACGCGCATCACCGACGGCATGAAGATTTCCCCCAGAACCACGAAGATCAACAGCGCGGCGAACAGCAGGGCGAACGCCTCTTCGGCGAATTCCTTGAGCGCCGGCTTCCCGCCGTCGACCAGCGTGCGGTTGGCGAGCGGCACGAAGGCGGCGCTGAACGCGCCCTCGGCGAACAGGCTGCGGAACAGGTTTGGCAACCGCTGCGCGACAAAGAACGCGTCCGCCACCGGCCCGGCGCCGAGCAGCGCCGCGGTCAGGATGTCGCGGACGAAGCCAAAAAGGCGGCTCACCATCGTCCAGGAGCCGACCGTGGCGGCCGAGCGGAAGAGGGCCATGGGCGGCGGTTTATCGGAAAACCAAGCCGCGGAAAATGGCAGCCAACTTGTTCACCAGCCTCACCTCGTCTTGGCCGGACTTGATCCGGCCATCCACGAATAATTTCAAGCCATTCATAGACCCCCGGGCCAAGCCGGTGAGAGGGCAATAAAAAGCCGTGATCTCGACTGCAATTTGTCCTTGTCTTTTTTTTGTCACACAGAGTACCCGTTGCGGCTTCCGATTCGGGGAGGCCGCGATGGCCGACATCAGGATGGGCGTCATCGGGTGCGGCGGCCGCATGGGGCGCATGCTGATCGGCGAGATCGCGACGGCGGAGGGGTGCGAGCTCTCGGGCGGGACCGTCGCGCTGGGCAGCGCGACCGTCGGCGGCGACCTCGGCGAGCTCGCCGGGATTGGCCGGATCGGACTTTCCGCCGGCAACTCCGCAGGCGATCTGCTGCGCAAAAGCGATGTGGTCATCGAGTTCAGCATCGCCGCGGCGACCGCATCGCACGCGACACTCGCCGCCGAGCTCGGCAAGCCGATGGTTATCGGCACGACCGGGTTGTCGCCGGCCGAGTCGGCGGCGGTGCACGAAGCGGCGAGGCGCATCCCCATCGTCTGGGCGGCCAATACCAGCCTCGGCATCAACCTGCTCCTGGGTCTTGTCGAGCAGGTCGCGGCGCGGCTCGGTCCCGATTGGGATGTCGAGATCATGGAAATGCACCATCGCGGCAAGGCCGACGCACCGTCCGGGACCGCCCTGGCGCTGGGCCGCGCGGCCGCGACGGGCCGCGGCGTCTCGCTCGACAAGGTCGCGCAGCGTGGCCGCGACGGCATCACCGGCGCACGGCGCGATGGCGATATCGGCTTTGCCTCGCTGCGCGGCGGCGACGCGGTGGGCGATCACCACGTGATTTTCGCCGGCGCGGGCGAGCGGCTCGAACTGTCGCACCGCGCGACGAACCGGGCGATCTACGCGAAAGGCGCGGTGCGCGCGGCGCGCTGGGTGATCGACCAGAAGCCGGGCGTCTACGGGATGAAGGAAGTGCTTGGGCTATGAGCGTCGAGCTTCACGCGCCCAAATATTTGCGTCGGCGGCAGCACGCGCGCATCTTCGCGCGCGATCGCGCGATCGGCGGGCCGTCCTGGCGCGATCTCGTCGGCGAGGGGTTGGCCGTGCTGCGCGAGATGCGGCGCACGCCGCGGCTCATTCATCTGGGGCCGGTGCCGCTTGGAGACGGGCACCCGGTGATCGTGCTGCCGCCGTTCTTGTGTTCCGACCATATGAGCCGCGGCCTGCGCGAATGGTTGGCGGCGCTCGGTTATGCGGTCGAGGGATGGGGATCGCGGGTCAATATCGGGCCGAGCGCGAGCGCGTTCGCTGCGGTCGAGAAAATCCTCGAACGAAGCACCGAGGCGACCGGCCGCAAGGCGAGTCTGGTCGGTTACAGCCTGGGCGGCGTGCTGGCGCGCGCTTTGGCCAGCACGCAGCCCGACCGCGTGCGACGCGTCGTTACCGTGTGCAGCCCGTTTCGCCTGCCCACGGCCAGCCCGCTGGAACCGGTCTATCGGGCGCTGGCGCCGCTGCATAGCGGTGAGCGCCGGATGCTCGAGCAGCTGACCGCACCGCCGCCCGTGCCGACGACGGCGATCTACAGTCCGCGCGACGGTGTCGTTGCCTGGAAGAGCTGCATCGATGCGCCAGGGCCGAACCGTGAGAACATCGCCGTCGATGGCGCGCATACGACAATGCTCGCCAACCCGCGCACCCTGCGCGTCATTGCCGAGCGGCTGGCGCTGCCCGAGCTGCCGTGGGGCCGGTCTATCGCTGCGGCGGATTGAGCGCGTCGCGCCAGCGCCGCAGCGCGTCGCGCAGCGTTCCGGCGAGTTCGCGCCGGACTGGCGGCGGCATGAAGGCGCCGATCGGCAGCGTTTTACCGTGCGACACCAGCGCGAGCCGGTTGGTTTCGTCCGGCTGCTCCTCGAACACCACCCGCACCCAGAACGGCTGAAAGCGCCATAGCCGCCGGTCACCGCGGATGCCAACCCGCTCCACGGTCAGCTCCTCGTCGGCGAGACGCAGTGTTTCGCGCTGCCGGGCGCTGCGGTACGAGAGCCGGAACGCGACGTAGACCAGCCCGACATCGAGACCGAAAAACCCGCAGACCGGCCAGGCGCCCATCGACACAAAGACGACGCCGACGACGATGCTGATCCCGGCCAGCACCAGCATCAGGATGTTGAACCCGCGCGGCGGCAGGCTGCGATGGGGCAGCAGCACGCGCTCGAAGAAGATGTCGCGCGGCGGGCCAAGGGCCCCAGACGGGATGTCGGTCATCGCATCATCAGCATAGCCCGGCATGACGTTGCTAACGCAAAAAATGCGCTAAGCTCGGCTGATGCCAAAAAAATTCACCAAAGCCGAGAGTTCCGAATTCTACCGCCGTTTGGCGGAGAGCCGGCCGATCCCGCGCACCGAGCTCGAATACATCAATCCGTTCACGCTGCTGGTCGCGGTCGTGCTGTCGGCGCAGGCGACCGATGTCGGAGTCAACAAGGCGACACCGGCGCTGTTCGCGCTGGCCGACACGCCGGCAAAGATGGCCGCGCTCGGCATCGAGAAGGTGGAGAGCCTCATCCGTACGATCGGGCTCTACCGCACCAAGGCGAGAAACGTTATCGCCCTCTCGCGCATCCTGGTCGAAAAGCACCACGGCGAGGTGCCGCGCGACCGCGAGTCGCTTGAGGCATTACCCGGGGTGGGGCGCAAGACCGCCAATGTGGTGATGAATGTCGCGTTCGAGGAACCGACCATCGCCGTCGACACGCATATCTTCCGGGTCGGCAATCGTACCGGCATCGCGCCCGGCAAGACGCCTCATGCCGTCGAGCTCGGTCTCGAAAAGATGACGCCGCCGCAATACAAGCTCCACGCGCATCACTGGCTGATCCTGCACGGCCGTCATGTCTGCAAGGCGCGCAGGCCCGATTGCCCGAGCTGCGTTGTCGCCTCGCTCTGCCGCTATGGTGCGAAGACCGTGCCGGAAGCACTGCTCGCGGCCAAGGCCGCGGCGGCTGCCGTTCCTAAGAAGCCGCCCGCGCGTTTGGCAGCTCGGTAATGACGTCGCCGGCCGCGGCGTTTGCCTGCACGTCGCCGGCGATCTGCCCGCCCAGTTCGATCTCGATCTGGCCGTAGCGGATCGTCCCCGACACCTGGCCGCCGGCACGGATCAACAGGCGCTTGCGAACGACCAGGCTGCCCTCGAAGATGCCGCGAACGTCGGCGTTGTCGATCTCTGCGCTGCCCTTGAAAAGCCCCGTTTCGGCGATATCGACATCGCGGCAATTCTGCAGGTTCGCCTCGACGCTGCCCTCGACGATCAGCGTGTCGCACGAGGCGATCTCGCCGGACAAAGAGATTTCGCGGCCGACGGTCAACTGGCGCAGGCCCGTCTCGCTGCGCCGCGCCTGGGCTGCCGGGAGTGGCGGCGGCGCGGCGGCGAGCGGCGGCGGCGCAACCGGGACCGGGATCGGCTCGGTAACGGGACGGCGCGGCCCCTCCGCCGCACGCGGCGGCTCGGCCGGCGGCCGCGCCATTTCGGGAACGCGCGGCGGCACGGCAGCAGGCGAGCGGCCGACCTGTGTGACGGACACAGTCCCGATCGGCCGTGAGGGTTTCATCGGGATGCCCAAATCGTCTGGCGCATCAACCATTGTCCGATCCTCCGTATCCGATCTCTTCCGGCTGAACATGGATGCCGTACCCCGTCAGTGAGCTAGTGGGATTGCCAGATGCGAACCGATTCGGCTCGCAGCGCGCCGAGGGCGCGGAGCCGTCTTTCATGCGACCATCGCGAATTGTCCCCGGCGGGAACCATATCTGTTGAGCCGATGGAAAACAAAACGATTTATCCTTGCCAAGGTCAGGTAAACCGCGAATTCCAACAGTTTAAGACTTATCGCAACCGACCTTGAAGGCCGGGCGTCCATTGCTGCTTGGCGAATCGGCAATGTTCTAGGCGCGCTTGTCGCGGCGATGAAGCTCCCTATACTGCGCCTGCTTTCCCGCCACAGGATCATAGGGGGCTGAATGGCTGCGGCCACCATCGATGTCGCCGGCATCGGCAATGCGATCGTCGACGTCATCGCGCGCGCCGACGAGGCGTTTCTCGCGGCCGAGGGCCTGGCAAAAGGAGCCATGACGCTGATCGATGCGGCGCGCGCCGACCAGCTTTACGGGCGCATGGGGCCGGGCGTCGAGAGCTCCGGCGGCTCGGTCGGCAACACCATGGCGGGCCTCGCCTCGCTCGGCGGCAGTGGCGCCTATATCGGCAAGGTGCGTGACGACGCGCTCGGCGAGATTTACCGCCACGACATTACTGCGATGGGCATTCGCTTCGAGACGCCAGCCGCGGTCGCCGGCCCGGGCACCGCGCGCTGCCTCATCCTGGTGACCCCGGACGGCCAGCGCACGATGGGCACTTATCTCGGGGCCTGCGTCGATCTGGGGCCCGAAGACATCGACCCGCGGGTCGTCGCGGCCGCGCAAATCACGTATCTCGAAGGCTACCTGTTCGATCCGCCGCGCGCCAAGGCAGCGTTCCGCCGGGCCGCGGCAGTCGCCCATGCCGCCGATCAGCAGGTTGCCCTCTCGCTTTCCGACCCGTTTTGCGTCGCCCGTCATCGCGAAGACTTCCGTGCGCTGGTATCGGGCGAAATCGACATTCTGTTCGCCAATGAGGCGGAGATCTGCTCGTTGTACGAGACGCAAGATTTCGACACCGCCGCCGCCGCGGTCCGCGACCAGGTGAAGATCGCCGCGCTGACCCGCAGCGAAAAGGGGAGTATGCTGCTCGCCGGCGGCACGACCCACGCGGTCGCGGCCGCACCGGTGTCGCGGCTAGTCGACACCACCGGCGCCGGCGATCTTTATGCCGCGGGCGTGCTGTTCGGCTTGACCCGCGGCTTGGCCCTTCCCACCTGTGGGGCGATCGGCAGCCTCTGCGCCGCCGAGATCATTAGCCATATGGGCGCCCGGCCCGAGGCCGCGCTCGACAAACTCGTCGCCTCCGCCGGCCTGGTGCCCCAGGGTTGATGGTGGTGCCACCCGGTAAAGAGGCAAGTTCGCTCGCGTGACCGAGAATATCCGCAACATCGCGATCATCGCACATGTCGATCACGGCAAGACGACCCTGGTCGATCAGCTTTTGCGCCAGTCGGGCGTCTTTCGCGCCAACCAGCAGGTCGCCGAGCGCGCGCTCGATTCGAACGACCTCGAGCGTGAGCGCGGCATCACCATCCTGGCGAAATGCACCTCGCTGACCTGGGGCCGAACGGAAAACAGTGTCCGCATCAACATCGTCGACACGCCCGGCCACGCCGATTTCGGCGGCGAGGTCGAGCGCATTCTCAGTATGGTCGACGGCGTGCTGGTGCTGGTCGACGCGGCTGAAGGGCCGATGCCGCAGACCAAGTTCGTCGTCGCCAAGGCACTGCGCCGCGGCCTGCGGCCGATCGTCGTCATCAACAAGGTCGACCGCCCCGACGCCCGTGCCGAGGCGGTGCATAACGAGATTTTCGACCTCTTCGCGCTGCTCGATGCCGACGAGCATCAGCTCGATTTCCCGACCCTCTTCGCCTCGGGCCGCGACGGTTGGGCGGTCGCCGACATGGCCGAGGAGCGCAAAGGCCTCGCGCCGCTCTTCGACTTAATCATCGCGCATGTGCCGCCGCCGCAGGCAGATCCCGACCAGCCCTTCACCATGCTGGCGACGACGCTCGACTACGACCCCTATCTCGGCCGCGTGCTGACCGGTCTCATCCATTCGGGAGTCGCGCGCATCAACATGCCGGTGAAGTCGCTGGCCCGCGACGGCCGGGTCATCGAGCAGGCGCGGCTCACCAAGCTGCTCGCTTATCGCGGGCTCGAACGCCAGCCGGTCGAGGAAGCGAGGGCAGGGGACATCATCGCTGTCGCCGGCCTCGCCGAAACCACTGTCGCCGACACGCTGTGCGCGCCCGAGGTCGCGACCCCGCTCGCGGCCGATCCGATCGACCCGCCGACCTTGGCGATGACCTTTTCGGTTAACGACAGCCCGCTCGCCGGCCGCGACGGCAGCAAGGTCACATCGCGCATGATCGCCGAACGGCTCTATCGCGAGGCCGAGGGCAATGTCGCGATCCGGGTCAAGGAAAGCGCCCAGCGCGACGCGGTCGAGGTCTCGGGCCGGGGCGAGTTACAGCTGGGCGTGCTGATCGAGACGATGCGTCGCGAGGGGTTCGAATTGTCGATCTCGCGCCCGCGCGTCCTGTTCAAGACCGAGAACGGTCAGCGCCTCGAACCGGTCGAGGAGGTCTTTGTCGATGTCGATGAGGAGTTCGCCGGCGTCGTCGTCGAGAAGATGAGCCGCCGCAAGGCCGAGATGCAGGACATGCGCCCTTCGGGCGGCGGCAAGTTGCGCCTGACCTTCCTCGCGCCGACGCGCGGCCTCATCGGCTATCACGGCGAGTTTCTCACCGACACCCGCGGCTCCGGCGTGATGAGCCGCCTCTTTCACGGCTATGCGCCCTACAAGGGCCCCGTCGACGGCCGCATCAACGGCGTGTTGATCTCGGTCGCGAGCGGCGCCGCGGTCGCCTATGCGCTGTGGAACCTCGAAGAGCGCGGCGCGATGTTCGTGTCGCATGGCGACGCGATCTACCCCGGCATGATCATCGGCGCCCACACGCGCGACAACGACCTCGAGGTCAATCCGGCAAAGGGCAAGCAGCTCACCAACATCCGCACCACCTCGAAGGACGAGGCGGTCCGCCTGACCCCGCCGATCCAGATGAGCCTCGAAGAGGCGATCGCCTATATCGCCGACGACGAGCTGGTCGAGGTGACGCCCAAGGCGATCCGCCTGCGCAAACGCCTGCTTGATGCCAACGACCGCAAACGCGCCAGCCGCTCGGCGGCGGCGGAGTAGGATCGACATTCGAACGCCGAGTGCTGGGGCGTCTTGGGCGACGCTTGTCATCTCCGTTTCGTTGTGGGCTTCCCCCTGCGTGGCGCAAATTAGGGATGGCGATGCGCTGTTCGCGGAGTGCACCGCGACGATCGGTGCCTACATGGACTTCTGCTACGGCTATATTGACGCTGTTGCCGACTATCTGTTCCAGAAGCACGCGATGGGCCCATACGCCGCTTGCGCCGCAAAGCCGCCCGATGACAGTCTGCTGCGCTTTGTCGTCGTCCAATTTCTCCGCAAAAACCCCGCGCTGCGCGATCAAGGCGCCGCCGAGCTGATCGCCCGCGCCCTTTCCGAGAAATTTCCCTGCAATCGGGCGGTTCCGTAGCCGATCAGACCGTTGACCGTAAAATTGCCAAAATCATCCTTATGATGATCGTTGAACGGTGTCAAAAAGCGCCGCGGCGAGGGACCGGCCGCCTGCAAACTTCCAGCAGAAGCAGGCTAAAGTAGCCGTAGGCGTGTCGTTTTTTCCGCGCAAATTGACTTCGCGGCTTTGGCGCGTATAGTTCGCGCCCTTCCCGAGAACGCGGGCGAAAGCCCCGGCCGGCCCTTGCGGCGGCACTATCGGGACAACAACAACGACAATCGGAAACCGGCAAGATGAGCAGACGGACGCAGTCCAAGTACAAGATCAATCGCCGCCTCGGCGTCAATTTGTGGGGGCGCGCGAAGAGCCCGCTGAACCGCCGCGAATACGGCCCCGGTCAGCATGGCCAGCGGCGCAAGAAGCCGTCGGATTACGGCACCCAGCTCTCCGCCAAGCAGAAATTGAAAGGCTATTACGCCAATATCGGCGAGCGGCAATTTCGCCGCCTCTATGAGGAGGCGGTGCGCCGCAAGGGCGATACCGGCGAGAACCTCATAGAGCTGTTGGAGCGGCGGCTCGACGCGGTGGTCTACCGCATGAAGTTCGCGCCCACGCCATTCGCCGCGCGCCAGCTGATCAATCACGGCCATGTGCTGGTCAACGGCAAGCGGCTCAACATCGGCTCGGCCAAGCTCAGCGACGGCGACACCATCGAGTTGCGCCAGAAGGCGAAGGAGATGGCGCTCGTGCTCGAGGCGACGCAATCGAGCGAGCGCGACGTGCCCGACTACCTTGAGATCGACCACGAGCGCATGAAGGGCCGCTTTATCCGCGCGCCCAAGCTCGCCGACGTGCCCTATCCGGTGACGATGGAGCCGAACCTCGTCGTCGAATTCTATTCCCGCTGATTTAGCTGGAAGTAACATGATTTTCGCCTCCCCCAGGCTTGGCCCGGGGGGCTATGCCTTCATCCACTGACAACGGACCCGGAAGACATAGATGGCTGGGTCACCCCGGACTCGATCCGGGCCGGCCAAGGGAGCAGGAGGAATGACTCCGCCTGAGTAATTTGCGCCCAGGGGGTCGCGATGCTGTGGTTGCATCTCTCGATCATCTTTTTTCTGATCTTGCTCAACGGCTTCTTCGCGATGGCCGAGATCGCGCTAGTGTCGGCGCGGCCGGCGCGGCTGCAGCCGATGGCGGGTGAGGGAAACGCGGGCGCGAAGGCGGCGATCGAATTGAAGGCCGACCCGTCGCGGCTGCTCGCGACGGTGCAGATCGGCGTCACGGTAATCGCGATCCTTTCCGGCACCTTTGGCCAGGACACGCTCGGCGAGCCGCTCGAGGCGTATTTCGCCACGCTTCCCGGCGTTGCCGATTACGCCCATGTCGCGGCGATGGCGGTCGTGGTGATCGGCATTGCCTATTTCTCGCTGATCCTCGGCGAACTGGTGCCGAAGCGCATCGCGCTCGGCGATGCGGAACGCATTGCCAGCGCCTTGGCGCGGCTGATGCGCCGGCTGGCGCTGATCGGCACGCCGGTCGAGTGGCTGTTGAGCACGACCGCCGATCTCATCCTCAAGCTCATTCCGGTACGCAGCGAGCCCGCGCCGGTGACCGACGCGGAGATCGGCTTTATGCTGCGCGAGGGCGTCGCGGCCGGGCACATCCCGCTCGCCGAGACGGCGATCGTCGAGATGGCGCTGCGCCTCGGCGATCGGCGCGTCAGCGCGGTGATGACGCCGCGCACTCAGATCGATTTTCTCGATCTCGACGATCCCATCGACGAAAATCGCCGCCATATCCGCGAGAGTTCGTTCTCGCGTTTCCCGGTGGTGCAGGGCGGGACGCACCAGCTCGCCGGCATCGTCCAGGTCAAGCACCTGCTCGACGAGGTGCTGAACGAGGCGGCTTTTGACGTGCGCAAGGCGCTGCGCACCCCGCTTTTCCTGCCCGATACCGTAACCGTGCTGCGCGCGCTCGAAGTCTTCAAGTCGACCGGCGAGGCGCTGGCGCTCGTCGTCGACGAGTACGGCGATCTCGAGGGACTGGTGACCCTGCACGACATTCTGCAGGCGCTGGTCGGCGAGCTGCCCGGCGCCGGCGACACCGACCCGCGGGTTGTGCATCGCGAGGACGGCAGCTGGCTCTTCGACGGCATGGTCGCGCTGGACGAGGTCAAGCAGGCGCTGCGCATCACGCATCTGCCCGGCGAAGACGCCGATTTCCACACGCTGGGCGGCTATCTGATGGCGCGGCTCAACCGTGTGCCGGTGGTGGCCGACCGCGTGCTTGCCGGCGGTTTCCGCTTCGAGGTGGTGGAGATGGACGGCCGCCGCGTCGACCGCGTGCTGGTCGCTCCAGCCCCCTCTACGGAAGCGTAGCGGACGATCGATCGCCGCTGGCCGATAACAGCTCGGTCGGGAACCCGGCGGCGATCAGGGCTGCGACGATGGCGGCGACGTGGCGGCGGCTTTGCGTCTCGATCACGACATCAAGCTCGGCGCGCTTGACCGAGGCGTCCTGGAAGAGGCGCTGATGGTGCACCTCGACGATGTTGCCGCCGCGTCCGCCAATCACCGCCGACAACCGCGCCAGCGCGCCAGGTACATCTGGCAGCTCCGAACGCAACCGCACCAGGCAGCCTTCGCGCACTAGCCCGCGCATCAGCACCGATGCCAGGAGGCGCGCGTCGATATTGCCGCCGGTGACGACGATGCCGACCTTTCTGCCGCGGAATCGGTGGGCATTGGTGAGCAGCGCGGCGACCCCGGCCGCGCCGGCGCCTTCTGCGACGAGCTTCTCTCGGTCGACAAGGTGCTCGATGGCGGCCTCGATCTGCGTGTCGTCGGCGAGCAGAATATCGCCGACCAGCGCGGCGACGATCTGCCGGGTGATGACGCCGGGCTCCTTGACCGCGATGCCTTCGGCAAGCGTCGCGCCGGCCGGCGTTATATCCGGAGCGCGGCCGGCCAGCGCATCGACCATCGCGGGGTAGAGCGCCGACTGAACGCCGACAATCTCGATGCCCTGCTTCTCGGCGTTGGCCGCGATGGCGATGCCGGAAATCAACCCGCCGCCGCCGATCGGCACGATCAGCGTGTCGAGGGTCGGCTGATCGGCGAGCATTTCGAGCGCGATCGTGCCTTGCCCAGCGATCACCGCCGGATCGTCATACGGGTGTACCGGCACCAGCCCTTTGTCGTGCCCCAGCGCCTCGGCCGCCTGGCGTGCGGCGACAAGGCTTTCGCCCTGCAACACGACCGTCGCGCCGAGGCTTTCGGTGCGGTCGATTTTGTTGAAAGGCGTACCTTCCGGCATCACGATCGTTGCCGGGATGCCCAGCCGCCGTGCGTGGTAGGCGACCCCCTGCGCGTGATTGCCGGCAGACATCGCCACAACCCCGGCGCCGCGCTCGTTGGCGTTAAGGGTGAGGAGCTTGTTGAGAGCACCGCGTTCCTTGAACGAGCCGGTCGGGTGCTGGGTCTCAAGCTTGAGCCAGACCTCGCAGCCGGTCGCCTCGGACAAGGTCGGTGCAGGAACGAGCGGAGTCTTGCCGATGGCTCCGGCGATCGACGAAGCGGCCTGCGCGACGTCGGCGGCGGTGACGGGAAGCGTGCTCACGGGACGGGTGCCAGGGTCAGGTTCGCGTTCGGCGTACCGTGGGCCGGGATGAGCCAATTGAAGGCGCGCCACCGCGCCAAGAGGTCAGCATAGTGCTGCGACAGCGGGTTTCCCGATTGGCCGGGCGCGATCATCATCCTCGACTCCTCGGGTGCGGCCATGTCGGTGATGATCCGCAGCCCCGCGCCGAACCGCTGTTCATAGGGATGTGCGTCGTCGCGGATCGTGCTCGGGCCGCGGTTGACCGTATCGTAGCCGCCGGGGGTCGGGATCGTCACGCGCAGCCAGTTGCGCAGCAGCGGCACGCGTTCGAATATTGCATTGGGGAAATAGGCGATATGGGCCCGGCCCCATTGCCACTGCGCCATCTCGTCGCCGTAGCTGTGGCGCAGTTCGTCGAGCGCAGTATCGAGCGCTTGCGACAGGCGGATCTCGCAGGCTTCGGCGGGCCTGTTTGGCTCGGCGCACCAATCGGGACGTTGGGTCAGTACGTTGAACATGACCTCAGGCTTCAAATCCCAATAATCCGCGGCAACGTCGCCAAGCCGTGAAGTTAATATGGAATGGGCAAAAGCTCGCAGCCATGCGGTGAACAGCAACGGCTCGATCTTGTCCGCATCCATGTGGAAATCCCAGGTTTGCAGCCGCTCGACGGCCTCGCGCGCCATGTCGCTCGACGGCACGATCTTGGTCATCAACGGGACCAGGCGCTTGGCTTCCAGCGACAGCGTGTCGGCCTGGATCGCCGCGCTCGCCTCGACTGACTGCTTGGGCGTTGCCGTCAGCAGCGCCTCAATGCGCTCGGCGCGGTCGGGCAAATCCCAGTCGCGGCTGATGAAATAGGGGTAGCTGTCAGGCACGATCTTGTTGTTGGCGCTGACGAAATGGCCCGAGGCCGGGTTCGTGCCTTGCGGCAGCTGGTCAAACGGAATGAAGCCGAGCCAGTCATAGTCGCCGCTCCACCCCGGCACCGGTAGCCAGCCGTCTCCCGATTTGCGGATCGGGATGCGCCCGGCCGCGACAAAGCCGATCGTGCCGCCCGTATCGGCATAGACGATGTTTTGCGGCGGCCCGACGAGTTTTTTCAGCCCGTCGCGAAAGCTGGCCCAGTCGGTGGCGCGGTCGATGTCCCACAGCGCTTCGGCGCTGGTGTCATCATCGTCGAGAAAGGTGGCTTTCAGCGCCAGTACGTAGCCGCTGTCGATCGTCCCAGGCGGCAGCATGTCGGAAACTACCGGTCCGTGCCGCGTCTCCCGGACGGTCAGCGTCACCGGCGCACCGCCGCGCACCTTGATCGTCTCCTGGCGGGTGCGGAACGGCAATGTCGCGTCGGCGACTTGGTAGCGGCTCGGGTCCTTCGCATCGAGCTTTTCGATGAAGAGGTCCTCGATATCCGCGGTTGTCGTCGTGAAGCCCCAGGCGATCTTGTCGTTGTGGCCGATAATGACGAATGGCGTCCCGGCGACCGTGCCGCCCTCGATGTCGTGCTCGGGCGTCTTCAGTCGCGCGAGATACCAGAACCCCGGGGTCGAGAAGCCGAGATGAGGGTCGTTGGCGAGGAGCGGCTTGCCGGAGGCCGAGTGGGCGCCGTCGACGACCCAGTTGTTGGAGGCGAAATGCGGTCCCATCGCTGAAGGCAAAGCCGCGTAAAGCTGATCAAGCGGCAGCTGACGATAGAGCGGGGTCAGCGCCGCCAGGGTACGCGGTGCATCCTTGGGATATCCGGGGTAAAGGAATTCCATGTCCTCGTTGGATACGGTCTTCGCCAGCCGCGCGCGCAGCAATTCTCCGCGGTAATTGCCGCCGAGCTGGAAGTCCATCAGCTTGCCCCAGACCAGCGTATCGGCCGGGGTCCACGGCTCGGGCGAAAAGCGTAGCAGCAGGAACTCGGGCGGCAGCAAGGCGCCGCGCGTCGACAGATAAGCGTTGACCCCAGCGCAATAGGCCTCGATCCCGTGCTGTATCTCGGGCGACAGTTTGGCGAAGGCCGCTTCGGCCGCACGGTAAAGCCCGAGCACGCGCATCTGCGTGTCGATCGGTAGCGCCGCCGGGCCGAAAATCTCGGCGAGCCGGCCGGCGCCATAGCGGCGCTGCAGCTCCATCTGGAACAGGCGGTCCTGTGCGTGGACGTAACCCAGACCAAAAGCGAGGTCGTCGTCATCCTTGGCGGTGATGGTCGGGACGCCGTCGGCATCGCGGACGATGCTGACCTCACCGTGCACCCCCGCCACCATGATCCGGCCATCAATTGTCGGCAGCGAGGTTCGCAGCGCGAGATAGCCGCCGCCCGAGACGACGAGAGCGATGACCAGGAGGCCGAGTGTGCCCCAGCCGAGCGCACGCCAAATCCGGGCGCGCCGCCGTTGATGGCGCGACCTCAAAATGCTTGTCCGAGCGGGAGCGGCGCCGCGTTCACATCCCCAGTTCGCGCAGGATCTTGGCACGGTCGGCGTCAAGATCGGGGGCAGCGCCGCGGCTTTGCGGATCGTCGAAGGCCGAAAACTTCATCGGGTTGCCGACGAGCTTTAACGGGCCGGTGGTCGCGTCGTCGACCTCGATCAGCATGTTGCGCGCCGCGACCTGCGGATGGGCGACCGCCTGCGCCACATTGTTGACCGGCCCGCAGGGAACGCCGGCCGCTTCGAGCAACGCGATCCAGTGATCCCGCATGTTCGTCGACAGAATGGCGTCGATTTCGGCCTTGAGCTGCGACTGATGCTGGTTGCGCAGCGGGTTGGTCTTATAGTTCGGGTTCTGCGCCAGCTCGGGGTGCCCAAGCGCCTCGGTCAGCTTGATCCAAAGCCCGTCGTTGCCGGCGGCGATGATGATGTCGCCATCCTTGGCCTTGAACGCCTCAAATGGCGTGATCGAGGGATGGCGCGCGCCAAGTGGCCCCGGAATTTCGCCCGAGGTCGTGTAGCGCATGATCGCGTTTTCCAGGAGCGCAAGCTGGCAGTCGAACAGCGCAACATCGACCTTGGTCGCCTCGCCGGCGCGCTCGCGATGCAGCAGCGCCGCGTTGAGCGCGATCGTGGTGTAGAGCCCGCCGGCTAGGTCGCCGATCGACGCGCCGATGCGCGGCGACTGTTCGCCGGGATAGCCGGTGATGCTCATGATCCCGCCGAGGCCTTGCACGACCATGTCGTAGGACGGGTAGTGCGAGAACGGGCCGGTATGGCCGAACCCGGACGCGGCTGCATAGATGAGCCGCGGATAGCGCTGGTGCAGCGTCTCCCAGCCATAGCCGAGCCGCTCCATGGTGCCGGGCCGAAAGTTCTCGACGATGGCATCCGCCTTGTCCAGCAGCAGCTCGAAAATCTCGCGGTCGGGCGGCGCCTTGAGATCGAGCGCGATCGACTCCTTGCCGCGATTGACCGAGGCGAAATAGGTCGACTTGCCGTTGGTGAATGGCCCGTACTGGCGCGCATCGTCGCCGGTCTTCGGCGTCTCCACCTTGATCACCCGCGCGCCCAATTCGGCGAGCAGCAATGTGCAATACGGCCCGGCGAGAATGCGGGAGAGATCGACAATGGTGATGCCCGCGAGCGGGCCGGGCTGAGCCATGCGGCGTTCCTTTGGCCTGGGTGATCCAGGCTCAATAGCGCAGAGCGAGAGGCGCCGCAATTGGCGGAATGTCTCGATCTCGCCGTGGCGGCAAGCGGGCAAACCGGCTAAACTGGATCGCGCCCTTTTGGTCGCTGGGACATTGCGATGCTGCGGCAGAGCGACATCGAGGAAGGCGAGGCCCGGCGCACGAACGCGTCAATGGGCCTCATCGTCATCCTGTTGCTGGCGATCGTTGGGGTTCTGCTGGTCCGCGAGCTGCGGCACGAGTCACAGATCGAAGATTGCATCATGCAGGGACGACGCAACTGCGTGCCCCTCGAGATTCCGTCTCATCAGCCCAACTGATGCGCCGCGAATGAGTCCCGCCGTTCCGGTCCCGTCCGGCTGCCATATTTTCTCCTGCATTGACGGGCATACCTGCGGCAATCCGGTGCGGCTGGTGATCGGCGGCGGGCCGTTTCTCGACGGCGCGACGATGAGCGAGAAGCGCCAGGATTTCATCGCCCGTTTTGACTGGGTGCGGCGCTCGCTGATGTTCGAGCCGCGCGGTCACGACGTGATGTCGGGCGCGATCCTCTACCCGCCGCTGCGCGCGGATTGCGATATCGCGATGCTTTATATCGAGGTCACCGGCTGTCTGCCGATCTGCGGTCACGGGACGATCGGCAGCGTGACCTTTGCGCTCGAGCACGGGCTGGTGATGCCACGCGAGGAAGGCGTTGTCGCGCTCGATGCGCCGGCCGGCAAGGTCACCGCGCGGTTTCAGCGTAACGGCGCGCATGTCGACAGCGTGCGGCTCTACAACGTGCCGAGCTACCTCGCGGTGGAGGCAGTTCCGGTGACGATCGAGGGCATTGGCGAGCTGGTGGTCGACATCGCCTATGGCGGCAATTTCTACGCTATCGTTGACAAGCAGAAGAATTTTCGCGGTTTGGAAGACGTCTCGGTCGATTGGCTGTTGCGCGGGAGCCCAGCGTTGCGACGACGGGTGAACGAAGTTGTCGCGGTCGCCCATCCCGACGACCCGACCATTCGCGGCGTCAGCCATGTGCAGTGGATTGGCGCGCCGCGCGACCCGAGAGCGCACGGTCGCAATACGGTGTTTTACGGCGACCGGGCGATCGACCGCTCGCCCTGCGGCACGGGAACCTCGGCGCGCATGGCGCAGCTGGCGGCAAAGGGTAGAAAGCATCATCGGCACGCTGTTCGATGGAAGGGTCGAGGCCGCGGCGCGGGTCGACAACCACGCGGCGATCGTGCCGAGCGTCGCCGGCTGGGCGCGCATGACCGGGTTCAACACGATCTTCGTCGATTCCCGCGATCCGCTCGCCGCCGGCTTTTCGCTGACCTGAACTCACCCACCGCTGATCCGGAAGGGCGGGGGAGGGCTTACCGATGCGCCGCGTTGTAGCGCGCGAGGATGTCCTCGCCCGGACACAACTCGGCTTCGCCGAGCCCGTTGAGCGGCGCGGCGACCGTGTCGAGGAAGTGATGCAGGTCGCCGTGATCCTCTTCGAGATAGAGGAGCCCGGTCACGACCTCGCCCGTGCTGTGATGGCGCGCCAGGTAATCCATCGCCGCGACCTTGTCCGTCGGATCGTAATCCTCGGCGAGCTTATGCAGCCGCAGCACCGAGCCGTCATGCTGCACGACGTTGACCGCCGTTCCCGGGGCGTAGTCGGCGGTGATCTCCTCGCGCCCGACCATGAAGTCGAGTTTATTCACCGCCTCGTTGTGGGAACGGACGTATTCGTAGCTCTTGGTCGATTCCGGGTTGTTGTTGAAGGCGACGCAAGGCGAGACGACATCGATGAAGGCGGCGCCTTCGTGCTCGATCGCCCCCTTGATGAGCGGAACGAGCTGGTTCTTGTCGCCCGAGAAGCTGCGCGCGACATAGCTTGCACCCAATTGCAGCGCGAGGCCGACCATGTCGATCGGCGAATCGTTGTTAACCGGGCCGCGCCGCGTCTTCGAGCCCTTGTCGGCGGTGGCGGAGAACTGGCCCTTGGTGAGGCCATACACACCGTTGTTCTCGACGATATAGACCATGTTGACGCCGCGGCGGAGGCAATGCGCGAACTGGCCGAGGCCGATTGAGGCGCTGTCGCCGTCGCCCGAGACGCCGAGATAGACGAGGTCGCGATTGGCGAGGTTGGCGCCGGTCAGCACCGAGGGCATGCGACCGTGCACGCTGTTGAAGCCGTGCGACTTGCCGAGGAAATAGGTCGGCGTCTTCGACGAGCAGCCGATGCCGGAAAGCTTGGCGATGCGGTGCGGCTCGAGACTCAGCTCGAAGCATGCCTGGATGATCGCAGCGCTGATCGAATCGTGGCCGCACCCGGCGCAAAGCGTCGAGACCGAGCCTTCATAGTCGCGCCGCGTATAGCCGAGCCGGTTGGTCGGCAGCTGCGGGTGATGAAGCCTCGGCTTTGTTATGTAGGTCATTAGCTGTGGGCTTTCCGAAGGGGAGCGAGGGTCACGACCGAAACCATGTCGGCGATCGCCTTGACGATGAAACGGGCGGTGATCGGCGTGCCGTCGTAGTGCAGGATCGGCACCAGCTTTGCCGGGTCGAGCTCGAGCTCGCTGGTGAGGAGCGTGCGCATCTGCGCGTCGCGGTTCTGCTCGACGACAAAGACGCGTTCATGATCGGCGATGAAATCGGCGACCTCGTCGGCGAACGGGAAGCCGCGTAGACGTAACGCGTCGAGATGGACGTCGCGCGCGTCCAATGCCTCGAATGCTTCTTCCATCGCCACCGTGGTCGAGCCGAAATAAAGGACGCCGAACTTGGTCGCCTTCTTCGCCGCGCGTTTCTCGGGCTGCGGCACGAGGCGCTTGGCCGTGTCGAACTTGTGTAAGAGGCGCTGCATGTTGTCGACGTAGTCGTGGCCTTCTTCACTGTACCGCGCGTAGCGGTCCTTGCTGGTGCCACGGGTGAAGAAGGCGCCGCGCCGCGGGTGCGTGCCGGGCAACGTGCGGTACGGGATGCCGTCGCCGTCGACATCGAGATAGCGGCCGAATTCGACGCCCGCCTCCAGCTCTTCGGCGGTCATCACCTTGCCGCGGTCGTAGGTACGGTTGGGGTCCCATTCGAGTGGCGGGATCAGCCAATCGTTCATGCCGATGTCAAGATCGAGCATGACAAAAATGGGCGTCTGCAGCCGGTCGGCGAGGTCGAGTGCGTCGGCCGCCATTGTAAACGCCTCGTGTGGATCTTTCGGGAAGATCATCACGTGCTTGGTGTCGCCGTGCGAAGCATAGGCCGCGGAGAGCAAATCCGCTTGCTGCGTGCGGGTCGGCATGCCGGTCGAAGGGCTGCCGCGCTGGATGTCGAAGATGACCGCGGGGATTTCAGCGAAATAGGCGAGGCCGATGAATTCCTGCATCAGCGAGATGCCGGGCCCCGAGGTCGCGGTGAAGGCGCGCGCGCCATTCCACCCAGCGCCCACCACCATGCCGATCGAGGCCAGCTCGTCCTCAGCCTGGACGATGGCGAATTTATGCTGCTTGGTCTCGGGGTCGCGGCGGTAGCGGTGGCAATGCGCCGAGAACGCTTCGGCAAGCGACGAGGAGGGCGTGATCGGATACCACGCGCACACCGTCGCGCCGCCATAGACCGCGCCCAGCGCCGACGTGTCGTTGCCGTTGACGAAGATTTTGTCGCCGACCTTATCGGTCTTCTTGAGCCGGAGGCCGAGCGGGCATCGCAGGTTTTCCGCGGCCCAGTCGCGGCCGAGTTTCAGTGCGTGCAGATTGGCCTCGATGAGCTTGTCGCGGCCCTTGAACTGCTCGCCGATCAGGGTCGCGGTGGCGTCGACATCCATGTCGAGCAGCGCTGACAGCACACCGAGGTAGATGACGTTCTTGAACAGCTGCCGCTCGCGCATCTGCGTGTAGGTGCGGTTGCAGATTTCGGTGAGCGGCGCGCCGATGACGTTGATGTCGTCGCGAAACTTGGACTGCGGCACATCGCGGGTCGAATCGTAGAGCAGGTAGCCGCCCGGCTCGATCTCGGCGATGTCCTCGTCCCAGGTCTCCGGGTTCATCGCCACCATCATGTCGACGCCGCCGCGGCGCCCGAGGTGCCCCGCGGCGGAGATCCGCACCTCGTACCAGGTCGGCAGACCTTGAATGTTCGAGGGGAAAATGTTGCGGGACGAGGCGGGGATGCCCATACGCAGCACCGACTTGGCGAACAGCGCGTTGGCGCTCGCTGAGCCCGACCCGTTGACGTTGGCGAATTTGACGACGAAATCGTTGGTCGCTTCTATTTGTTTGGGCATGACGGCGGTCGCTTCTATCGGCTTCGGCATGACGGGCCAGCGTGTGTCATTTCAACGAGGAATTTGCGCATGTCCCAGGCGCCAGTCGGGCACCGCTCGGCGCACAGCCCGCAATGCAGGCAGACGTCTTCGTCCTTGACCATGACCCGCCCGGTCTTGAGCGAGTTCCCGATGTAGAGATCTTGGGTCAAATTGGTTGAGGGAGCACTAAGCCGCGTGCGCAACTCGGCTTCCTCGCCGTTGTCGGTGAAGGTGATGCAGTCGACCGGACAGATATCGACGCAGGCGTCACATTCGATGCAGAGCGGCCCGGCGAAGACGGTCTCGACGTCGCAATTGAGACACCGTTCGGCTTCGAGATAGCCAAGCTTCTCGTCAAACCCGAGCTCAACCTCGGTCCTGATGTCGGCCAGCGCCACAGCGGTATCCCGCAGCGGCACCCGGTAGCGGACATCGTTCGAGATGTCGTTGTCGTAGCTCCACTCGTGGATGCCCATCTTCTGGCTGGTGAGACTCGTTCCCGGCGGCGGCCGGTCGTCAAGGTCCTCGCCATGGCAGAATTTGTCGATCGATACCGCCGCATCGTGACCGTGCGCCACCGCCCAGATGATGTTCTTCGGGCCGAACGCCGCGTCGCCGCCAAAGAACACGTTCGGAATCGTCGACTGCATCGTGCGCGGATCGACCGTGGGCATGTCCCAACGGTCGAACTCCATGCCGATGTCGCGCTCGATCCACGGGAACGAGTTCTCCTGGCCGATCGCGACCAGCACGTCGTCGCACGGAATATGCTGGGCCTCGCCAGTCGGAACCAGCGAGCGCCGGCCCTTGTCGTCGTATTTGGCCTCGACCTTTTCGAAGACGACGCCGGTCAGCGTGCCGCCTTCATGGGTAAATTCGGTCGGCACCAGGAAGTTGAGGATCGGAATCCCCTCGTGCTGGGCATCCTCTTTCTCCCAGGGGCTGGCTTTCATCTCCTCAAAGCCGCTGCGCACGACGACCGTGACCTCCTCGCCGCCGAGGCGGCGCGAGGAGCGGCAACAATCCATCGCCGTGTTGCCGCCACCCAAAACGACAACGCGCTTGCCGATCTTGTCGATATGGCCGAACGAGACCGAGCTCAGCCAGTCAATGCCGATATGGATGTGCTCGGCGGCCTCCTTGCGGCCAGGGATATCGAGCTCGCGGCCGCGCGGCGCGCCGGAGCCGACAAAGACCGCGTCCCAGCCCTCGGCGAGGAGGTCCTTGAGGCTATGGACGAAGTGCCCGAACCGGGTCTCCGCGCCCATGTCGATGATCTGCTGGCACTCCTCGTCGGTGACCGCTTCCGGCAACCGGAAGCGCGGGATCTGCGTCCGCATCATCCCGCCGCTCTTGGCGTCGCCGTCGAAGATCACGCAGTCATAGCCCAGCGGCAGCAGGTCCCGCGCTACCGTCAACGAGGCCGGACCGCACCCGACGAGCGCGATGCGCTTGCCGTTCTTCTCTTTCGGCGGCTTCGGGATGTAGGCGCTGATGTCGCCCTTGTTGTCGTAGGCGACGCGCTTCAGCCGGCAGATTGCCACCGGCTCCTTCTTCTCGTCGATGCGGCCGCGGCGGCAGGCGGGCTCGCATGGCCGGTCGCAGGTCCGGCCGAGGATGCCGGGAAAGACGTTCGACTCCCAGTTGACCGCCCACGCCTCGCTATAGCGCCGCGCTGCGATCAACCGGATGTATTCGGGCACCGGCGTATGTGCCGGGCACGCCCATTGGCAGTCGACAACCTTGTGGAAATAGTCGGGATTAGTGATGTCGGTGGGCTGCAACCAAATTCTCCTACCAGGCCAAGCCCCCGCCAGCCCGGATTGTCCCCCGGCGCAACGGCGCGCGTGTCTCGCGCCGAAGGTGCGGCGCAACGGCGCAGCGGGCGCTTATACCCCTACCGGCCACTGCCGTCATCCTTCCTTCGCATAACCGAATCGAGCGAGCGGAATCTGCCGCCTGGCCCGCGACCATGCAACGCATCTATCGGCATGGCTGCGGCGCATCGCATATATGGGAACGCCGTCCGGCCCGCCGCAAGCGGCTTGCGACGAAGCTACGCGCCGGTCAGGTGGGCGACCTTTGGCATCACCTCCTCGGCCAATAGCCGCATCGAATCGTGCCAGGCTTCCGGGTTCTCGCTGTAGTCGAAGCAGAATAGCAGGAGCGCACCAAAGCCGCCGACCTCCTCGTACATGCGCTCGATCTTCTCGACCACCGTTTCCGGCGAGCCGATCAGCCAATTATGCGTGGCGCAGTATTCCGGCGTCACGTCGCTGTCGGCGACGTTTTCGTCGTGCTTGAGGAACTGGATGACGCCGACATCAGTCAAGAGCGGCAGGAAGTACTCGCGCATCATCCGCCCCATCTGGGCGCCGACCGACAGCTTCCAGGCGGCCTCGTCGGTGTCGGCGACGAAGATTTCGCGCACCAAGCGCCAATCCTTGCGAAGCGGAGTTCTGCCGCTGCGCCGCGCGCCTTCCTCGACCGACTCCCAATGGCTCGCGACATAGCCGGGGTTGAGGTTAAGGCTCATCGGCAGGAAGCCATGCTCGCCGGCGAGCTTCAGCGTCTCCGACCCCTTGCTGACGCCGGCGACGCCGATCGGCGGATAGGGTTTCTGGAACGGTTTGATATGGGCGCGCAGCGTGCGCAGCTGCGGCTCGACAAGCGAGACCTGCCAGTACTTGCCGGCGTAGTCGAACGGCTCGTCCTCGGTCCACAGCTTGAGGATGATGTCGAGCGCCTCGCGCGTCATCTCGCGGTGCTGGCCGGAATTGCCGTCGACATGGAACATCGCCCAGTCGCTCGGCAGCCCGCTCGCTGCGACGCCGAAATTGAGCCGGCCTTGCGCGATGTGATCGAGCATCGCCACCCGGTTCGCCAGTTCGGCCGGATGGTGGTACGGCAGCAGGAAACCGCCTGGCGCGAGCCGGATGTTCTTCGTCTCCATCAGCGCCTGCGCGATCAGCAGATCGGGCGAGGGGTGCGGCTCCCACGGCGCGGTATGGTGTTCGCCGATCCAGGCTTCGCTGAAGCCAAGCTCGTCCGCCCAACGCAGCGTCTGCAAATCCCAGCGATGGCCGTCGTAAAGACTCCGCTCCGGCGGATGCGAAGGCATGGTGAAGAGGCCGTATTGCATCGAACATCTCCCTCTCGCCTGTGGGTGATCCGTGTTTTCGCTGTGGATGAAGCTGTGGGCAGGGCACCTACTCTAGGGCCAGAAGCCGCCGTTTGCTCTTCTGGAGTTTGGCAACCGGGTGTAACGCTATGTAACCGAACCGTAAATATGACCGCGAAATAGGCAGCTTTGATTTTTTTGGGTTACTTTATTAGCAAAACAGTTGCCTGCGACAAAAAGGGCTCCTATTAACTCCCTCCACCGGACGGGGCGAGTCTCCCCAAGCGCCCCTTATCGGAGGGAGGTATCCATGACCGCTAAGCGCAGCGTCGAAGCGCGTTTCCGGAAATGGCATGTCAGCGAAGAAGCAACGATCGAACATCTGGTTAGGTCGCTCGCCCCTGTAGAACCTCATATCGATACCCGCGTACACGACGCGATGACCCACACGGGTCTCTTCGTCGAAGCGCAGGTTCGTAAGACCTGGAACAACCCGGTCATCGGCCTCGCGATCTTCTGATCCGAGGCTTTTTTGCATGTTCAAACAGCGGGCGGCTTGCCGCTAGGGCTAGGCTGTGCCTGGGTCTCGGCATCTTACCGTTGATTGACCGGCATCGCGCTCTTACGTAGCTTCGCCGCCGTGTGCGGGGCCAATGAGCCCCGCGCGCTGGTGAACGGGCAAAAGGAAAAGCGCTATGCAGCCGAGCCGCCGGCCGGTCAATCCCTGCTTCTCGTCGGGACCATGCGCCAAGCGGCCGGGCTGGTCGCCGCAGGCGCTGTCGAAGGCGCTGATCGGGCGCTCGCATCGCTCGTCCATCGGTCTTGCGCAATGCGTCGAGGTCATCGAGCGCTCGCGCGCCCTGCTTCAGATCCCTGCCGAGTACAAGATCGGCATCGTTCCCGCTTCCGATACCGGCGCGGTCGAGATGGCGCTATGGTCGCTTTTGGGTGCGCGCGGCGTCGACCTTCTGTCGTGGGAGAATTTCAGCGAGACCTGGGTCGACGACGTCGTCAACCATCTGAAGCTGCCGGACATCCGGCGGTTCCATGCGCCCTACGGCAAGATCGCCGATCTCGCCGCTGTGTCGCCCGAGCGCGATGCGGTGTTCGTGTGGAACGGCACGACCTCCGGCGTGCGGGTGCCGAACGGCGACTGGATCGCCGCCGACCGCTCGGGCTTGACGATCTGTGACGCGACATCTGCGGCCTTCGCGATGCGGCTGCCGTGGCAGAAGCTCGATGTCGTCACCTGGTCGTGGCAGAAGGCGCTGGGCGGCGAGGCGGCGCACGGCATGATCGCGCTGGGACCCCGGGCCGTCGAGCGGTTGGAAAGCTACACGCCGCCCTGGCCGCTGCCGAAAATCTTTCGCATGACCAGCAAGGGCAAGTTGATCGACGGCCTCTTCCGCGGCGAGACGATCAATACCCCATCGATGCTGTGTCTCGAGGACGCTGTCGACTCGCTCAAATGGGCTGAAGGCGTCGGCGGGCTCGAGGGTTGCGTCGCGCGTGCCGAGGCCAACCTTGCCGTCGTGAAAGATTGGGTGGCGAAGACGCCATGGGTCGAATTTCTGGCGGAGGACGCGGCGACGGTGTCCTGTACCTCACCGTGCATCATGATCACCGACCCATGGTTCCAAAGCCTCGACCCCGATACCCGTTTCTCGACCAACCGGCGCATGCTGGCACGGCTCGATAAAGAAGGGGTCGGCTACGATCTCGCGACGCACCGGGCATCGCCACCGGGGATCCGCATCTGGACCGGCGCGACGGTCGAGACCAGCGATGTCGAGGCGCTTATGCCATGGTTCGACTGGGCCTGGGAGCAGGAGCGTGGCGCGGCCAAGGCTGCGTAACAACAGTCGAATTTTAGACGCGGAGACACCAAGAGCACGGAATTCGGGCGACGGCGCGGGCTTTGCGTGCCCTCAATTGTCCGCGTACTGATCGAGGTCTTTGAATGCCGAAAGTGTTGATTGCCGATGAACTGAGCCCACGCGCCGTCGCCGTTTTTGCCGATCGCGGCATCGATGCCGATGTCGCGATCGGTCTGCAGCCCGAGGTGCTGGCCGGACGGATCGGCGCCTATGACGGGCTGGCCGTTCGCTCGGCGACCAAGGTGACCGCGGCACTCCTCGCCGAGGCCTCGGTGCTGAAGATTGTCGGCCGTGCCGGCATCGGCGTCGACAACATCGATGTCCCTGCCGCGACGCAACGCGGCATCGTCGTGATGAACACTCCCTACGGCAACGCAATCACCGCCGCGGAACACGCGATCGCGATGATGTTCGCGCTGGCGCGGCAAATCCCGGCGGCCGACCGCTCGACCCAGGCCGGCAAGTGGGAGAAATCGCGTTTTATGGGGGTCGAACTGTCCGGCAAGACGCTCGGGGTCATTGGCTGCGGTAATATTGGCGCGATCGTCGCTGACCGCGCGCAGGGCCTCAAGATGCGGGTGATTGGCTATGACCCGTTCCTGTCCGAGGAGCGTGCGGTTGCGCTTGGCATCGAGCGAGTGACGCTCGACGAGCTTTTGGCGCGAGCTGATTTCGTGACGTTGCACACGCCGATGACCGAGGCGACTCGCGGCATGCTCGACGCGAAGGCGCTGGCTAAGTTGAAGCCCGGCGCGCGGCTCATCAATTGCGCGCGCGGCGGGTTGATCGTCGAGCAAGACCTCGCGGCGGCGCTCGACCGGGGCATTGTCGCCGGCGCGGCGATCGATGTCTTTATCGAGGAGCCGGCCACCGAAAATCCGCTGTTCGGCCGCGACAATGTCGTCGCCACGCCGCATCTCGGTGCCGCCACCGCCGAAGCGCAGGAAAACGTCGCGGTGCAGATTGCCGAGCAGATGGCGGATTTTCTGCTGACCGGCGCGGTCAGCAACGCGGTCAATATGCCCTCGCTCTCGGCGGAAGACGCTCGCCGCCTCAAGCCCTACATGAAGCTCGCCGAGCAGATCGGCAGCTTCGCCGGCCAGCTGACCGACAGCGGGATCAAGTCGGTATCGCTCGACTACGAAGGCGCGATCGCCGAGTTCAATGTGAAGCCGCTCACCGCGACCGCGCTGGCCGGGTTGCTCACGCCGCAACTCGCCTCGGTCAACATCGTCAACGCACCGCTGATCTGCCGCGAGCGCGACATCCGGGTCAGCGAGACGCTGCAGCCCGAGCCAGGCGACTATCAGACATTGATGCGCATCACCGTGACCGGAGAGAACGGTGCACGATCGATCGCCGGCACCGTGTTCGCCGGCGACAAGCCGCGTCTGGTGGCGGTCGAAGGAATACCGCTCGAGGCGCAGCTCGGCGAGCATGTGCTGTTCGTCCGCAATCTCGACAAGCCGGGCTTTATCGGCGCGCTCGGCAATGCGCTCGGCGCCGCGTCGATCAACATCGCGACCTTCCATCTCGGCCGCACCGCCGCCGGGCAAGACGCCATTTGCCTGATCGAAGTAGACCAGCCGCTTCCGGCCGAACTGCTTGACAAGGTTCGCGCGCTGCCGAATGTCGTGCAGGTCAAGTCCATGAAATTCTGAGGACATGAAATGCGAAACCCCGGCCGGGGGTAGGCCGGGGTTTCGAGTCCCGTCGACGTAGGCGGAACTAGGCTTGCACCGTCGAGGGTGGGGGAAGTGACGATGCAGCCTTCATTCTGTAAGCGATCTCAAAAAGATGCAATACTTATCCCTCAATTCAACCCAGTAATTGTAGTTAAGGAAATTTGATTCGCGCTGCGCGCGCGCTGCACCGCGCGAAACCTGCGGTTGCCGATGCATCTTCTCGGCGGTTAGTTGCGATTGCGGAGCGGGAGCGTAACGTCGCCTTTTGCCTACTTGTTCTCGCAATGACTTAGCGACGACTGCGGGCACGCCACCTTAATTGCTGGCGCGCCGCAGCATTTTTTGCCGCAGGCCAATCGCTTTCTTCGGCGACCCAGGGCAATATCGCGGCCATGAACGACGCGTCGCTCACGGCTTTATTACCGACCGGTCTCTACGATTTGCTGCCGCCGGTAGCGGAGCGCGAGGCTGAGGTCACCGCCCGGCTGATGGCGGTGCTGACCTCGCACGGCTACGAGAGGGTCAAGCCGCCCCTTGTCGAGTTCGAGGAGACGCTGCTCACCGGCGCCGGTGCGGCGATGAGTGGCGAGAGCTTCCGCACCATGGACCCGACCTCGCATCGCATGATCGCGATGCGCGCGGACATGACGCCGCAAGTGGCGCGCATCGCCGCGACGCGGCTCAGCCACCATCCGCGCCCGCTGCGGCTGAGCTATGCCGGCCAGGTGCTGCGGGTACGGGGCTCCGAGGTGCGGCCGGAGCGGCAATTCGGCCAGGCCGGCGCCGAGCTGATCGGCGCTGAAGGCCCGGCAGCCGATGTCGAGGTCATCGCCGTGGCGGCCGAAGCGCTGTTTGCCGTGGGGGTGCCGAACCTGTCGGTCGACTTGACGATGCCGACACTGGTTCCGGCGATCGCCGAGGAATTCGACATTCCGCCCGATAAGCGCGCTGCGCTGCGCAATGCGCTCGACCACAAAGACACCGCCGCAGTGGCTGCGCTGGCGGGACGAGCCGGACCGTTGCTGACCGCGCTCGTCACGGCGGCTGGCGGTGCGGCGCAAGCGTGCCCGATGCTTGACAGGCTAGACCTGCCGGCGCGCGCGCGCGCCGAGCGCGACCGGCTAGGCGCGGTGATCGCCGGACTGACCGCGGCGCTGCCCGCGCTGATGGTGACGGTCGATCCGGTCGAGAACCGCGGCTTCGAATACCATACCGGCATCAGCTTCACGTTCTTTGCTCGGATCAAGACGCGGCGCCGCGCGCTGGGCGAGTTGGCCCGCGGCGGGCGATACGATGCCGGCGATCCGACGATGCCCGAGCCGGCTACGGGGTTTACCCTCTATACCGACATGATCCTCTCGACCCTGCCGGAGATGCGGCCGCGGCGGCGCCTGCTGTTGCCGCTCGGTAGCGATCCCGCGCTCGCGGTGGCGCTGCGCGATCCGGGGCAGGGCGGCTGGGTCACGGTTGCGGCGCTCGCGCCGGCTCACGATTGGCATATCGAGGCCGAACGCCTCGGCTGCGGCCACGTGCTGGAAGATGGCAAGCCGGTGCCGACGCGCGAGCGGCGTCCGTAGCGCCGCAGGGAGACAGTAATGGCGAATGTCGCGGTGGTCGGCGCCCAGTGGGGCGATGAGGGCAAAGGAAAGATCGTCGATTGGCTTTCGGAGCGCGCCGAGATCGTCGTGCGGTTTCAGGGCGGTCATAACGCCGGCCACACGCTCGTCGTTGGCAATATCGAATACAAGCTGAGCCTGCTGCCGTCGGGTGTGGTGCGCGGCAAGCTGTCGATTATCGGCAATGGCGTCGTGGTCGATCCGTGGGCCCTCGTCGCCGAGATCGACACGATGCGCGGCAAGGGCCTCCACATCACCCCAAAAAACCTGAAGCTCGCTGACAATGCGGCGCTGATCCTACCGTCGCACGGCGCGCTCGACAGGGCGCGCGAAGAGCGGCGCGGCGACAAAAAGATCGGCACCACCGGGCGCGGCATCGGTCCTGCCTATGAGGACAAGGTCGGGCGCCGGGCGATCCGCGTCTGCGACCTTGCCGACCCGCAGGCGCTGGAGGATCGTGTCGATGAGGTGCTGCTGCATCACAACGCGCTGTTGCGCGGGCTTGACGCCCCGCAGGTGAAGCGTAAGGAGCTGCTGGCATCGTTGCGCGAGGTGGCGCCTAAGGTGTTGCCCTACACCGATGCGACCTGGCGCATCCTCGACGAGGCGCGCCGCGCCGGCCGGCGCATCCTTTTCGAGGGCGCGCAGGCGGCGATGCTGGATGTCGATCACGGCACCTATCCCTACGTGACCTCGTCGAACACGCTGGCGGGGCAGGCGGCGGCCGGGTCGGGGATTGCGCCCGCAGCGGTCGGCTTTGTTCTCGGCATCTGCAAGGCCTACACGACGCGCGTCGGCAGCGGACCATTTCCGACCGAGCTAACCGACAATATCGGGCAGAAGCTCGGCGACCGCGGTCGCGAGTTCGGCGTGGTCACCGGCCGACCCCGCCGCTGCGGCTGGTTCGACGCGGTCATGGTGCGTCAGGCGATCAAGATCAGCGGTATCGATGGCATCGCGCTGACCAAGCTCGATGTGCTCGACGGGTTCAATGAGATCAAGGTCTGTACCGCGTATCGCCGGGGCCGCGAAACCTACGACTACCTGCCGCCCGGCGTCAGCGCTCAGGCCGAGATCGAGCCGGTCTATGAAACCTTCCAGGGCTGGCGCGAAAACACGCGCGGCGCGCGCTCCTATGCCGATCTGCCGGCGAACGCGATCAAATACATCCGCCGGGTCGAGGAGCTGATCGGCGCGCCAGTGACCATGCTGTCGACCAGCCCCGAGCGCGAAGACACGGTGCTGGTACGCGACCCCTTTGCGGACTGACGCGGTGTGAATTGAAAATGCTCGTTATGAGCATAATTAATGTGCGGCCACATGGCTAAAGCAAAACCGCTGCGCGAGCGCCCCGGCCCGATGCCTGCATTTTTCTCTCCCTATAGTCATCAGTTCGTCCGGCTTGCCACCTGCGTGCCGCCGGTCGCGGTGGCCGACCCGGTGAGCAACGGCGACCAGGTGGCGGCGCTGGTCGCGCAGGGTGATCGCGACGGCGTTGCGGTGATGCTGTTCCCGGAACTATGCCTATCGGCCTATGCGATCGACGATCTCCTGTTTCAGGACGCGCTGCTCGACGCCGTCGTCGACCAGATCGGCCGGCTCGCCGAACTGACCCGCGAGCGGTTGCCGGTCATTGTCGTCGGCGCGCCGCTGCGCTGGCGCGGGCGGCTCTACAATTGCGCGGTGGTGATCCATCGCGGCCGGCTGCTCGGAGCCGTGCCGAAGATCTATCTGCCGAATTATCGGGAATTCTACGAACGTCGGCACTTCGCTTCGGGCGAGGCGATCAGCGGCCTGACGATGACGTTGGCGGGGCAGGAGACGCCATTCGGCGTCGATCTGTTGTTTGCCGCGACTGGGGCGACGCCGTTCACCTTCCATGTCGAAATCTGCGAGGATTTATGGGTGCCGCAGCCGCCTAGCATCGCCGGCGCGGCGGCGGGGGCCGAAATCCTGCTTAACCTGTCGGCCAGCAACATCACCATCGGTAAGGCGCAGATGCGGCGCCTCTTGTGTGCGTCGCAATCCGCGCGCTGCATCGCCGCCTATGCCTATTCCGCCGCGGGGGCCGGCGAGTCGACAACCGATCTCGCCTGGGACGGGCAGGCGGGCATTTTCGAGATGGGCGAAGGGCTCGCGGAGACCGAGCGGTTCAGCGCAAAGCCCGAGATGGCAATCGCCGATATCGATCTCGGGCGCATTCGCCAGGAGCGGATGCGGACGAACACCTTCGGCGATAATGCGCGCGTCATCCTTCGCGAAGCGGCGCCATTCCGCCGCGTCGAGTTCGCGTTCGCCGCGCCCGACGCGAGGCTCGATCTGTGCCGCCGGGTCGAGCGCTTTCCGTTCGTGCCGTCCGATCCGGCGATGCTCCGGGAGAATTGCTACGAGGCGTACAACATCCAAGTTGAGGGGCTGGCGCAGCGCCTCAAGGCGACCGGGTTGACGAAGCTGGTAATCGGCGTGTCGGGCGGGCTCGATTCGGCTCAGGCGCTGATTGTCGCCTGCCGTACGATGGACCGGCTCGCGCTGCCGCGACAGAACGTCTTGGCGTATACGCTACCGGGCTTTGCGACGAGCACGGCAACCAAGTCGAATGCGTGGCGATTGATGAAGGCGCTCGGCGTCACCGGCGGCGAGATCGACATCCGTCCGGCGGCCAACCAGATGTTGGCCGATATCGGCCACGCCGCGGGGCGCGGCGAGAGGCATTACGACGTGACGTTCGAGAACGTGCAGGCCGGTTTGCGAACCGACTACCTGTTCCGCCTCGCCAACCACAACGGTGCGCTGGTGGTGGGCACCGGCGATCTGTCAGAGCTGGCGCTCGGCTGGTGCACCTACGGCGTCGGCGATCACATGTCGCATTACAATCCCAATGCCTCGGTATCAAAGACGCTGATCCAGCACCTGATCCGCTTTGTCGCGCATAGCGGCGACGTCGACGATGAGACGACGCACATTCTCGAAGACATTCTGGCGACCGAGATTTCCCCCGAGCTCGTACCGGCCGATGACGGCGCGGTTCAGTCGACGGAAAGTTTTGTCGGCCCCTATGCGTTGCAGGATTTCACATTGTTCTATGTGACCCGGTTTGGCTTCGCGCCGTCGAAAATCGCCTATCTGGCATGGAACGCCTGGCACGACGCTACGAGGGGCGAGTGGCCCGCGAACATCCCCGAGAGCGCGCACCGGACCTTCGATCTGGGCGAGATCAAGCGCTGGATGCGGGTGTTCCTGACGCGCTTTTTCGAGCAAAGCCAGTTCAAGCGCTCGGCGCTGCCGAACGGACCGAAGATCTCGTCGGGTGGCTCGCTGTCGCCGCGCGGCGACTGGCGAGCGCCGTCCGACTCGCACGCCGCGACGTGGCGCGCCGAGCTCGAGCAGGGCGTTCCAGACGTCTGAGATGCCGGCGCACCTGCACGAGCTGATCGCGGAGGCGATGCGCTTGGGGCCGGCCTTGCCGCTGGGGCTCGTGCTGGCGGTCGCTCTGCTCGAGGCGGTGGTGCTGCCCTGGCGCTACTGGGCCAAGGGCGCCTGGGTCCTGGGCGTCGTGTTGTGCGGCGTCGGCGCGACGGCGCTGCTGCGCTGGGATCAGCAGGCAAGCAGCGATGTGGCGGCCGATCGGCTGTCAGCTCGGCTCGCCTCGGAAACGACGGTGCTGCACGGCCTGTGGGCGCAGTGGGACGGGCTGTCGCAGACGCTGCCGCCCCCCCGCGATAAAAGCCCCGACGGTTCCTTCGACGATGTCGATGACGCGCTCGCCTCCCTGAGCGTCAAGGTCGCCACCGTCACGCAGCAGATCGCGGCGTTGAAGGCCGGAGAGGCGGCGCGCACGGTCGACGCCGCGACGGCGGTCAAGCTGGCCGATTATCTGCGACAGTACGGCAGCTACCGGGTCGTGGTGTCCTGTGCGCCGAGCGATGTCGAGGCGTACAATTACGCCAATCAGCTGGTCGGCATTCTCAAATCTGCGGGCTGGGATGCCAACGGCCCCGAGCAGACGGCGAATGTCGTCGAGGGGCCGGCAATGGGGGTCACCGTGCTCGACCGCGATCCGAGCGCGCCCGATGCGGCGAAAATCCTGCTCGCCGCGTTTCAGCAGTTCGATATTCCGCACCAGGTCGGGATCACCGCCGAATATTCCATTCCCGACAGCCCGACGGTAGAGCTGTTCGTGGCCAAGAAGCCGTGAGAAGGAAAGAGCCCATGTCTGCAGGTCGGGTCCATCTGAGCGTCGACTCCGCCCGCAGTCTTGGCGAGCGAGCCATGCGCGGAATCGGCTATGACGATGAGGAAGCGCGCGTCCTCACCGACCATGTGGTCGATGCGGCGCTCTGCGGTTACGAGTATTCGGGGCTGGCAAAGCTTCTCAATGTCCCCGAGCATCGCCGCTTCGATCAGCCGCGCCAGCCGATCCGCCTGATTCGCGAGACCGGCGTCTCCGCGCTTTACGACGGCGGCAACAATAACGGGATGATCGCGCTTTACCATGTCGCCAAGGCGACGATCGACAAGGCCAAGGCACACGGCATCGCAGTGGTTGGCGCCACCAACACCTGGATGAGCGGGCGCAACGCCTACTTTGTCGAGATGATCGCGCGCGAGGGTTATGTCGCGATCCATACCGCATCCAGCGGCGGCGCGGTCGCGCCGCTGGGCGGTGTGAAGCCGATCCTTGGCACCAACCCGATCGCGTTCGCGATCCCGACCGAGGAGGGTCCGCTGATCCTCGACATGGGGACCTCGGCCTTTATGGCGACCGAGCTGCAGCTGCGCCTGCGTCGCAACGAGCCTCTCCCCGAAGGGGTGGCGATCGACCGCGACGGGCGCCCGACGACCGATCCGGCGGAGGCGCAAGCCGGTGCGCTGTTGCCGTTCGCCGGGTACAAGGGGTTCGGGCTCGGGCTCATCGTTCAGGCGCTGGGCGTGCTCGGCGGCGCAGGCGCCGTGGCGGGCGCGGGGGATGGCTATCTCTTCATCGCCTTCCGCCCCGACCTGCTGATCCCGCTCGAGGATTGCAAGCGCGAGGTGAGCGCGCTTATCGACCGTGTCAAGGCGGTGCCACGTGCGACCGGCGTTGCCGAAATCCGCATCCCCGGTGAAAATTCGGCCCGCAACCGCGAGCGCCTCTTGCACCAAGGGCTCGAAATCGACCAGCTCGTCTACGAGCAGCTACATCGGCTGGCCGGCAACCATTAGCGGATGATGCCGAGGCCGATGATCCCGATGACGATCAGGTAGATAGCGATGACGTAATTGAGGATACGCGGGACCAAAAGAATGATGACCCCCGCGATCAGGGAGACGATCGGCTGCAAATGGCCGATGCCAATAATCATGGGCGAAGCTCCCGCTCGTCTCGGCGAACTGCCGAGGATGGCTCGCCGCCACCGGAGAACGCCGCACGTTCCTGACTGTTCCCCGATAAGCGCAAAGGTTCGGCGGCGCGCGCTTACCCACGCCGCCGAACCCGTCGTCGAGATTAAGGCGCCGGGGTGAGCGTGATCGAGGCGACGCCCGCGGCCACGTTGAGCCCGGTATTGCCTTCGATGCTCAGCGGCTGCAGCGCGATCGTGTTATTCGACCCGCCGACCAGTGCATTTGCGCCAAGACCGACACCGACCGTGGCGCTGGCAGTGCCGCCAGCGTAGGCGCCGCCGAGCGCCCCGGGCCGCATTACCGCGACCGGAGCAACGACGGTCCACACCAGGATGCCGCCCGAGGTGTAGCCGATATCGGCGCCGAACTTGGTGATGTTGCCGACGTAGTGCTCAGCCCGGCCAAGCCCGGAGAAGGTGCAGTTGAGCGCCTTCGACGAGCCGAAGATAAAGCCGAAACCGCTGGCGACGTTGCAGGTCAGGGTTCCGACATTCACCGCACTTTGCGCCGACGCCGGACCGGCGAGCGCTGCTATTCCGACGACCGCGGAGAAAAGGGCGGCAGTCACGCGCATTATTTTCGACATCTTGCTGCTCTCCTTGGTGAGCGATCTGACGGCGCCTCGGTTGCGGGCGCGGCCGTGGCGGCAACAACTTAGCCGACGCGCCGATATCGTCAAGGGCGCATCCCGCCGAGGTTATTACCGCGTTGCTCATACGCGCGGCCTGCGAAACAAGTTCCCGCTTTTGCAACTTCAGCGGTCGAGGCCGCCGCGCGGTATTGCGCCGAGGCCGGGATGTGCTTTTCGCATAGCTAGGCAAGTTGCCTCGCGCAATCAGTTATTGCTGTTGCACAGCATCATTAAATAAGCTCCTAGTTGTATCGGAATTGCGCTCTTTTTTGATCGGGGCAATCCGAAAGTTATTGGACTGGGAGGCGGCTTATGGCTGACATTTCGATGGCTAAGAACATTCCTTGGTACAGAGAGCCGACCAAGGACCAATGGTATGCCTATTGCGCTGCCTGGATGGGCTGGACGCTCGACGCATTCGACTTCACCGTCTTCCTCCTGATCATGGCGCCGATCGCGCAGGAATTCGGCGTTCCGCTGATTAGCGTCACCGCGATCTTCACGGTCACGCTGATCATGCGCCTGAGCGGAGCAACCGCGTCCGGCTGGTTGGCCGATCGGCTGGGGCGTCGGGCGCCTCTGTTGATCTCCATTCTTTGGTATTCCATCTGCAATTTCATCGCGGGCTTTTCGCCCAGCTTCACCTTCCTGTTCATCGTCCGGGCGGTGTTGGGCATCGGCATGGGCGCGGAATGGCCTGCCGGCGCGGCGCTGGCGATGGAATCCTGGCCGGCGCGGTCTCGCGGGCTGATGTCCGGGGTGTTGCAAGGCTCCTGGGGCTTAGGCTTCGCCCTGTCCGGTCTGGCCTACGGCTTTCTGTACGGGCCGTTGGAGGCATGGCACAAGGGCTACGGCTGGCGCGGGATGCTGATCCTGGGCGTGCTACCGGCCCTGGCCTGCGTCTGGATCCGCATATACGTGAAAGAGCCCGAGGTTTGGGCGGAAAATAAAAAGATCCAGAACGTGACGCAAAAGCAGGTCACCCTGCCGCTATTCGCCATCTTCAAGCCCAAATATTTGTGGAACACCTTTACCGGTTGCTTGTGGATGGCGGCAAACTTCTGCGTCTACTACGCGGTCTGGGCCATGCTCGGCACCTATTTGACAAAAGAACTGGGATGGACGCCGGCCCAGGTCGCGGTTCCGGTGTTCTGGGGCAACATCCTCACGTTCCTCGCCTGCAGCTTCTGGGGCGCGGTGTCGGAAAAAGTCGGCCGACGTTGGGCGTTGATGATTCCGACGATCATCTCCCTGGCCCTTATCCCGCTGTACATCACGCAGACCGATCACACCCTGTTCCTCGGCTTCTTCCTGCTGTTCATTTGTTTCTTCAGCGGAAAGGACGCCCTGAACCCCGGCTGGCTGTCGGAACGCTTTCCGACCGAGGTACGCGCGACCGCAGCCGGTTTCGTCTATCACCAGGGCGCGGTCTGGGGCGCGTTTGTCGCGCCGATCCTGACGTACTTCGCGGTGAACCAGGGCATGGGTTTCGCCAAACCGATGATGTACGGCGCGCTGGGCTCATTGGTCGTATACATCGTTTCGGTCTATCTGGGGCCGGAAACCAAGGGCAAGATCATGACAGCCGACCTCGAAGTGATCGAGGCCGAAATCTCGCCTGCATAGCGGGCGGCGACATGGCCGGGGCGCAAGTCCCGGCCGTTTCCGCCTAGCATTAAAATTCCCTTTCCACTACTCAGCGCCGCACGATAAAGCTGCGGCCGATCAGCTGGCGGTGCAGTTGGTTGGTGCCCTCCCAGATTTGCGTGATCTTGGCGTCGCGCAGGAGGCGCTCGACCCGGTTGTCGGCGATGTAGCCGGCGCCGCCGTAAAGCTGCACCGCCTCGGTGGCGATGCGCATCGCCAAATCGGAGGCGCGCATCTTCAGCATCGAGGCTTCGGGCCCGATATCGGCGATTCCGGCGTCGACAAGCGCCGCGACATGCCACAGCCACGTCTCGCACATCGCCAAATCGGTGGCGAGATCGGCCAGCAGGAACTGGATGCCCTGGAACTCGACGATGCGCCGGCCCGATTGCCGCCGCTCGTTGATATGGGCGACCGCGTCGCCAAACGCGGCGCGGGCGATGCCGAGCGCATGCGCGGCGACGCTCGGGCGTGACTTGTTGAGCGCGGCGAGCAGCAAGGGCAAACCCTGGCCCGGCTCGCCCAACACATTGGCGCGCGGCACGCGGCATTTGTCGAAGGCGAGCGCCGCGGTCGACGAGGCGCGGTGGCCGAGTTTCTCTTCCTTGCGCAGCACGCTGAAGCCCGGCGTGTCCTTTTCGAGATAGAGCGCGGTGATCGCGCCTCGGCCGTCACCGAGGTCGCGCCATTTGCCGAACAGCAGGATGAGGTCGGCGACGTCGCCATTGGTGATGAAGATCTTGCCGCCATCGACGAGCACGCCGTCATTGCCGTCGGGGGTGAAGCGGGTTTTCATGCCGGTGGCGTCCGAGCCGGCTTCGGGTTCGGTGATCGCCAGCGCGAGCAGCGCGCCTTCGGCGACCAGCGGCAAGAGACGCTGCTTTTGCTCCTCGCTGCCGAACTCGATCAGCGGCTTCGCGGCATGGAAATTGGTCGCCCAGATGATCCCGGTTGAGGCACAGGCGGCGCTGATCTCGCGCACGCAGGCGAGATAGGCGGCGTAGCTCATCCCGGCGCCGCCGTATTCCTCGGGCACGAACATCGCGTTGAGGCCGAGCGCGTTGATCGCCTTTATGTTGTCCCAGGGAAATTTGGCGGCGCGGTCGTAGGCCGCGGCGCGCGGCGCGATCTCGTCGCGGGCGAGCGCCTTGACGCTATCCAAAAGCTGCCGCTCCTCGTCATTGAGCGGCGGCAGCGCATCAAGCCGGTCGAAGAGGGGAGTCATCCGTCCTTGAATACTGGTTTGCGCTTGTCGATGAAGGCGGTCATGCCTTCGGTGGCGTCCGCGGTCTGGAAGGCGAGGGTGTTGAGGTCGGCTTCGCGCTTGAGGCCGTCGTCGAGCGTGCCGTCGCACGCGCCCATCACCGCGTCGCGCGCCAGGGACAGGGCCGGGAGGCCATAGCCGGTCATCTCGCGGGCGAAGGCCTTGCCCGCTTCGATCAAATCGCCATCGACCAGCCGGTGCACCAGGCCGATGCGCTCGGCTTCGTCGGCCATGACGGTGCGGCCGGTCATGATGATGTCGAGCGCGCGCGCCTCGCCGACCAAGCGCGGCAGGCGCTGCGTGCCGCCATAACCGGGGATGAGGCCCAGCTTGATCTCGGGCAGGCCGAGCCGCGCGGTCTTTAGCGCCAGGCGGAAATTGCAGGCGAGGGCCAATTCCAGACCGCCGCCAAAGGCGTAGCCGTTGATCAGCGCAAAGGACGGCATCGGCAAGGTGCCGAAGCGCGAGACGATGCGCTGGCCCTCGGCGGCGTCGCGGCGGCCTTGCGCCAGCGGGCGGCCCATCAGCTCCTTGATGTCGGCGCCGGCGCAGAAGGCGCGGTCGCCCGCGCCGGTCACGAGCAAGGCCCGCGCATTGCCGGCCGCGACCTCGTCCAAAGCCGTATCGAGCTCGCGCAACGTCGCGAAGCTCAGCGCGTTGAGCGCCTCCGGCCGGTCGAGGGTGAGCAGCGCGAATTCGTCGCTACGGGTCAAGTGCACCGTCATGGGCCGTCACCACTACTTGAGATTGAGGTTCGGGGGTGCTCTCTGGCTGTTAAAACAGCAGATTTACAGCCAATCGCAACCCCAAATTGCATCACCATCATCTCCGCCGAGCCTTCACTGGACCTCGCACCTCCTGCGCTGGCGGTCTTACGGAACAAAATGGGAACTTTCATAGTTGGGTACAAGCCATGGCCGGAGAAATCTCACCCTCCCGTCCAGCGCACCGGGGCCGGCGCGATGCGGCCGGATTTCGCCCATTCGACGAGCTCGCGCTTCAAGATCTTGCCGCTCGCGGTCAGCGGGTAGGCCTCCAGCGCGATGAAATATTCCGGCATGTCGTATTTCGACAGCCCCTCGGCACTGAGATGCGCAAGCATGTCATAAACCTCGGCGCTTTCGCCCTCGTGCCAGATCACCGACAGGCAGACCTTTTCGCCAAGCCGCTCGTCTGCGACCGCAAAGGCAGCGCAGCGCGCCACCGCCTTGTGGCGCATCGCCAGCTCCTCGATGCGCGCCGGGTGGATGTTGTGCCCGCCGCGGATGATGAGGTCCTTCTTGCGGCCGACGATTTCGAGATTTCCCGCGGCATCGAGCCGGCCGAGATCGCCCGACAGAAACCAGCCGCCGCGATTGAAGGAGTCTTCCGTCGCGCGCTGGTTGTCAAAATAGCCGAGCATCAGGCAGGCGCCGCGGCCGCCGATCTCGCCGACCTGGCCCGGCGCGACCTCTATGTCCGGGTTCTCCTGGTCGAACAGCCTGATCTCGTACGCCGCGCAGGCCTTGCCGCAGGTGCCG
>DATJSH010000148.1:0-14078 GCA_035504235.1 Allostellaceae bacterium | reverse complement strand
GGCGAGGTCGTCGACGACGTAATTGATGTGGTCGGCGTCCGACGCGATCGCGGCCCAATCGACATTGGTCTTGACCCAGGCCGTCGTCATGCCGAGCGCCGCGGCGGGGACGAGATTTTTCGCCATGTCCTCGACCATCAGGGCGCCCGCCGGCCTGATCCCGAAGCGCTCGACGAAAATCCGCAGCGGCGCCATCGCCGGCTTCGGCGAGAACTCCGATGCGACGATGTCGAAAATCTGGTTGAAATAATCACTTATGCCGAGATGTTTCAGCAGGTTCTCAGCATGCGGCACCGAACCGTTGGTATAGATGAGCTTGCGCCCCGACAGGCCGTTGAGCGCCGCGACTAGCGGCGGGTTGGCCGGCACGCAGGCGAGGTCGACGTCGTGCACGAAAGCCATGAACTCGTGCGGGTCGATGCGATGCACCGCCATCAGCCCGTGCATCGTCGTGCCATGCTCGCGGAAATACCGCGCGCGCAGCGCCTTGGCTTCGTCGAGCGACACATCGAGCAGCCGGCGGATGTACTCGTTCATCCGCTCCTGCACGAGCGGAAACAGGCCGGATGAGGCCGGATAGAGCGTGTTGTCGAGGTCGAACACCCAGGTCTCGACCGATCCCAGCGGGCACCCTTCGCGGCGCAGCGTATAGGTCATCTCACCCGCCACCGATCAAGACTCTGGTGGTGTCTAATCGTCTTGGATTGCATCGCCGAGCAGCGTGTTACGGATAACCGCTTTAAGTTTATGAGCCGTCTCGCCGAGAGATTGAATATCCCACCGGACTGTTTGCCGGTGATCCGTGTCAAAGTGCGTTCGCTTTTCCCCGTTTTCCGATGATGCTTTACATATATAGATTACCGGCTTGCCTAAACCTTCAGCAAATCCCGCTTCCCAATAGGCGCCAGCGTTATCGTCGGACAAATCAGCTATTAGAAAACGACAACGTCTGATCTCGTCTTCGACGACTGCGTCAATCAAACCGGCTCGCTGAGTGACCGTACGCAACTCATAACCCGTTTGAGCAACCGCATCCTTGAGGCATTTCTCAAAGACGACATCAAGCTCCGAATTGGCGAATCTCCGCGCAAAAAAGGCAAAGGTGGAGGAGGTTTTAGCGGCTTTAAGGTCGGCGATCCGCTGCCAACCACGAATAGTTATAGAAGCAACGCACGAAGGGTCCATCGACTGTTGTGATAGGTCTACTAACTGAAGAGATTCCAAAGTTTCGGTGGTCCAATTAATTTCTTCCCAGCCGATTACTCCTATCTCGGCCTGGAGCGCAGGGTCTTGCGCACGGATAAAGCTTCCTAGGCCTGGACGTCCTTCGGCATCTTGTTCTAAATAAAGAAGAAAGTTGTCCAGAATCTCAGCCGGGGATGGGAGTGAGCGATGCTCAATCTCCTGAAATGTAACTTCTGTTATAATTGGGCGCGGTGATGATTTCGCAAAGCTGCGAATGACATGACTGGCTAAAGCTCTTTGGTTGGGGCCAGAAAATCGAGGAATAGAAGTGAAATTTGTTCCCGTCCGTATTAAAAAATCACCGCACCGGGAACAATTTATCCAGATTCCCGTCGGGTCGTCCGACGCAGGATAGTTAGCGTCCGATCCACAGACGCGGCACTCTTGAGCTGGAAGCTGAAAGTCGTACGGCATATCACCCGCCGCGAATCAGCGTGCCCGCGCCCTCGGTGAAGAGCTCCAAGAGCATCGCATGCGGCACGCGCCCATCGAGAATGACTGCCGCCTCGGCGCCGCCGGCGACGGCATCGAGGCAGGTCTCGACCTTGGGAATCATCCCGCCCGAGACGGTGCCGTCGCCAATCAGCCGCCGCGCCTCGGCGGCGGAGAGCTCGGAGATCAGCTTCTTTTTGCTGTCGAGCACCCCGGGCACATCGGTCAGCAGCAGGAACCGCGCGGCCTTGACCGCGGCCGCCACCGCGCCCGCCACGGTGTCGGCGTTGATGTTGAAGCTCTCGCCATGCTCGCCAACGCCGATCGGCGCGATGACGGGAATCATGCCGGCGCGGCGAAACCCGTCGAGCACGCCGACATCGACGCTCTCCGGCTCGCCGACAAAGCCGAGGTCGCCATTGCGGGTGGACTTCTTTGCATGGAGAAAATTGCCATCGCCGCCGGTGAGGCCGATCGCACAGCCGCCCGCCCCATTGATCGCGGTCACGAGATGGCTGTTGATGGCGCCGACGAGCACCATCTCGACAACCTCCATGGTCTCGGCATCGGTAACACGCAGGCCGTTGACGAACTGGCTTTTGATGCCGAGGCGTTCGAGCGTGCGATTGATCTGCGGCCCGCCGCCATGGACGACGACCGGGAACATGCCGAGCTGACGCAGCAGCACGATATCCTGGGCAAAGGTCTCACCACCGGCGCCCATCGCGTGTCCGCCATATTTGACAACGACGGTCTTGCCGGCATAGCGCACCCAATGGGGTACGGCCTCGGTCAGAACCTTGGCGAGCAGCCCGGGATCGACGGCAGGAAGATGGAGCGGGGCGTCATTCATGGCGGCCGCACTCTAACGTGACCCCCGGAGGGGCGCCACCTCGGCGAACGCGGCCAGGGCGGCGCGCAAGGCGGCGATGCCGAGGCCTTTTTCGGCGCTGGTCAGGTGGATTTCGGGATGCGCCGCGCGCCGGCGCTTGAGCTCGGCGGCAACGCCGCCGGCGACATCGGCAAGCGCCGGCAGCTTCACCTCGTCGATCTTGGTCAGCACGATTTGATAGCTGAGCGCAGCATCGTCGCACAGCGCCAGGGCTGGACGATCCGTCTCGGTGATGCCGCGCCGGGCGTCGATCAGCAGGCAGGCACGGCGTAGGCTCGCGCGACTGGTCAGGTAGTGCTCGACGAGCGCCCTCCACGCTCTGACGGCACCCTTCGACGCGGCGGCAAACCCGTAGCCGGGCAGATCCACCAACATCAGCCGGCCATCGAGATCGAAGAAATTGAGCTGCTGCGTGCGGCCCGGCGTGCGCGAGGTGCGGGCCAGCATGCGCCGTCCGGTCAACGCGTTGACAACGCTCGACTTGCCGACATTGGAGCGGCCGATAAAGGCGATTTCGGGCAAGGTTTCGAGCGGCAGCGCCCCCGGGCTTCCGGCGCCGGCGACAAAGCGGCACTCCTTGGCGAACAGCAGCCGCCCGGCTTCGAGCGAAGCGGCGTCGAAGTCGCGCGCCGGGAAGACATCCCCCGGCAGGGCGGCTAGACCGCGCCCCGCTTGTGCATGATCGCCCATTGTTGCGCGATGCTGAGGAGATTGTTCCACGACCAGTAGATCACCAGACCCGCAGGAAAAGACGCCAGCATGTAGGTGAAGACGATCGGCAGGAACATGAACATGCGCGCCTGGATCGGGTCGACCGGCTGCGGGTTCAGCTTCTGCTGCAAAAACATCGTCACGCCCATGATCAACGGCCAGGCGCCGATCATCAGCACATGCGGCGGCGCGAAGGGCAACAGGCCGAACAGATTGGCGAATGAGGTCGGGTCGGGAGCCGACAGGTCGTGGATCCAGCCGTAGAACGGCGCGTGGCGCATCTCGATGGTGACGAACAACACCTTGTAGAGCGAGAAGAACACCGGGATCTGGATGACGATGGGCAGGCAGCCGGCGAGCGGGTTGGCGCCCACCTTCTTGTACATCCCCATGATTTCCTGCTGCTGCTTCGCCTTGTCGTCGGGGAAGCGCTCGCGGATTTTCGCCATTTCCGGCTGCAGGAGCTTCATCTTGCTCATCGCCGCATAGGATTTGTTGGCGAGCGGGAAGAAGGCGAGCTTGACGAGGAAGGTGAACAGGAGGATCGCCAGCCCGAAATTGCCGAGCAGCGCCTCGAGGATCAGGAGGATGCGGAAGATCGGCTTGGTCAGAAACCAGAACCAGCCGAAATCGATCGAGTAGTCGAATAAGGGTATGCCCGAGGCCGCGTAATTCTGCAGCAAATTCAATTCCTTGGCGCCGGCAAAGAAGCGAGTCGAGGTTGTCGCCGTGCCGCCGGCCGGCACGCTGATCGGCGCGCCGGTATAATCGACCTGATAACGATCGACCTTGTCAGGGCCGATCGCCTTGCGGAACTGCGCCTTGATCGCCTGGTCCTGCGAGGGAATGAGCGCGGTCAGCCAGTATTTGTCGGTAAAGCCGAGCCAGCCGCCATTCGAGCTGTAGTCGGTCGGCTTGTCCGGGGTGAGCGAGGCGTATTTCACGTCCTGGACCGCACCGTCGAGATAGCCGATCGGGCCTTCGTACAGCAGGTAATAGCCCGAGACCGGCGGCGTCCCGCTGCGGCTGATCAGCCCGTAGGGCGTGAGGCTGACAGCGGCCGAACCGCTGTTCTTCACCGCATCGTCGATCGTGAACATGTAGTTCTCGTCGATGCTGATCTTGCGAGTGAAGGTGAGCCCGGCGCCATTGTCCCAACTCAGCGTCACCGGATGGCCGGGCGAGAGGGTGCCGCCCGCCCCGGTCCATTTGGCATCGGCCCCCGGCAGCTTGACCCCCGGAGTGTCGGCCCAGCCGAACTGCGCGAAATAAGGGTCTTCCGTGCCGGTCGGCCAGAGCAGCACAACCTCGGGGCTCGTCGGGTCGACCGTCTCGTGATAGGTCGCCAGGGTAAGATCGTCGATCCGTGCGCCGGTCAGGGCGATCGAGCCGTGAAGCCGCGGCGTATCGATCTTGATGCGGGGCTGATCGGCCTCGGCCTGTTCGCGCGTCTCCACCTGCGCCTGGCTCGCCGGCGCGCCGCCGACGGGCGCCGCGCCGGCCGCGGCGGGCGTGGGTGTTCCCGTCGCGGCACCCGGCTTTGCCGGAATGTTCGGCTGTGCCGAAGCTGCCGCGCTTGGCGGAGGTGGCGGCGGGTGCGGCAGGTAGCGCGCGGCCAAGTACTGGAATCCAAACAGGATCGCCACCGAAGCGACGATCGCGATGAGGAGGTTCTTTTGGTCCATCACCGGGTCTTGCCGCCTTGCGGCGCGGGCACGGGGTCGTAGCCGCTGCCGCCCCAGGGATGACAGCGGCACAGCCGGTGCGCCGCCAGCACGCTGCCGCGCAGCGGCCCGTGCAGCGCGATCGCTTCCTCGGCGTAATGCGAGCAGCTCGGCAAATACCGACAGGCCGGCGGCAGCACCGGAGCCAGCAACAACTGATAGGCACGGATCGCCGCGCGCAGCAACAGTCCGATCCCGGCGCCGGCAAGGCTCGCTAACGGCATCTCATCCTTCCCCGTCGCGCCGCACTCGCGGTGTCCTGGCGCGCCAACTGGCGCAACGCCCCTTCGAGATCGGTGAGCAACTCGGCATATACCCGTCCGCCAGTCCCGGCGCGCGCGATCAGCACATAGTCGGTGCCCCGCTTGCCGTGAAGGGGCAGCACGCTCGCGGCAGCCGCGCGCAAACGTCGCTTCGCGCGGTTGCGCGCCACCGCATTGCCCACCCGCCTGCTGGCGGTAAAGCCGACACGCGGCGAAGCGTTGCCGTCGTCCGGCTGCGGCGCTGCCTGCAGGACCAAGCCTTCCCGCACCACACGCGCACGGCCGGCCGCGACGCGCAGGAAGTCGCCGCGCGTCTTGAGCCGGATGAGGCGAGCGGTCATATCGGGCGCCTGACGCCGCGAGCCGCGATCGGCGCCGTCGCCGAGGGTTCAGCCAACGGGCTTAGGCAGACAGGCGCTTGCGGCCCTTCGCGCGCCGCGCGGCCAGCACCCGGCGTCCGCCGGTGGTCGCCATTCGCGCACGGAAGCCATGCCGACGCTTGCGGACGAGCTTGCTGGGCTGGTAAGTGCGCTTCACGGCGCCAACTCCGATCGCAAAGGCCTTGTTTCGGCGGAGGGCGCTGTATACGGGAGCGGTTCGGCCAAGTCAACGGATGGGGCCGATCGGACCAGCGTTGCCGGTATGGGAGTGATCTGTTGACCGATCAAGCGACACTTGACGCAGCCGATATTGCCTTCCGCCAATGGTCGGCGCCGTCAAACGGCGCGCTTGAGCCGGGAAGCGAGACGCACAAGACCGCGTTCTGCCGCATGCTACTGGAAACCCACAACCCCTATAAGCCCGCGGTGATCGATTGGCCGAGGCTCGACGAAGCGGCGCGCGAGCGGCTGACCAGCCTGCCCATCTGGAACATCGCCGTGCAGACCGAGGGCAAGGCGAAAATTCGCGCCCAGACCTATGCCGACATGATGACCGACCCGCTCTTGCGCCAGGCGATCACGCTCGACGGGTTCGAGGAAGGCCGCCACAAGGAGGTGCTCGGCAAGCTCGTCGCGGCCTATGGCATCACGCTCGACCCGGAGCCCCCGTACAAGCGGCCGCGCCATCCTGAATGGGCGTGGATGACGCTGGGCTTCAGCGAGTGCATCGACAGCTTCTTCGCGTTCGGCCTCTTTGCCGTCGCCAGGCAGTCGGAATTCTTTCCGCCCGAACTGGTCGATACCTTCGAGCCGGTGATCCAGGAAGAGGCGCGACACATCCTGTTCTTTGTGAACTGGGCTGCCTGGCACTACCGCAACCTGCCGTGGTGGAAGAAGCCGTGGTGGTGGGCGCGGATCGTCGGGGTGTGGATCAGGCTGGTGCGCGAGCGGGTCGGCATTGCCCGCGGTATCGGCGCCGACAAGGACGAAAAGCCGCAGGACAACAATTTCACGGTGACCGGAACCAAGGCGGTCGCCGATGTCGACCTGCCGATCGCGACTCTTATCGACATCTGCCTCGCCGAGAACGACCGCCGCATGGCGGGCTACGATTCGCGGTTGCTGCGTCCGATGACCGTGCCGCGGCTGGTGCGCTTCGCCCGCCGCTTCATGCGCACGCCCCGCCCGGTCGCCGCGTGAGGCCTCTCCCCGTCATGCTGATTGCCGCGGGGATCGCGGCAATGGTGGCCCTGGTGGTGCATTTCGGCGCCGAGGCAGTGGGCGCGGCGCTGCTCGCGGTCGGCCTCGGCGGCTTTGCTTCGGTAGTAGCGATCCACACCGCACTGATCGCGCTGATGGGGCTGGCCTGGGGTGCGTTGTTACCCAGTGCCAAGGCGTGGGTCGCGGTATGGGGCCGCTTTGTGCGCGATGCCGGATCGGAGGTGCTGCCGCTGTCGCAGGTGGGCGGCTACGTGCTCGGCACCCGCGCGGTGGCGCTGGCCGGCGTGCCGGCGACCCAAGGCGCGGCAAGCACGATCGTCGACGTGACGCTCGAATTCGTCGCCCAGCTCGCCTATGTCGCGCTCGGCCTTGTCTGGCTCTTGCATCTGCACACCGACGGCATCGCCCCGCGACTCGTGGTGCTTGGGCTGGCCGTGGCGAGCTGCCTCGCGGTCGCCTTTGTTGTCGTACAGCGGCGTGGGGTGCGCTATGTCGATCGCATCGCGCGCGTCCTTGGCCAGGGCTGGGCGGAGAAGACCGCGGCGGGCGCCGCAGCGCTGCACCAGACGCTCGAGGCGATCTACCGCCGGCGCGGCCGGATCTGGTTGAGCTTCCTGATGCATCTCGCGTGCTGGATCGCAAGCGCCAGCGAGGTCTGGGTGGCGCTGTGGTTCGCCGGCCAGCCCCTGCCGTTCGGCGACGCGATGATCATCGAGAGCCTAGTCTACGCGATCCGCACCACGGCGTTTTTCGTGCCCAATTCGGTGGGGGTGCAGGAAGGCGCCTACATCCTCTTGGGCGGCGCGTTCGGCCTCAGCCCCGAAATGGCGCTCGCTTTATCCTTTGTGAAGCGGGCGCGCGACCTGACGATCGGCCTGCCGGTGATCGCGCTGTGGCAGGCGGTCGAGGGTGGGCGCCTGATGCGCCGGGTATCGGCGAAAGCGGCCGCTGGGCCGGTAATCGGGCGGAAATAAACCGCCCCGGTTCATGATCATGTGTCGCGGCGGCAGCGGATTGGCGGTCCCGCCCGGAATGGTGTAGCCTCCAAGGCAAATGAACGTGTTGCGCGATCGCTCCGTAAGGCGCCTGTCGGCCGTGCTTGCCGGGTTGGCGCTTTACCTGCAGCTTGCCTTCGCCGGGCCGGGCATGCTGGCGCATGCCGCGCCGTCCGACACGATCGGCGCGCTTGCCGAGCACGCGCTGTGTCTTGCCGGCGAGAGCGGCACCAAACCGCAGCCGGCCGACGACACCCCGGCACTGCCGGGACACGACCACACGCTCTTCTGCTGCTTGTGGCATCCGCTCCCCGGCGTCGCACCGCAAGCCGCAGCGGCGCCGCTGCCGGTCGCCTACGCGACGGTCGCGCACAGCGAATTCAGTGTCCTACCCATTACCCCCGGCCCACTGCACGGGCCGGCCAACGCCCGCGCCCCACCGACCCTGGCCTGAGACGTCTTAGACGACGCTCCGGAACCGGCTCGCCGAGCCGGCCGGTGCGCCTCTCTTATCTCTGGCTGGGAATTCACAGCATGAAATTCGTCCGTATTGCGGGGCCGGCGGCCCTGCCGCTCGCCGTGCTCATTATCTTGTTCAAGCCGCCTTCGGCACACGCACACGCGGTCTGCGGCAACCGCGTCTTTCCGGCAACGCTCGTCATGGACGACCCCGGCGTCAGCGACGAGCTGTCGCTGCCGACGATCACGTACCAGCCGATCCCGGCCACCGGCGGCAACCCGAGCGGCCGAACGGTCGATTATGGATTCGAGATCGACAAGAACATCACCCAGGATTTGGGGATCGCGATCAACGACGATTACCTGATCCAGCACGGCGCCGGCCAGAACGCGCTGCACGGCTGGGACAACGTCACGCTGACGCTGAAGGACAAGTTTCTGTGCATCGAACCGTTGGAATTGATGATGTCGATGGGCATCGTCCACGAGTTCGCCGGCACCGGCTCAGGGCAGCTCCGCAGCGCGGGTGCGATCGACTCCGTCGGCAACACGGCGCCGACCTGGTATGTCGGCAAGGGGCTCGGCGACTATCCGATCGGCATGTTCCGCCCGCTCGCGCTGACCGGCGAACTCGGCTACCAGATTTCCGACACACCGAGCCAAAGCCCCAACGAGTGGGACTACTCCGCCTCGCTGCAATACTCGATCCCGTATCTGGAGCAGCACATCAAGGCGATCGACATGCCCGATTTCATGAAGCACCTGATGCCGCTGGTCGAGGTGTCGATGTCGTCGCCAGACCGCGGCTACACGACCGGAACCATCGCGCCAGGCCTGATCTACCTGGGGAACACCTTCCAAGTCGGCGCCGAGGCGCTGATCCCTGCCAACCGCGCAACACGGCAGTCCCAGGGTACAGGATTCATCGTGCAGTTCCACCTCTTCACCGACGACCTGCTGTACGACACCCCAATCGGCAGACCGCTCATCGACAGGAACCTGTGGCAATGACCCGACACATCCCGGCGATTATCGCCTTCGCGACCGCCGCGCTCGTCTCCGTCGCGGCGATGGCGCATGCCTTTCTCGATCACGCCTTGCCCGCCGTCGGCGCGACGGTTGCTCAGGCTCCGACCGAGGTCACACTCTGGTTCACCCAGGCGCTCGAACCAGCCTTTACCGGCTGCGCCGTGACCGACGCCACCGGTCAGCGGGTAGATACCGGCCAAGTGACGATCGACGCGAAGGACCCGCAAGAGCTGCATGTGCCGCTAAAGGCCTTGCCCCCTGGCGACTACAAGGTCAGCTGGCACGCGTTGTCGGTCGATACGCACCGCACGGTCGGCGATTTCAGCTTCACAGTCGGGCGATGACTGAAGGGTGGATCGTCGCGCGGTTCATCCACTTTGCCGCGACGATGGCGGCGTTCGGCATCGGCGCGTTCCGCATCTACGCCTTTGCCGGCAGCCCGATCCCGGCGCAAGCGCCCGCACGCGCCGCGCTCGACCGGAGCCTGACGCGCGGCGCGATCGGCGCCGCGCTCCTGGCGCTGCTTTCGGCGGTGGCGATCATCCCGTTCACCGCCGCCGAGATGACCGGCTCGGGCGCCCTGGCGTTCGACCCCGCCACCTGGCACGCCGTGCTGTTCGAAACCGAGTTCGGGCACGTGTGGTGCTGGCATCTCGGTTTCGCCGTCGCGCTCCTGGTGTTCGCCGCGTTGCCGCGCCAGCCTTGGCAGGCGGGCGCGGCCGCGTTGGCGGCGCTGCTGCTCTTGGCGAGCCTCGGCCTCACCGGCCACGCGGCGATGGATATGGGTGGCGGGGCGACGCACGAGATCAACCAGATGGCGCACCTGACCGCGGCCGGGCTGTGGCTCGGCGGGCTAGTGCCGCTTGGCGTGCTGCTGCGCCGTGCGGTGCAACCCAATGGCGCGGCGTATGTGCCGCTCGCCCGCGCCGCGCTGCCGCATTTCTCGCAAGTCGGCTATGTCGCGGTGGCGCTGCTGGCGATTACCGGCACAGTCAACAGCATCATGCTGGTCGGCAGCTTCGGGGGGTTCGTCACGACGCCCTACGGCCGGCTCTTGGCGGTGAAGATCGCGCTGTTCCTTACAATGATCTGCCTCGCGCTCACCAACCGGTTTCGCCTGATGCCGCGCCTGGCGAAGGAAGAAACCGCGATTGTCCCGCTGCGAACGCTAAGCCGCTCGGTGCTCGCGGAGCAGGCGATCGGCCTCGCGATCCTCGCCGTGGTCGCGGTGCTCGGGACCTGGCCGCCGGCCAATATGAAGATGTGATCAGCGGGCGCTACGAAGCGACCGCAAGCATGCCAAGAAATACAGACCTGCACTCAACGCCGTGATCCAGAAGCTGGCGGGCCAGTCGGTGTAAAAAGCCAGTGCGATGCCTCCCCATGCCTCGAACAGGGCGAAGGCAACGGAGGCGAGAAGACCGGCCGCAACCGCGATCGTCAGGCGTTGTGCCGTTGCGGCCGGGCCGACCATGAGCGCGAACACCAGCAAGATGCCGACGATCTGCGAGCATTCGGCGACCGCAAGGCCGACGATCGCAAGAAAAAGCACGCCGTAAAGCCTCGGAGATACGCCCTTGGCCTCCGCCAATTCCGGTTGCAAGCTCGCGAATAACAGCGGTCGTCCGATGATCCCGAGAAGCGCCACGCTGACCCCGCCGAGGACGAACAGCGTCCGCACGGTGCGAGTTTCGACCGCGAGCACATTGCCGAATAGCAGCGCGGTCGCCTGGCTGGCATAGGCGGTAAAAAAATGCAGGAACAGCAGGCCGAAGCCGAGCGACAGCGCGAGTACGATGCCAATCGCCACATCGCGGTGCCCAAGGCGCTCGCCGGTGGCGCCCATCCCCATCCCCGCGGCCACCGTCAGCACCACCAGCCCCCACAGCGGCGAGATGCCGGCAAGGATGGCCCCGGTCGCTCCAGTAAAACCGACATGCGCCAGCGCATGCCCGGCAAACGCCTGGCCGCGCAACACCAGAAAATACCCGACCAGGCCCGCGACGACCGCGACAATGCCCGCCGCAGCAAAAGCGTGGCGCATAAAGTCGTAGTCAAGCATCGCCATCAGCCGCACCGAAAAGCGCATGGGCCGGCCCATGGTCGTGCCCGTCGTCGTGCCGGTGGACGTCATGCTCGACGTCCTGGCGGCCAGCCATCACGAAGATCCGCCCCTGGAGCCGGACGACGTCGATTTCGGTTCCATAAAGGCGCGACAGCACCGGGCCGGTGATGACGTCGTCGACCGATCCGATCGCCGCCTGGCCACGCCCGAGATAGAGCACCCGGTCGAGCGTGCCGAGCAGCGGGTTCAGCTCGTGCGCCGAGAACAGAACGGTGATCCCGAGTTCGGCGCGCAGAGACGCGGCAAGAGCGACGACGCCGGCCTGAAAATTCGGGTCCAGATTCACCAGCGGCTCGTCCAGCAACAGGAGCCGCGGGCGGCCGACGAGTGCCTGCGCCAGCAGCAATCGCTGACGCTCCCCGCCGGATATTTCGCTGAGCGGACGACGCCCCAGTTCGCGCGCTCCGACCAGATCGAGGACGCGCTCCACTTCCATGCGGACCGCCCGGCCGGCGAAAGGAAGGCCCAAACGGTGACCGTTGACGGCGGCGGCGAGAAACGCCTCGCCGGAAAGCCGCAAATCACCGGCGCTGCGCGCCTGCGGCAGGTAGCCGATGGCCGAATTGCCGCGCATCGGGGTCTTGCCCAACACACGGACCTCGCCACTCGCCCGCAACAAACCGAGGATCGCGCGCATCAGCGTGGTTTTGCCCGACCCGTTCGGACCGAGCAGACCGATAAATTCGCCAGCGGCGATGTCGAAGCTCACCCCAGCCAGGACCTCGCGGTCGCCGACCCGGACTCGCACATCGCTGAATTGGATGACGTTCACGAATACCGGGTCAATGGTTCGACGGGGGCAGCGCCCGGTCGATCGCGTCAAGCTCGCTCATCATCCAGGCCTGATAATTCTTGCCCGGCGGCTCGGTCTCGGTAGCGCCGACCACCGGCACGCCGGCCGTCTTTGCGAGGTTGCGCATACGATCGGCGATCGGGTCGGTGGCCTGGCTGTTGTAGACGAGAAGCTTCACGGCGTGCGATTTAAGGTCGGTCTCGAAAGCCTCGACTTCCGAAGCGCCGGGCTCGGTATTGTTCATAACAGCAAGCTGGAACGCGCCGTTTTTGACCTGCATGCCGAGCGCGTCGAACATATAGCCGAAAACCGGCTCGGTCGCGGTCACCGGTGTTCCAGCCAGGCGTTGGTGCAGCGCCGCGATCTTAGTCTCGATCGGCTGTAGCGACTGCTCGAAACCCAGCAGACGCTGCTGGTACGCCTCCCGGTTTTCGGGATCCGCCACCGCCAGAATTTGCGAAAGCTTCTGCGCCAGCGCCAACATGGTCTCAGGGTCGTACCAAATATGCGGATTGTCGCCAGTTTTTCGACCGACGAGCCGCGCGACCACGATCGTTTGGCGATCCGTCGACCGAACAGCACCGAGTATCCTCTCCATCCATGGGTCGTAATCGATGCCGTTGTAGATGACAACGCGCGCCGCCGAAACGTCACGGCCGACCGCGGGGCTGATCTCGAACAGATGCGGATCCTCATCGGGGTTGCTGAGAATGCTGCTGACGACGACGGCCGATCCGCCGATCTGCATCGCGACGTCGCCGTAAAAATTCTCGGCGGCGACGACCTTGAGGGACGCCGCGAGAGCCGGCGGGAGGCCGGCGACGCTCAACAACAACCCAGCGATAATGAGCAAGCGCATTGGCCCTCCCTCGCGAGGTAGAGGTCGATGAGACGTCTCCTCGCACTTTGATCCTTAGCAACATCGCGCAATTTCGCAAGTAACTTGTGCAAACCGCTTGTAGAATCGAAAAGTGGGCTTTAAGGTGGCGTGATGGCCCGGAAAGCATGGATACCGACCGCACTACTCGCGCTCGTGAGGAATGGCGAACACCACGCCTGGACGCTGGAGGCGCTGCAATCCGGCTTGGCGAGAAGCGGGGTTGCCGCCGATTTCTCGTCAGTCTTCCGCGCTGCCGAAAAACTTGTCGCCGAAGGTGCGCTGATCAGGGTGCCGCTTGATGGCGGGCGCGCCCGTTTCGAATTGGCGGCGTCGCATCACGACCATCTTCATTGCACCGCGTGCGACGAACTCGTCCCGCTCCCTTGCGTGCTCGAAGGCGGGCGATCCGCCGCGCTCGAAGCCGAGACCGGCGTCGCGATCAGCGAGCATCACATCGTCTTCAGCGGCCTATGCGCCGATTGCCGCTCGGAGCCGACGGCCGATCGGGGTTGCTGATGAGACACCCGCGGGCACCGCCTGACGTTTGAGGGCAGACCGGTCAACGACCGGCCACGCTGACCTGAACATTTTTGACACAGGTGACCGATGCAAGTCCCCTTTGCAGCGGGCGGAAGGACTATTGCCGCGCGCACAACCGCAGCTTTCCTGCTGATCGCCGGCCTGCTACCGGCGATTGGCCCGACTTCCGCCATCGCCGACGACCGGGATTGGCCGTTGCAAATCGCGCAAACCCTGTCATCGCCCGACCTGCCCGCCGCGCAATCAACGACGCCGAACCCAAAAACAGGGGGCGCGCCTTTACCGCCACAGGCGCCCGCCGCCGCGGGCTCGCCCTTGCCGCAGGCGTCTGCCGCGCCAGCCTCCGGAACGCCGTTGCCGCGGCAAGCCCAGGCGCCGGGGCTCGACCT
>DATJSH010000147.1:0-7392 GCA_035504235.1 Allostellaceae bacterium | reverse complement strand
CCATCCCGAAGGCCTCGCGATCGACCAGCTGGTCGCCGCACCGCACTGAATCCGGCCCGAAGGGAGTTGGGATGGAACCTGTTCGAAGCCGCAGTCGCGGCCTTTGCCGCCACCACACCCCGGAAATGTGGCTCGTGGCGGCCTTGATCGGGCTCATTGGCACGCCTGCACTCCACGCGCAAACGGCGGAAGCGCCGGAGGCACAGAATTTTGCGAACGGCAACCCTGCCGCCGCACAAAAGGCGACCGAGAATGCGATCCCGCTGACGCCGGCGATGATCGAGGAGCTCGGCCGCCGCTTCAACGCAATCGAGCGCGCGAAGGAGGAGCCGATGACGCCGCTCGCGGCACCGCTCGACCGCCAGATCAACGTCAGCTTCGCGCCGGGGGCCGCGACCAGCATCATCAACACCGTCAAGGGCTACCCGACGGCGCTGTCGTTCTTCGATTCGACCGGGCAGCCTTGGCCGATCGCCTGGGACACCAACAGCAACCCAGCTGCGGTGGCGGGCGGCCGCAATTGCGATGCGACGGGAGGCAAGGGCGGCGGACCGGCGGTGGCGGCGGTCGGCTTTTATGTCTGTACGCCGACGAAGGGCAGCAACGTCATCGAGATCACGCCGGTGTCGCTCTCCCCGCGCGGCGGTCTCGTGGTCTCGCTCGAGGACGCCCCGAAACCGCTCGCCTTTCTCTTGCTTTCGGGCGGCGGCCGCTACGACGCCGATCTCAGCGTGCATGTCGCCAACCGCGGGCCGCACGCCAGGATGGCGATCATGACCGAGCCCGACGTGCCCGACACCGGGGCGCCGTTTCTGACCGGAATGCTGCAAGGCGTGCCGCCGGCCGATGCCGTGCCGTTGTCGGTCGAGGGCGTCTCGCCCGACGATCTGCGCGCCTGGCGCCTCGGCGGGCATGTTTATCTGCGCACCCGCTACACGCTGTTGTCGCCGGAGTGGACGGCGTCCGAGGCGGAGGGCGGGGTGACGATCTACGCATTGCCGCAGACCCCCGTGGTGCTACTGTCGGTCGACGGCCGCACGCTGTCGGCCCGGCTCGAGGATCCGCGGTCATGAAGCCGGTGCTCGGGCGCTTGGCGGTCTTCAACGCCGCGGGCAATGCCGGCCCGCGCCGACTGATGTTTCTTGCTATTGCAGGGCTGGCCGTGCTGGCGCTGGTGGTCGTCGTGGCGACGACGGGGCGGCATCTCGCCGGCGTCTCGCGCGACGCACACATGAAGCCGGTCGATCCGCTGCCGGGCGGGTTGCATGCGACCCCGGAAGAAGAGGCACTCGACTACCAGGCGGGCGATGCGCGCGCGCAGGCGGCACTTGGTGCCGGCGGCTCGTTTACGCCGCCGCTGGCGGCGAGCGTGCGGGTCCTGGCGTCGCCGCCCGAGGTCGAGCAGGCGATACCCCAGCCTGTCGTCCATCCCCACCCGGTCTTCGCCGGCCGCCCGCAATGGCACCCGGCTGTGGCGCGTCCGGTCTTCCCGGCGGCGCTGATGGCGGACCCGCCCGACGCGGAAAGCCAGCCGGCGCCGATCCGGGTCGCCGCCGCCGGTGATCCAAAGGCCGACCAAGCCTATTCGCAGGAAATCGGCGACCTGTTCTCGCAATGGGGCGGGCGGGCGCCGCGCACCGATGTCGTGTTGCCGCCCCGCAACGGGAAGGACGCTCCGTCCCAGGGAGGTACGACCGATGCACCAGCGAATCCGCCGCTCGCCGGCACGGCGCCGGCGGCGTCGGCGGCGTCGGCGAGCGAGATCCTGGTGCCGGCGGGCCGCGGCGTCTTCGCGCATCCGGTCCTGGCGGTGAATTCCGACCAGAGCAGTCCGGTCGTCCTGCAAGCCGATTCGGGTCCGATCGCCGGCGACCGGATGATCGGCACCTTCGCCAGACAGAACGACCGTCTCGTGATCCACATCAACACCGTGATCCATCAGGGGCAGAGCCTCTCCGTCGACGGCCTTGTGGTGGCTCCCGACACGATGGAGGCGGGTGTCGCTTCCGGTGTCGATCAGCACTATCTGTCGCGCTTCGTGCTGCCGGCCGCCGCGGCTTTCCTAGAGGGTCTCGGGCAGGCTATCGCCACGACCTCGAACACCGCGACGGTATTGAGCCCGTTCGGCGGCGCCTCCTATGCGACGCAACTCAACCTGAAGCAGCAGACCGGGGTCGCGGCCGGCGTGGCAGCCGCCCAGGTTGGCGCGACGTTGAACGCGGCGGCGCCGAAGGGCCCGACCGTCTCGCTCGACGCCAATGTCGCGGTCGGCGTCATGTTTCTGTCGAACGTCACGATGCACCGGCCATCGTGAGCGCCGGGCGCCATTCGCAGCAGGGCCGGCGATGTTGCGGCATCGCCCCTTTTTTCTGCACGAGGTTGCCATGGATATGGAAAGCGCCGCCCCGGTTGCCGCGCTCGACGAGACCGAAATCCGCGATGAGGTGCATCCCGTAGAACGGGAGGAGCCGTCGGCGGCAGGCGTGACGGAAGACAACAGCTGCCTGGGAAAGGTGTTGCTGCCGGGCGAGGCGGACGACCTTCCGGCGGCAGAGGAGGCCCGGGACGGGGCAGAGGTCGCCGCGCTTGAAACCGGCGGCTGGCTGGCCGAACCGGATCTGGGAGTCACCCTTCCGGCCTCCGGCTGGAAAAGCTGGGTGCCGCGCTCGCGGCGACGGCTGGCGTTGATTCTCGGACTGCCAGCGGTTGCGTTGGCGGCGGCCGGCGTCTGGCTGGTCTTGCCAGGGAACGATCTCGTCTCGGCGAGGCACATGGCGTCAACGGTGCAGCAGCGGGCAGCGGGCAACAGGACGGAGCCCGGCGGGCCGCTGGCGCCCTCGGCGTCGCTGGCGGGCGTGCCGACGCCGGCGGCGACCCCGTTGATCCGCGAGCGGTATCGGTCCGAGCAGAAGTCGCGGCAACTGCAGGAGCTGCTGGCGTTGCATTCGGGCGCCGTGGAAGCCTCGTCTGCTGCCGTCCAGGGCTCCGGCGCCGCCTCGCCGTCGGCGGCGCCTGGCGCAGCGAAGGCGGCTGCCGCAACCGCGCATGAGGCACCGCCCGGCTATGTGCCGCACGAGCCCGGCGCGCAGGCTCCCGCGGTCGTGGGTTCGAGCGCGGGCGAGGCGCAAGCCGCGACCAGGGGAGCCGGCGCCGTGGCGCCGGGACCGCGAGCGCATAACGTTACGCCGGCCGTCGAAGCTGCTCTGTCGAAGCCACCGAAACCGGCGACAACGCCGGCGCCGCCGACAACGCCGGCACCCGATGCGGTTGACCAGGCCGCCGCGCTGCGGGCCGCGCCGATGGCGCCGCATGACGAGGTGCAGGTCCTCGAGCTGGTGACGCAGATTGCCACCGTGGTGCGGGATCTGCGGGCGCAGGACGCGCAGCTGCGCGTCGCTTTCGCCGCCGGCAGGAAAGAGACGGCGGCACGGCTCGACGATTTCGAGCGACGCCTCGCGCTCCTGGAAGCCGGCAACGCCGTCGCCGCGGCCCGCAGTGCACCGGTGGCCGCCGCCAATTCATCGGCCGCGTCTGCAAGCGAGAGCGCAGCTGGGGTGATGGCGCCGACGCTCGCCAGCGCCGAAGCGGCGCCGCAGGGGCGCCCGGAGCGCATGGATGGGCAGGAGGCGGTACGGGCCGGCACGCCGAGGCCTGGTGCTGCCCCGTTGCGCTATCGGGTGCAAGCCGCCTCGCCGGGTTTGGCAATGCTGGCCGAGGTCGACCGCGGCGGCGGCGAGGGAGCGCAATTCGAGGTGCTGGTCGGCGATCGCATTCCCGGTTACGGCAAGGTGCTGTCGATTGGTCAGCGCGGCACGGCCTGGGTCGTTGCGACCGAGCATGGTGACATTCAGTGAAGAGCGATCGCCGCTGAGTTCTGCCAGCTGCAAGAGCTTCGACCATGCAAGGTCTCGTCGATTTCGCGACGGCGATCGGAGACGGTATCGATGTCCTGCTGCCGGCGTTCTGTTATCTCGCTGCCTGCGCCTCTTTCCTGTTTTTCGTCTGGTCCCTGTGGACCCTTTCGTCGCCGCACCGCCACCATCACCACCATTGGCACCGCCCGTGGGTCCCGTGGGTGTCGCTGGTCCTGTGCGGCGTCCTGGCGACCTTCCCGCAGTTTCTGACGATGGCCAATGTCAGTGCGGGTACCAATCTCGCCGTCTCGCTGACGACCTACGCGCCGACGACCCCGCCCAATGCCGACAATGTACTGGGCGCCACGCCGGGGGCGACGGTGATTAACGTCGTCACCTTGTTCCAGCATTTCTTCCAGGCCTTCGGGGCCGCCTGCGTGTTCTGGGCGATCCTGCGCTGGCGGGCGATCGTCAACGGCCAGATCGATGGGCGGCCGTCCTCCTGCGGCGTGCAGCTCGTCTTCGGCGTCCTGTGCATCAACATCGTCACGGTCGCGACCGGTGTCGTGTCCTTCTTCGAGACCGGCGGTTGAGGGTATTGCGAATCCGCAGTTTTGGCGCGCCGTTCGCATCGTCCCTGGCGAGCCTCCGGCCCGAGGGGCTGATCCCTCGCCAAAATGAGGAGTGAGAAGCGTGCAGCTCTCGACCATCGACATCCCGATCGCTCGGAAGTTGCGGCGGCGCCGAGGACGAATCGTCGCGGCGGTCGCCGGCGGCCTCGGTCTCGGTTTTGCCTATGCCGGAGAGGCGCTGGCCCAGGCGGCCTCGCCGGCCGGCGGCATCGGTGCCCAGCTCAACACGATGTCGTCGGAGGCGATCAACGCCGGCGGCACCGGCTTCGGCATGGCCTGCTACGTTGCCGCGGCAGTGTGCTTCATCGCCGGTGCCTGGGCCCTCTGGCAGAGCCGCCAACCGCAGAACCGCGAGAGCGGCCATGTCGGCCGCGGTCTCGCCGGCCTCGTGCTGTGCGGACTGCTCGCGACCGCCGGGGTGTGGATCAACAAGGCCGCGATCAGCGCCTCGGGCGGCAACGCCACGATCAACGACAATCCGGCGATGGTGCAGTTCGGCGGTGGCGCCGGCGGCGGCAACGCCGGCGGCTGATCCTCGTGGCCCTGCCGCCGGATCGGGTTCGGCAACCGCACGAGACGGCGGCAGCTTCGACAAGCTTTCCTGTGATTGATCCGCAATCTTATCGCCGTGAGCCCGCGGTCCCGAGACTGCTGCCGCTGATCCTGTCCGGGGATCTCGAAAACGGCGGCGCTCCCGGCGCCGGCGGGTCGGCGGTGGTCGCCACCCAGCCTTGCGCCTTTTGCGGCGTCCATTCCGGCCGTTGGCAGAGTTCCGTCCGGTCGCCCGATGATGGGCAGCGGCTGGTTGCGGCCTGCCCGCTGTGTTTTCTGTGCCTTCATCTCGAGCGGGCGAGCATCGACAGCGAAGCTCTGTTGATTTGGCTCCCGGAGATGAGCCAAGCGGCGCTCAACGTCACGATGCGCGCGATCCACATCGAATTGCGAGCGCTCGGCGAAGACCTCGATGATGCCGACCAGCGGCGCAGCAACGCACCCGGGCGTGCGCACCTCGATCACGCCCGCGCCACGCTCGGCGCGCGCGGCGCCCCCGCCGTCGCCCGGCTTGGCACCGACCGGCCGAGCGAACTCGCCGCAGCCTTCTATCGCCTGTCGCCCGCTGCCTATGCCAACCGGACGAAGCTGCTGGCCGGCATGCGGCTCTTGCCGCGCGGGCATTTCTACGACCGCGGCGTCGACGTCTATCCCGAGATCGTCGATTTCTGGCGTGGGGCTTCGAAGCCGCCGCCGTCTCTCCCTCCCGGCCGCCCTGCCCCGCTTGCCCCAGGCTAACGACAAGTGTCGTTTCTCGCCCGCGCATTTGCCGGCCTGTCATTGGCCTTGAAGCAGCCGCTCACCGCGTTCTGCGAGCTCGAGACGGCGCATGGCGACGCCCTCGTCACCCGGCGCGGCGACTATCTCTCGTGGATCCGCGTCGACGGCATGCAGCGCATGGCCGAGCGCAAGGATTTCGCCGCGATCATCGAGGCGATGCGTCTCGACCTGTCGGGCGCCCTCGAGACCCGCGGCCACGCGATCGTCGGCTGGTACATCTCCGATCCCGACGCCGCCCGCGTCGAGATCGAGCGCTTGAACCTGGATTCCTGCCGCGCCGTCGCGCGCGAAGTCGGGCTCGATCTCCACGACATCATCGAGGAGCGGGCCCGCCTCTGGCCCTGGCTGATGCGCTGGGAGGCGGCGTATTTCATCACCTGGACCGGGACGAATGTCCTGACCAAGGAAGAGAAGAAGCAGCTCAAGGCCGAATATGCGGCGAACGCCCGCGAGACCGGGACGATCGGCGAGACGCAGCGGTTCTATCTCCTGAGCGAGGTCATGTCCGCACGTCACGCCGCCTTTACGGCGGGGGTCTTGTTGGCCTTGCGCGCCCACGAAGTCGCCGCCGCCGTCATCGAGCCGCACGAGGCGCTCAGGGTGGCGCGCGAGGCAATGTATCGCGAGCTGTCGGGTTCCGAATGGCGCCCGGCCCTGCCGGGCGACAAGGTGATGGCTCGCTGTCCCGAGGACGACGTCGCAAAACCCAAGGCCGATTGTCTGTTATGGCCGCCAATCCGCGACCAACTGTTTTTCTGCGATGCGGTGACGCGCGGCGGCCAGCGCGTCGAGTTCGGCGACAACGCCTACAGCTCGATCGACATGTATCTCGGGCCGGAAGATCCGCGTCCCTTTGTCGAGCTTGCGGCGGGCCTCGGTCTCGACCGGGTGCCGTGGCGGGCGGCGATCGTTGTCGAGGGCTGCGGCCAGACGGCGATGCAGATCAAGGATCTCGGCGCCAGTTTTCTCGCGATGTTCCCCGGCAATGCCGATCTGCGGCGCGCCTTCCGCTTTCTGCGCGAGGCCCGCGAGCAGCACAACCACATTGCCGTCAAGCTGCGGGCGAGCTTTGCGACCTGGTCGCCGGTCGAGGAGCCGGCGAAGCTGCGCCGCCGCATGTCGACCCTGGCGCAGCGGATCGAAGGTTGGGGCAATGCCAAGGCAACGGCTGTCACGGGCGACCCGCTCGAAGGCGTGATGAGCACGGCGCCGGGATTGGCTCTGGCTTCGACCGGCAACCCGGCGCTCGCCCTCCTCGGCGATGCGCTGCTGATGCTGCCGTGGAGCCGCACCGCTTCGCCCTGGGAGAACGGCAGCGTGCTGTTCCGCCGGCCGGACGGCGGCATCTGGCCCTACGACCCGGCCGGCGGCCGCAAGCGCCCGCTCGTCGTCGATATCTTCGTGGCGCCGCCGGGCGCCGGCAAGTCGGTGCTCGCCAACACGATCAACATCGGGCTCTGCCTCTCGTCGGCTGTGCTGGGGACCCACGGCGCGAAACTGCCGCTGATCGGCAAGGCCGATATCGGGAAAAGCGCCGAAGGCTTCGTGCGGCTGATCCAGGAGGCGCTGGGGCC
>DATJSH010000146.1:0-7952 GCA_035504235.1 Allostellaceae bacterium | reverse complement strand
GCCCGTGGCTACGCATCCGAACCGATGGGGGCCGCGAAAACCGCAGGCTGTCAGCGGGTGTTCGATCCAAACGCCGGGTGATGTCGACGACGCGAATGCAGTTGAGAGCTTGGCTTATTGGAAACCTGATATCAGACCGGTGCCGGTCTTATCGGCACTCAACGGAGAGTGGGTTCGTCCAGCGCAACCCCGGAAACCGCGCGAAACCCGCATCCGCCGAGCATAAAATCAGACCATGACTGATCGCCAGCGCCGCGAGGTGAGCGTCCGGCACCAGATTGGCGCGGACACCTGCCGCCGATAAGAGTTTGCCCAGAATTAGAGCGTGCCGCTCGGTCGGAAGCGGGATCCAAGCTGCGTCATTCGCCAACCATTCTTGAACCTGTTGCCAGGCTCGCGCCGTGGAGACAGCACCGGAATAAAAGCGGGGATTTGTCACGATCCGCAGAAACGCCGCCAAGCTTTCCCAAGGAAGCCCGACCGGCGAGGCACCGCTCAGCTGACCATCCAGCCACGGACGGGTCATGCTATGGTGAGACGAGGCATCATCAAACGCGTAGATCAGCAGGTTCGCATCGACGAGGATCACTTATGATCCTCGCCCTCACCGAGCGCGATGGCCTCGCTGACGCTGACGATGTCGCCGATCAGACAGCGGCCGAGCGATACCGATCGCGTACGGAATGGTTTTCGAGGCTTCGCTGGCGCATTGATCTGATTCAGTCCCCGGCGGAGCGTCTGATTGACCACCTCCTTCAGGCTTTTGTCCTCGGAGCGGCGCAGCCGTTCCAGCGCGGCGGCGACATCGTCGTCGATCGTCAAGGTCGTTCTCATGCATCAAGGCATAATGTTTTTGATGTCTTGATGCAATCGTCGTCATCCTCTCCGGAAATCTAGCGCTTGCGTGTCCGGCATCCTAAAATCGCCTCCAACGTCACGCGCGCATCGGGAGAGCAACAGATGGAATTCGGCTGCACGATTTTTTTCACCGACTATTCGATTTCTCCGGCCGAGCTGGCCATCGCGATGGAAGAGCGCGGGCTCGATTCAGTCTGGGTCGCCGAGCACTCGCACATTCCGGTGCCGCGCAAGACCCCGCCGCCGGGCGGGGGCGAGCTGCAAAAGCGCTATTACGACGTGATGGACCCGTTTGTAACGCTCGCGGTGTGCGGCGCGGTCACCAAGAAATTGAAGCTCGCCACCGGCATCTGCCTGGTGATCCAGCGCGACACGATCCAGACCGCGAAAGCGGTCGCCTCGCTTGACCAGGTGTCGGGCGGGCGATTTGTCTTCGGCATCGGCGGCGGCTGGAATGTGGAGGAGGTCGAGAGCCACGGCACGCCGTTCGCGACCCGCATGCTGCACATGCGCGAGCAGATCGAGGCGATGAAGGAGATCTGGTCGAAATCGACCGCCGAATATCACGGTGAGACGGTCGAGGTCGTGCCGATGATGACCTGGCCGAAGCCGGTGCAGAAGCCGCATCCGCCGGTCATCGTCGGCGGCGCCTTTCCGTGGGCGGCGCGGCGCGCGGTGCGCTACGGCGACGGCTGGTACCCGAATGCCTCGTCCGGCAAGCCCGATGAGATCCTGCCAGCGTTCAAGAAAATGTGCGCCGATGCCGGCCGGCCGGCTTTGCCGGTGACCATGGGCGGCTGCCCGCTCGACGCCGACCATTTGAAGCGGATGCAGGACCTGGGTGTCGTCGGGGTCAACACCGGCCTCATGTCCGAGCCGCGCGACCAGATCCTCCCAGTTCTCGACAAATGGGCCGAGCTGAAACGGCAGATGAACTGAGGTCTTTGCGTCCTTCGAGGCGCCCTGGACGCACCTCAGGATGACGGATGCCCGTGATTGAAATCCGTCATCCTGAGGAGCCTGCACTGCAGGCGTCTCGAAGGGCGCGCGAACATCAGGGCTGCTGCGGCCGGTCGCCGTACGGATGGGTGATGATTTCCATCAGGTGCCCGCTGGGGTCGTCGAAATAGACGCCGCGACCGCCGTGCAGGTGGTTGATCTCGCCAGGCTTTGAGCGCCGCGGATCGGCATAATACCGAACCCCCTGAGCGCGGATGCGGGCGAACGCGGCGTCGAAGTCCGCCTCGCCGACCAGAAAGGCGTAGTGCCCCGACCGGAACTCCTCGCGGTTGTCGAAATCGAGCGTCACGCCGTTCGCCGTCTTGACGGGGACGAAATGTCCCCATTCAGGTCCTGCCTCGAGATTGAGGATATCGGCGAGGAACTTGGCCGAGGCCCATTTATCCTTCGCCGGAACGATGGTGTGATTGAGTTCGACGCTCATTTGGTCCTCCCTCAGCGATGTCCCATTCTATCACACCGCCGGTGCATGGGCCCCTTGTCCCGCCATATCGAGGTTCTGCTCGATGGTTACGACGTCGCCGGCGAGCGTGGTGCGGCGCACGTCACGCACCTCGTTGCGGTCGTCGAAACGGCGGGCGCGGTGCATGGTCTGACGGTTGTCCCACATGACCAAGTCGCCGATGCGCCATTCGTGCGAATAGACGAACTCGCGTTGCGTCGCGTGCTCGGTGAGGTCCCGCAGGAACACGCGCGCCTCGGGGATCGTCCAGCCCTCGATTGCCCCGGCATGGGAGGCAAGAAACAGCGATTTGCGCCCGGTCACCGGATGCGTGCGCACAAGGCGCTGACGGATCGGGCGGAACGCGGCGATCTCGTCCGGGGACAGCTCGGTAAAGCCGATCGCCTCGCGCGAATAGACGAGCGAATGCAGGCAGACCAGCGGCTCGATCTCGGCCTTGGTGCGCGTGTCGAGCGTGTCATAGGCGGCGCGCATGTCGGCGAACTCGGTATTGCCGCCCCATGACGGGATCACTCGTCCCGAGAGCAGCGAATATTTCGCCGGCACCGGGCGGAACGAGCTGTCGGAATGCCACAGCCGGTCGGCGAGCTTGAAGAACCAGATGCGGTCTTCGGCCGAAAGGATGCCGCCGGTCTTGTCGAGATTGGAGAAGTCGATGATGCCCGGCGTGTCGAGGCGGTGCTCAGCGGGTTTGCGGACGTTGCCGGGGGTGGCATAGCTCTCGATCTCGCCGAAATGCCGGGTGAAGGCGAGCTGCTGCGCGTCGGTCAGATGCTGGTCGCGGAACACCAGCACCGCGTATTTGTCCATGCCAGCCTCGACCGCGGCGACCTCGTCCGGCGATAGCGGCCTCGTGCCGTCGACGCCACTGACCTCGCCAGCGAAGACCGGATGAAGCGGACGGATCGTGACCGGCATCGTCGCCTCCTTTTAAGTCGCGACAAAATGATCCGCCGGGCGTGACCGCGGCGCAACCCTCTCCCGGCTAGGCCGAGGCGGCGCGGTATCGCGTGTGGCGCTCGCCCCATGTCAGCAGCGCCTTCAGAACCGGACGCAGCTCCGCGCCGGCTTTGGTCAGCACGTATTCAGCGCGCGGCGGATGCTGTTCGTAAAATCGACGCGTGACGATGCCCGCCTCTTCCAGCCGCTTGAGCCGCAACGACAGGGTATTCGGGCTGATGCGGTGCAAGGAACGCTCGAAATCCTGGAACCTGCGCGGTCCGTCCCGCACCAGGTCGCGCAGGATCAGAATTGTCCAACGATCGCCGATCACCTCAAGCGACCGGGCGATCGGGCAATGATAGGGTGCAAAAATGGTCAACGGCTCGGTCACGTGGGCCACCTCCGCCATGACGATAACGACCTCGTGATCGATTTCAATAGTGACTTCATTATTTATAATGACTATCTAATCGCGAAGGCAACATCCGCCGTGCGTCCGCGGGCTTCGCTCCAGGGAGGCAGCATGATTTCGCGCGATCGAAAATGGGCTTGGCTGAGCGCCGGCTTGCTGTTCCTCTTCACGCTGATCAATTTTGCCGACAAGGCGGTGATCGGCATCGCCGCCGTGCCGATCATGCAGGAGCTGAAGCTTAGCCCGCGTGAATTCGGCCTGGTCGGCTCGAGCTTTTATCTGCTGTTTGCGATTTCTGCCGTCGCGACCGGCTTTCTCGCCAACCGGCTGCAGACGCGCTGGCTGTTGCTGGTGATGGGAACGATCTGGGCACTGACGCAATTTCCGATGTTGGGCGGCGTCAGCTTTGCGACGCTGGTGGCCTGCCGCGTTGCGCTCGGCACGGGCGAGGGCCCGGCGATTCCGGTGGCGCTGCACGCGACCTATAAATGGTTCCCCAACGAGTTGCGCACTTTGCCGACCGCGATCATCGTGCAAGGCGGCGCGTTCGGCGTGATGATCGCGCTGCCACTGCTAAACTGGGTCATTGTTCGTTATTCCTGGCATTGGGCGTTCGGCGCCCTGGGCTTCGCGGGACTCGTGTGGTGCGCGCTGTGGCTCGCGCTCGGACGCGAAGGGAGCTTTGCGGCGGGGCCCGCGCAGACGCGGGCGCAAGCGAGAGAGAGCGTGAGCTACCGGGCTCTTCTGTCGAGCCCGACCATACTGGGCTGCTGGGCAGCGGCCTTTGGCGCGAACTGGGGACTGTCGCAAGCGCTCTCCTGGCAGGGCGCGTTTCTCATCAAGGGGCTCGGCCTGACGCAGGGCTCCATCGGCATTCTGGGAGCGTTGCCGTCGGGCGGCACCGTCATCGCCATGCTTTCCGCGGGTTGGTTGTCGCAGCGCCTGCTGTCGCGCGGCGTCTCCAGCCGGCTGGCGCGCGGCCTTTTTGCCGGTCTCGGCGTCGCGCTCGGCGGCGCCGCGCTGGTCGCCGTGCCGTACCTGCCGGGCATTACCGCAAAAGTGCTGATGACCACCCTCGGCGTGGCGCTTCCCTCGGTCATCTATGTCATCGGCAATACCGTGATTGCCGAGGTGACGCCGCCGGCGCAGCGGGGCGCGCTGCTGGCTATCGGCACTGCGGTTAGCACCTCGGCCGGGCTGCTTGCCCCTTACGTGATGGGCAGCGTCATCCAGGGTGCGACGACGACGCTCGATGGCTTCAATCTCGGTTTCACTATCTGCGGCTGGATCATGCTCGCCGGCGGCGCAATCGGGATCGCGCTGATCCGCCCTGAACGGGAGGCGTCTCGCTGGTCGGGCGCCGTACCGGCCTTGGCGACGCCTGCTTGAGCGACGCGGCCGCCACCCGGTAAAGCCCGCGAGATTGAAACCGCCCCCGCCTCTGTGCGATTCTCGGCCCGCGCCAGGCGGAGGAAACCATGGCCGAGAACGATCACGACCATGACCATTCGGAGTTGAGCGACATCCAGCTGCGAGTGCGCGCGCTCGAAACCATCCTCACCAAAAAGGGCTATGTCGATCCGGCGCTGCTCGACCAGATCGTCGAGAGCTACGAGACCAAGATCGGCCCGAAAAACGGCGCGCGGCTTGTCGCCCGCGCCTGGATCGACCCGGACTTCAAGGCAGCATTGCTCAAGGACGCAACCGAAGCGGCCAATTCCCTCGGCCATGTGAGCCCGGTGGGCAGCCATCTGATCGCGGTCGAGAACACCCCCGAGACGCACAACCTCGTCGTCTGCACGCTGTGCTCGTGCTACCCGTGGGAGGTGCTGGGCCTGCCCCCGGTCTGGTACAAATCGGCGCCCTACCGCTCGCGCGCGGTCATCGACCCCAAGGGCGTGCTCGCCGATTTCGGCGTGACGCTGCCGGCCGATACCGATATCCGCATCTGGGATTCGACCGCGGAGACCCGGTTCATCGTGCTGCCGATGCGCCCGCCCGGCACCGAGAACTGGAGCGAGGACCGGCTCGCCGAGCTCGTCACCCGCGACTGCATGATCGGCACCGGGGTGCCCACACTATGAGCAACACGATCCACGACATGGGCGGGATGCATGGCTTCGGCCCGGTCGAGCCGGAGCCGAATGAGCCGGTGTTTCATGCGCCGTGGGAGGGCCGGGTCCATGCGATGCAGCGCGTCCTGGGCGCCGCCGGGTTGTGGTCGATCGACGGAGGGCGCGCGTCGTTGGAGACGCTGAACCCCGCGACCTACCTCGCCAGCACCTACTACCAGCGCTGGTTTCTCGGCCTCGAAAAGCGGGTCGTCTCGTATGGTCTGGTCGGCGCCGACGAACTGGCCGCCGGCCACTCGCTGCGCAACGCAACGCCATTGCCGCGCAAAATGACCGGGGCCGATGTCCAGAAGCCGCCGGTCCGCGGCCATTTCGAGCGGCCGAGCTCGGCTCCGGCAAAGTTCAAGCCGGGCGACCGGGTGCGCACGGTCAACATCAACCCAGCGACGCATACCCGCCTGCCGCGCTACGCCCGCGACAAAGAGGGCGTGGTCGAGGCGATCCGCGGCTGCCACGTCTATCCCGACACCGCAGCGCTCGATGTCCACAACGAGAACCCGCAATGGCTCTACACGGTGGTCTTCACCGGCAAGGAGCTGTGGGGCGACGCGGCCGACCCGGCGATCAAAGTGTCGATCGAGGCGTTCGAGCCGTACCTTTTGCCGGCATGAGCGCGGTTGACCGCAATGTCATGGCGCGCGCCGCGCTCGAAGTGCCGGGCGTCCCGCAAGGCGAGGACGGGCCGATCTTCCGCGAGCCGTGGGAGGCGCAGGCTTTTGCGATGGCGCTGTCGCTGCACCAGAAAGGGCTGTTCACCTGGCCGGAATGGGCCGCGACCTTGGCCGACGAGATCAAGCGCGCCCAGGCCGCGGGTGACCCCGACACCGGCGACACCTATTACCTGCACTGGCTGAACGCACTGGAGCGGCTCATCGCCGAGAAGGGCGTCGCCGACCGGCCGACGCAGACCCGCTACCGCGACGCCTGGGAGCGCGCCGCCGACGCGACGCCGCACGGTCAGCCTATCGAGCTGAAGCCGGAGTATTTTCGATAATGGAATTCGGGATCTTTCACGAGTTTTTGACGACGCAGCTGGGCTCGCAGCAGGAGGCGTTCCGCAATTCCTTCGCGCAGATCGCGGCGGCCGAGGAATGGGGCCTCGACGTCGTCTGGCTCGCCGAAATCCATATGAACCCGACGCGCTCGCTGTTGTCGGCGCCGCTCACCGTGGCCAGCGCGATTGCCGCGCGCACGAGCCGGATCAAGATCGGCACGGCGGTGCAGATATTGCCGCTCGGCCACCCGCTGCGCCTCGCCGAGGAGACCGCGACGATCGACCAGATCAGCAATGGAAGGCTGATCTTTGGCATCGGCCGCAGCGCCTTCCCGCGCGCCTACAACGCCTATGGCGTTTCCTATGAGGAAAGTCCGCAGCGTTTCGCCGAAAGCCTCGAGATCATCAAGAAGGCGTGGACCGAGGACGAGGCGTCGTACCAGGGGCGCTGGCACAGCTTCGAGAACTTCACGCTGGTGCCGCGTCCGGTGCAGCAGCCACACCCGGAAATCCGCATCGCCGCGAGCCAGCACGACACCTATGCGGCAATCGGCGCGCTCGGCTACTCGCTGTTCTCGGCGGTGCGCGCGAGCCCGCTATCGGAGCTGGCGCATCACACCGCGGCCTACCGCGAGGCATGGGGCGAAGCCGGGCACAAGGGGCAGCCGCGCGCCTATCTGCAAGTGCCGATCTACGTCGCGGCGACGCCCGAGGCCGCGTTGGCCAACGCCGAATCGGGGATGATGCGCTTTTCGACCTATCGTCCCGACCTGATCCGCGGGCCGATGAACTACGAAACCGTGCGGCGCGAGAAGGGCATCGTCGGCACACCCGAGATGGTCACCGAGCGGCTCATGGAACTGCGTGACACCGCGCATCTCGCCGGCGTCTCGGCCGAGATCAATCCCGGCAGCCTGTTGAGCCACGACCAGGTGATGGAGTCGCTGCGGCTTTACATCCAGGAGGTCATGCCGAACTTCAAATAGCGGCCTGCATCAGGCTTGAATTTGAAGCGGGACGCGTTATAGTAGTGAAAAGCACTACTTTACGGGCTGAACGATGGACGAAACCATTACCGCGGCGGAAGCCAATCGCGCGTTCTCGCGGCTGCTTCGCGGTGCGCGGGAAGGC
>DATJSH010000145.1:0-12916 GCA_035504235.1 Allostellaceae bacterium | reverse complement strand
GCGCTGGATATCCTGGACGACGACGAACGGCCGCGCGATGCTGCCGCGGCTTCTGAGACCGATGAGGTCCTCGCCGCCGGCCAGGACCTCGACCGCGTTGGCGAGGAAATCGGCGTTGTTGGCGACCGGCTCGACGACCCGTCGACCGTAGAAATTGGCGGTCTGCGCCCAGAACCGGTCGTCGAGCATGTCGGTATCGGCGACGACGACGACATTGATCGGCTTCACCGATTGCGTGAGCGGCGCGGCGGCTTGCGGCTCCGGCGCCGCGGGCGCAGGGTCCGTGGCGGGCGGCGAACCGGGGGCGGGCGGTGCCGGGGGCGGCGCGGGCTTGCCGTCGGGGAAGGCGGTCTTGGCATCGCCGGTGATATGCGCGGCGAGCACAAATTGCCGCTGCTCGGGCCGGAAATGCGCGAGCAGGGCCGCCACGTCGGGCAGACCCTTGACCTGATCGACCGGGATTTTCTCGGAGTCGGTCGAGGTGCGGATCAGCGGCTCGAAATGCGTCATCGCGCCGTTCTCCGGCTCGAGGATGCCGGCGGTCGCCATGGTGATCTGGGTGAGGTCGGCGGTGATCGGGTCGTCGCGGTTGAGATTGGCCGCGGGCAGTTGCAGCCAGCCGACATAATCCATCGCCTGCGGCTCGCGTCCCTCGACCGGCACCGCGACGCGACGCGCATCCTTCCGGTCGCCGGCGACGACGCCGGGCAGCATGGTGAGCCCCCACGCCTTGAAGAGCTTTTCAAGATCGCTGGACGCGACCGGCGCGGCGGACGGGTCGTTGTGGCCGGGCATCGCCGCCGCGATCTCGGAATCCGGGTCGACAAAGACGATCGCCTTGCCGCCGTTGAGCACGAACTGGTCGATCGCGAATTGCGTCGCGTCGCTCAGATGCGTGGGCTGGACGATCATCAGCACGTCGATGTTCTTTGGGATCGCATCGATGTCGGGCGACAGGTTCTGGACATCGTCGACCTGCTTCAACTGGCTGATGATCGCCAGCGGCTCGGGGGGCTTGCCCTGCAGCACGGCGGTCGGGTCGACGACCAGCGGCAAGCTGCTCATCAGCCCGACGACCGTGTGCTTCGGATTGGCCAGCGCGTGCACGAGACGGGTCAGATCGTATTCGAGAAAGCGCTCGCGCTCGGGGTTGAAGAACGGGATGACCTGCTGGTCGTCGGTCGAGTTGGTGCCGGCGAGACCGAAATAGACCGCCTCGCCCTGATCGTTGAGCGGCACCGCCTGGAGGCCGTAGGCGACCGCGCGGTCCTCGGCGTCGGAAAACGGCTGCGGGTCGTAGACTTCGAGGCGCAGCTTGCCGCGCGCCGCGGCGACATACTGGTCGAGCAGCTCCCGCACGCGTTGGGCATAGACCGCATAGGACGGCGCGCGGTCGCCGAGAGCGCGCGAGTAATAGAGCCGCAGCGTGATCGGCTCTTTGACGCCGGCGAGGGTCTGCCGCGTGCCCTTGGCGAGCGTGTAGAGATGCTCGGCGGTCAGGTCGAGGCGCAGCGCGCCGTAGCGCCCGACGACGATATTGCTCGCCACCAGCGCCACCGCGATCGCGACGAGCGCGAGCAGCGAGCGACCGCGCCGCGAAGCGAAAGCGCCCATCAGTCGGCCTTGGTCAGGTCGACGAGCACGACGTTGGCGCCGAGGAACGCGACCATGATCGACACGAAATAGAAAAGATCGCGCAGATCGAGCACGCCGCGAGTGATCGCGGTGAAATGGCCGAAAAGGCTCGCCGCGGCGATTGCGCGAACGAGGCCGTCGGGCGCCCACCCAGCGAAGATGCCGGTCACCGTCTGCGTCCCTGCGGCGATCAGCACAAAGACCAGCGAGGCGCTGACGACAAACGCGATGACCTGGTTCTTGGTCGCCGCCGACACCGCCGCGCCGATCGCCAGGATCGCGCCGGCCATCAGCCAGCTGCCGATATAGCTCGCCAGGACCACCCCGTTATCCGGGTCGCCGAGAAACAGCACGGTCAGCCAGAACGGAAAGGTCAGCGCCAGCGCGACACCGACAAAGAGCCAAGCGGCGAGGAATTTCCCCACCACCGCCTCGGCGAGACGGATCGGCAGGGTGAGAAACAACTCGATCGTGCCGCTTTTGCGTTCCTCGGCCCACAGCCGCATCGAGACGGCCGGGATCAGCACCAGGTAGAGCCACGGGTGAAAGGTGAAGAAGGATTGCAGGTCGGCCTGGCCGCGCTCGAAGAAATCGCCGACGAAAAAGGTCAACACCCCGGCGAGCACGAGGAAGATCACGATGAACACATAGGCCAGCGGCGTCGCGAAGTAGCCCGCCAACTCGCGGCGACAGATGGTCATTGTATTTTGGATCAATGTGTAAGGGCCCGCTTTTGGAATTTGTTTTTCAATTCGTCGCCCCCGCGCAGGCCGGGGTCCAGGGGCGATCGTTCCGTCGCGTGCCCTGGATTCCCGCCTTCGCGGGAATGACGATATTAGGCAATGTCTGATCCTGGCACGGTGACGGCGCGGAACACATCGTCGAGCCGCCCGCGCTCGACCGAGAAGCCGCCAATGCGCCAGTCGCGGCCCTCGGCCAGTTCGGCGATCTCGGCGGCGATCGTCCGATGGTCGCCCGGCACGATGACCAGAGCATGGCCGTCTCCGACGCTCTCGATCGCGGCGATGTCGGGGAGCGCGGCGAGGTCGGCGCGGATGCGCGTCTCGTTCGCCGCGTCGATCTCCAGCCGCACCGCGTTGTGGTAGCGCGAGCGCGCCGCAAGCTCGGCGGGGGTGCCGTCGGCGAGGATGCGGCCGCGGGCGATGATAATCGCCCGGCTGCATACCGCCTCGACCTCCTCCAGAAGATGCGTCGAGATGATGATCGCCTTTTCCGTCTGCATCGCCGCCAGGATGCCGCGCATCTCGTGCTTCTGGTTCGGGTCGAGCCCGTCGGTCGGCTCGTCGAGGATGATGACCGGCGGGTCATGGATCAGCGCCTGCGCCACCCCGACGCGCCGGCGAAACCCTTTCGACAGCGTGTCGATGCGCTGCTCGTAGACCTCGTTCAAATGCACCAGCTCGACGATATGATCGATGCGGGCCACCGCCTCGGCGCCGCGAAAGCCGCGGATATGCGCGACAAAACGCAGAAAATCGGCAACGTTCATGTCCGGATAGGCGGGCGCGCCCTCGGGCAAATAGCCGAAGCTGCGCTTCGCGGCGAGCGGCTCTTCGGCGATGTCGTGGCCGCAGATCACCGCCGTCCCGCGATCGGGGGCGAGAAAGCCGGTGATCATCTTCATCGTCGTCGACTTGCCGGCGCCGTTGGGGCCAAGAAATCCCAGCACCTCACCTCGCGAAACTGTGAACGAGACGTCGTCAACCGCCACCAAAGGGCCGAAATTCTTGTAGAGGTTCCGGATTTCAAGCATTCCCACCCCCGCGCCCCGGGTCTCCCGATCGGTCTCCCGATCCCGGCGCGCAGCAAGACGCGGCGCATGATAGCAAGCCCGAGCCCGATCCGATACCAAACGCCCGGGCCCGGCCGGGGGCGGCGATGATCCGCCGCATCCGCCTCACCGCCGGTCTGGTGATGCTCGCCTATGTCACGATGCACCTGCTCAATCATGCGCTGGGGCTGGTGTCGATCCCGGCGATGGGCTGGGCGCTGGCGCATGTGGTGGCTCCCGTGTGGTCGCTTCCGCCGATGGAAGCCGCGCTCTACGGCAGCTTTGTGGCGCACTATTTACTGGCGTTGTGGGCGCTGTGGGAGCGGCAGACGCTGCGGCTGCGCGGCAGCGAATACCTGCAGCTGGCGCTGGGCTTTCTGCTGCCGATGCTCGTCGCCTCGCATGTCGTGGGCACGCGGGTCGCCAACAGTTTCTTCGGCACCGACGACCTGTTCTACGAGCGGGTTCTCTACAACTACTTTGTCGCGGCGCCGCTCAAGGGCTACCTGCAGCTGGCGGCGCTGGTGGTCGCCTGGGCGCATGCGATGCTGGGGCTGCATTTCTGGCTGCGCATCCGCCCGTGGTACGGACGCTGGCGTGAATACGCACTGACCGCCGCCGTGCTGGTGCCGGTGCTGTCGCTCCTGGGCGCGATTGAAGCCGGCCGTCAGATCGTCGCGCTCGCCGCACAGCCCGGATGGCGCGCGCAAGCTTTTGCACAGATGACGCTGCCGACCCCGCAAACGGCCGCCGCCCTCAGCCAGATAACCGACGGGCTGGTGTGGTTTTTCGGGATCGCCGTCGCGGCGGTGCTGGTCGCCCGCGCGGTGCGCCGGATGTGGCGACGGCGCCACGGAGTCATCCGCGTCAGCTATCCCAACGGCCGCTCGATCGATGTCGTGCGCGGCACCAGCGTGCTCGAGGCAAGCCGGCTGGGGCGCATCCCGCATGCCTCGATCTGCGGCGGACGCGGCCGCTGCTCGACCTGCCGGGTGCGGGTGCGCGCCGCCTATCCCGGCCTCCCGCCGCCCGGCGAGGACGAAAGACGCGTGCTCGCGCGCATCGGCGCGCTGCCCAACGTGCGGCTCGCGTGTCAGCTGCGGCCGGCGGTCGAGGTGCAGGTGACGCCGCTGCTGCCGCCGCTGGCGCAGGCGCATGACGCGCTGACGCGGGTCGACGTGGCGCAGGGCAGCGAGCGCGAGATCGCCATCATGTTCGCCGACATCCGCGGCTTCACGGCGCTCAGCGAGGGGCGGCTACCCTATGACGTTGTGTTCATCCTCAACCGCTATTTCGCCGCCATGGGCCGCGCGGTCGAGAGCGCCGGGGGGCGGGTCGACAAGTTTCTCGGCGACGGGATCATGGCGCTGTTCGGCGTTGAGGACGACATCCAGGCGGGCTGTCGCGCGGCGCTCGCGGCGGCGCGGCTGATGTCGGAGCGTCTCGTCGAGTTGAACGAATCGCTGCGCGCCGAGCTGGCCGAGCCGCTGCGCATCGGCATCGGACTTCACGCCGGCCCGGCGATCGTCGGCGAGATGGGCTATGGCGACGCCAGCGCGATCACCGCGATCGGCGATCCGGTCAATACCGCCAGCCGGCTCGAAGGCCTCGCCAAGGAATACGACGCCGAACTCGTCGTCTCGACCGAAATCATCTCACGCGCCGGGCTCGACCTTTTCGGCGACCGGCGCGGCGAGATCGAGATCCGCGGCAGACAGCAAAAGCTCGCGGTCGCGGTGTTCGTGAGCGCCCGCGACCTGCCGGCAATATCGGATGCCCCTCTCCCGCTCGCGAGCGCGCCGATCAGCGCCCTCTCCCCGCACGCGGCGCATGCGGGGAGAGGGGAATAAGTCAGCCCAATAGCCTATCGATTTCCTGCACGATCGCCTTGTCGCGCGGACCGACGGATGACGGCCAGGCACCGGCGAGCGCGCCATCGGGCGCGATCAGGTATTTGTGGAAATTCCAGCGCGGCGCGGCGCCCTCGCCGAGCGTCTTCGCGACCCAAGCGTAGAATGGATGGGCGCTTCCGCCGATCACCCGGTACTTCTCGGTCAGCGGAAAATCGACGCCGTAATTGGTCTCGCAGAAACTCTTGATCTCGCCGGCCGTTCCGGGCTCTTGCGCCCCGAAATCGTTGCTCGGCACGCCGAGCACGACCAGCCCCTTATCGCGGTATTCCTGCCACAGCGCCTCAAGGTCGCGATATTGCGGCGTGTACCCGCAATAGGACGCGGTGTTGACCACCAGCACCGGATGGCCAGCCCAGGCGGACAGCGGCAGCGCCTCGCCATCGATCCCGGTAAACGCGAAATCGTGAGCATTCTCGGACATCCGACCCTCCGCCGATTCCCGATTGTCGCGCGCACCATAGCGCAAATTGCCGCCGCGCGCAGGCCGCGGGCGTGCGGGAATGCCATTTGCCGTTGCGCCGGCACGGGCTTTTCACCGAGACTGCGCGCAATCGTGCGGGCGGAGAACGAACGGGGATGCTGGTCGGCTTTTTGCTCAAGGGGCTGCTGGTCGGCATCGTCATTGCCGTACCGGTCGGCCCGGTCGGTATCCTCTGCATTCGCCGCACGATCCTCGACGGCCGGCTCGCCGGGCTGTTTTCCGGGCTCGGCGCCGCCTCGGCGGATTCGCTGTTCGGCATCGTCGCCGGCTTCGGTCTGACGGTGATCTCGGATTCATTGTTCTACTATCAGGATCTGCTGCGCATCGGGGGAGCGGCGTTCCTCCTTTATGTCGGGATCAGCTCGCTGATGACCGACCCGATCGCACGGCGCCGCTCGGATGACGACCCGCACGGACTGTTTGGCGATTTCGCCTCGACCTTTGCGCTGACCGTCACCAACCCGGTGACGATCCTGTCGTTTCTCGCGATCTTCGGGGCGATCGGCTTCACCGGCGAGCAGGCGACGATGGAGCACGCCGCGATCCTGGTCGCCGGGGTATGGTGCGGGTCGTTCCTGTGGTGGATCGGGCTGATCGCGGCCTCGGGCGTGTTGCGCCTGTCGTTCCAGCGCCAGCACCTGGTGTGGATCAGCCGCGGCTCGGGCGGCATTCTGGTGTTTGCCGGGGTGATGCTGATCGGCAGCCTGCTATTCGAACATGGCTGGATTTGAAGCGTGGTCTACCTGCCGCCGCATTTCACCGAGACCGACGAAAAGGTGCTGTGCGCGCATATCGAGCGGCACGATTTCGGCCTGCTGATCACCAATAGCGGAGCGATGATCGCGAGCCAGGTGCCGTTTCTGATCGAGCGGCGCAACGGCGAGGTTTACCTCTTGGGCCACCTCGCGCGGCCCAATCCGCAATGCGCCGACGTCGCGGCGGGCGGTGAGGCGCTGGCGATCTTCCAGGGACCGCACGCCTATATTTCACCGTCGTGGTACGACGCGCACCCGGCGGTGCCGACGTGGAATTACGCCAGCGTCCACGCCTACGGCACGGCGCGCGCCATCGCCGACAAGGAATGGCTCGACAGCCTGTTGCGCCGCCTCTGCGAACGCCACGAGGCGCGCGAGGCGAATCCGTGGCGCATGCAGGACCAGCCCGCCGCCTTCCTCGACGGCATGATGAACGGGATCGTCGGGTTCGAGATCGCGGTCGCCCGGCTCGAAGGCAAGTTCAAGCTCAGCCAGAACCGCCCGGCGAGCGACCGGCCGCGCATCATCGCCGCGCTCGAAGCGCGCGACGACGCGGATTCGCATGGCGTCGCCCGGCTGATGCAGGAGCGGGAGAGCTAAAGCTGCAGGATTGTCCGGCTCCTTCGAGACGCGCTCCCGCATTCGTCGGGAGCGGTCCTCAGGATGAGGACTGTTGGGCGCCCTTGTCCTTCCTCATCCTGAGGTGCGGAGCGAAGCGAAGCCTCGAAGGACGCATTAGCGCTCGTCCAATTCACCTCGCACCAAATCCTCCGCATCCTCCGGCGTGGCGCAATCGAGTACAGCCTCCGCGGCGGCGCGGGCAAATCCGGCGCGGGCGAAGGCGGCGAGCTCCTTGAAGCGCAACTCATCGGCCTCCGCCGCCGGCGCGCGGCGGTAAGGGCCGAGCCGGCGGCGACGGGCGAAAGCGACCGCGGCGGCGAGATCGGGGTCGCCGCCTTCCTCGCGCAGCGCGTCGATCGCCGCTTCGGCATCGTCCGCCGCGACACCCTTGACGGCGAGCCCGGCGCGGACCGTCCGCAGCGATTGCCCGCGCCGCAGCCGCGCCCGCGCCCTTCCCGCCGCATAGGCGGCGTCGTCGACCAGGCCCGAAATACGGTAGCGCGCGACCAGCGCGTCGATCGCCGCGGCCGCGCGCGCCGCAGCCGCGCGGTCGTCGGGCAGCCGGCGCCGCACGCGCCGCAACAGCACGCGGCGCAGGTTCTCGGCCGAGCTCGCAAAGCGGCCGAGATAGGCGAGCGCCCAGCGCTCGATCTGCGCGGCGTCGATGGCAGCCGTCTGAGTTTGTTCCCCCATGAGGCAGCATTGTCCTCTACCATCGGCCCCAAGGGAATCTCTCTAGCAACCTCTGCGAAAATCTCTCTCAAAATCTCCGGGACGCGCGGTGAGCGATGCGAGCTTAGACAGCCCCGAATTGGCGCCGCGAATGCGCGTGGTGATCCCGCTGGTGGTCGGCTGCGCCTTCTTTATGGAGGGGCTCGATTCGACTGTGCTCGCGGTCTCGATCCCCGCTATGGCGAAGACCTTCGGGGTGCAGCCGTTGCGCCTCAATCTGGCGATCACCGCCTATCTTCTGAGCCTCGCCGTATTCATCCCGGTCAGCGGTTGGATCGCCGACCGCTACGGGACGCGATCGGTGTTTTGCGCCGCGGTGCTGATCTTCACCGCGGCCTCGGCGCTCTGCGGTGTCGCGGTGAACCTGCCGATGCTGATCGCGATGCGCGCCTTTCAAGGGTTTGGCGGCGCGATGATGACGCCGGTCGGGCGGCTCATCCTGCTCCGTGCCTTCCCGCGCTCGGGTCTGGTCTCGGCCATGAACTGGATGACGATTCCCGCCATGGTCGGCCCGACCGTCGGGCCGATCGTCGGCGGCTTTCTCACATCCTACGTGTCATGGCGCGCGATCTTCTACCTCAACATCCCGATCGGGTTGCTGGGGGCCGCGCTGTCGCTGTGGCTGTTCGAGAACTTCCGCGCGCCGGCGCCGACCCGGTTCGACGTCAACGGGTTTCTCATCGCCGGCATCGGCTTGTTCATGCTCGAACTCGGGATCGAGAATCTGGGCCGGCCGATGCTGCCGCCGGCCGTCGGCTATGCCTTCTTCCCGCTGGCGGCGGCGATGCTGGTGCTTTACGTGCGCCATGCCCGGGTCAACCGGGCGCCGGTGCTCGATCTGAGCCTGTTGCGCATCCGCACGTTCAGCATCGGCACGATGATCGGCGGCGTCTGCCGCATGGGGCTCGATTCGATGCCGCTACTGATCCCGCTGCTGTTCCAGATCGGCTTTGGCATGACGCCGGTGCAGTCAGGTTTTCTGAGCTTCTGGTCAAGCCTCGGCGCGATGTGCGTGCGGACGGGCTCGAAGGCCCTGCTGCGCGCGATGGGATTTCGCGCGGTGCTGTGCGTCGGCACGCTCTGCTCGACGGCGGTCATCGCGATATTCGCGCTGCTGAACCCCGACACGCCGAAATGGCTGTTGATGCTCTGCGTGCTGATTTCCGGCTGCGTGCGCAGCATTCAGTACGTTGCGCTCAACACCGTCAGCTTTGCCGATGTGCCCTCGGCGCAACTGAGCCGGAGCACCAGCTTCAGCGGCGTCATTCAGCAGCTGGCGCGCGGTTTTGGCGTGGCGCTCGGCGCGGCGCTGCTCTCCGTCATTGCCGGCTCGGAGCGGGTGACGGTCGGCGATTTCCGCCTCGTTTTTCTATTGGTCGCGCTGCTCCCGCTGATCTCCGGCCTCGGCTTCCTGCGCCTGACGGCGGAGGACGGTGCCGAGGTCAGCGGTCATGCCCCCCCGGCCCTGGCCGAGGCGAACGGCAAGGCGCGCGAGGGCGCCGGATCGTGATCCCCGCGATCGCGCGTCCGCGACCGCCCCCGCTGCGCTGGCTGCTCGACCTCGGCACCGCGGGATACACCCACAAGCAGCGGCGGCGGCTCAATGTGCTCAACGCGATGGCGGCGCTGATCGTCATCTCGTCAGCGGCCTATGGCGCGTCTTACGCGATGCGCGACGCTCATGCCTTTCGCGGGGTGATCGCGATCAACATCGCCCTTCTCGTCATGGGGTTGACGGTTCCCCTCGCCCACCGCGTCAACGACCTGCTTGGGGGATTGATCATCATCGGGACGGAGGTTCCCGCGCTGTTCGGGCTTGTCGCGATACTCGGCCGGGGTTCGGGGATTCAGCTCAACCTGATCGTCGGCGCCGCGGCGGCATTTTTTGTTTTCGGCGCGACGCGCCCGATGCTCGGCATTGCGACGGTGATCTTGTGTTTTGTCGCCCATGCCGCCGCGTGGTTCTGGTTTCCCACGGGTATCGTGCCGGTCGACGGCGACTTTCTCGCGCAGCTCTATATCGGCTCGACCGTCAACGTGTTCGCGTTGACCGGCGCGCTAACCTATTTCTCCTTTCGCCTCGCCGAGAAGGCCGAGGCTGAGACTGAGGCGCTCCTCGACAACATCCTCCCGGCCCCGATCATCGAGCGGCTGCGAGAGCACCCGGAAGAATCGATCGCCGACGCGTTTGAGCACGCCTCGATCCTGTTCTCCGACATTCAGGGCTTTGTTTCGCTATCGACGTCGCTCGGCGCCGACCGCACCGTGACGCTGCTCAACGAGATGATGCGCCGCTTCGATGCGCTGGCCGACAAATACGGCGTCGAGAAGATCAAGACGATCGGCGATGCTTATATGGCGGTGGCGGGCCTGCCGCAGCCAGTAGCCGATCACGCCGACCGGCTGGCGCAAATGGGGCTCGAGATGTTGGTGGCAAAGGAGGAGGTCGCGGCGCATTTCGGTGTGCCGATCCGCATGCGGATCGGCATCGCCTCGGGGCCGGTGATGGCCGGCATCATCGGGACGCGCAAATTCTCCTATGACGTCTGGGGCGACGCGGTGAACCTCGCGTCGCGACTGGAATCGACCGGCGAGGCGGAGCGCATCCAGGTCTCCGCCGATGCACGCGCGGCGATGTCCGAAAAGCGGTTTCATTTCGAAAGCCGCGGCCTGACCGAAATCAAGGGGCTGGGGCCGCTCGAAACCTGGCTTCTGGTGCCGCGCTCGGCGGGCGATCCCGCGCCCTAGAAAGACGCGTCAGATGTCGGTGCGGAAATCATCCTTTGGCGGCACGCGCGCGAGGGTAATCTCCGACGCCGCATCGAGCGCCGCGCGATCGACCAGCTCGACATCGATGGCAAGCTCGCCGTCAGGCGCGTCGGCGGCGGCCGCGTCGACCCGGATGATCCGGCCGGTGACGTCGCGGCCCTCCAACGGAAACGTGACGAGCACACCGGGCTGCGCGCCGCTGCCCTCGAAATCGACCGGGGCGTCGATCTGCTCCATGACGACGCCGTCGCCGTCGGGACGCACCAGGTTGATGATCATGACATTGCCTTTTTGCTGCCTCGCTCGCCAAACGACCTGATCACCCGCAACGTTCCGCCGCGGCCCCCCGCAACCCCAACGGCGAATTGACAGACTTATCCACCGTCCTCATACTCCGCCGCTTTCCTGCTCGGCGGCCTGGAGCGCCGCCCTTGCGAGGAGAGCGGCGATGATGCGCGATCCGGATTGCAGACTTACGGTGCGACGGATCGTGCCAGTGGGATCGACCACTTGGGATGGGCGACGACGACGATAAACCGCAATTTTCGTCGTCAAATCCTTCCGCCAATCCATCGCACAGGAGAATTTCCGTGATTACACCCGTGATGCCGACCTACGGTCGGTGGGATGTCGCCGTTGATCATGGCGAGGGCTGCTATCTGTGGTCGACCGACGGCCGCAAGTTCCTCGATTTTACCAGCGGCATCGCCGTCACCTCGCTGGGGCATTGCCACCCGCATGTGATCGAGGCGGTCACCAAGCAGGCGGGTTCGCTGTGGCACTCGTCGAACCTGTTCCGCATTCCGGGGCAGGAGAAGCTCGCCGAGCGGCTCGTCGCCAACAGCTTTGCCGACACCGTGTTCTTCAATAATTCCGGCGCCGAAGCCTGTGAGCTCTCGCTCAAGGTCGCCCGCAAATACCAGAGCACGACCGGCCATCCGGAGAAGTACCGGATCATCGGCACCAATGGCTCGTTCCATGGCCGCAGCTTCGCGACGCTCGCCGCCGCGGGCGCCGAAGCGTACCTCAAGGGCTTTGGCCCGGTGATGGACGGGTTCGACCACGTCGCCTTCAACAACCTCAACGAGATGCGCGCCGCGATCACGCCCGAAACCGCCGGCATTATCGTCGAGCCGGTACAGGGCGAAGGCGGCGTGCGTGCGCCGTCGGCGGATTACCTCAAGGGCCTGCGGGCGATCTGCGACGAGTTCGGCCTGGTGCTGATCTACGACGAGGTGCAGTGCGGCATGGGCCGCACCGGCAAGCTCTTCGCGCACGAGTGGGCGGGGGTCGCACCCGACATCATGGCGGTCGCCAAGGCGCTGGGGAACGGGCTGCCGATCGGCGCGTGCCTGGCGACCGAGAAGGCGGCCGTCGGCATGGTGCCGGGCACGCACGGCTCGACCTTTGGCGGCAACCCGATGTCGGTCGCGGCCGGCAACGCCGTGCTCGACGTGATGCTGGCGCCGGGTTTCTTCGACAAGGTCAACGACAGCGCCAAATATCTCCACAGCCAGCTGGAAGGGCTTGTCGGGCAATACCCAAAGCTGTTCGAGAGCGTGCGCGGTGCGGGCATGCTGGCCGGCGTCAAATGCGTCGTCACCGCCGGCGACGTGGTCGCCAAGGCGCGCGACAAGGGCCTCCTGGTGCTGACCGCCGGCGACAACGTGCTGCGCATCCTGCCGCCGCTCGTCGCAAGCAAGGCCGAGATCGACGAGGCCATCGGCATCCTCGGCCAGGTGGCGAGCGAATGGCCCGCAACATGAGAGCCGTGGCGCCCAGTCCTCGCGGCGTTGGGGGCCCGACCCTGGTGGGCGGACGGGGCGAAACCCAGCCGCCGCGCCATTTCCTCGACCTCGACCAGTTCGAGGCGCCCGAGCTGAAGGGGATTCTCGACCTCGGCTTTGCCTACAAGAACGGTCGCGGCGACCGGCCGCTCGCCGGCAAGACGCTGGCGATGATCTTCGAGAAGCCGTCGACGCGCACCCGCGTGTCGTTCGAGGTGGCGATGCGCCAATTGGGCGGCGACACGATCATCCTCGGCACGCAGGACAGCCAGCTCGGCCGCGGCGAGACAGTCGCCGACACCGCGCGGGTGCTGTCGCGCTATGTCGACGCGATCATGATCCGCACCAATCACCAGCAGAAGCTCGACGAGCTGGCGCACTACGCGACGGTACCGGTGATCAACGGCCTGACCGACGCCTCGCACCCCTGC
>DATJSH010000144.1:0-11453 GCA_035504235.1 Allostellaceae bacterium | reverse complement strand
AGGCGGATTATGTGATCGTCGGGGCCGGGTCGGCGGGCTGCGTCTTGGCCAATCGGCTGACCGAAGATCCGAGCGTGCGGGTGATCCTGATCGAGGCGGGCGGCAAGGACTGGAACCCGCTGATCCACATCCCGGCCGGCTTTATGAAGATGCTCGACCATAAGACGCTGACCTGGGGCTTTTATGCCGAAAGCGACCCCGGCACCAATGGCCGGGCGATCCTTTACCCGCGTGGCCGGGTGATCGGCGGCTCGTCGTCGATCAACGGGCTTATCTACATCCGCGGCCAACCCGAGGATTACGACCACTGGCAGCAGCTCGGCAATCGCGGCTGGGGCTGGGACGATGTGCTGCCGTATTTCAAAAAGGCCGAGCGCTGGGAAGGCGAGGGGAGCGAGGTGCGCGGCAAGGAAGGCCCGCTTTTCACGTCAAAGATGAACCGGCCGGCGATCGTCGAGGCGGCGATCGAAGCCGGGGTGCAGTTGGGGCTCGAATACCGCGAGGACGTCAACGATTTGACGCGGCTGCACAAGGACTGCATCGGCTGGTGTCAGCAGACCCGCGGCGGCCGCTTCCGCGCCTCGACCGCGCGCACCTATCTGCGCCCGGCCTTAAAGCGCGGCAACCTGCAGCTGGTGACGCACGCGATGGTGCATCGCATCGTCTTCGAGGGCAAACGCGCGGTCGGCATCGAGTTCGCGCGCGGCGGCCCAGGGACTAACAATATCGAGCGCGCCGATGCCGGGCGCGAGGTGATCCTGTCGGCCGGTGCGGTCAACTCGCCGCATATCCTGCAGCTGTCGGGCGTCGGCGACCCCGAGCACCTCGGCAAGATCGGCGTGCCGGTGGTGCACGAGCTCCTGGGCGTCGGCAAGAACATGCAGGATCATTACGTTGTCCGCGTCACCCGGCGGGTCGAGGGCGTGCCGACCGCCAACGAGCGGGCGCGCGGCGTCGGGCTGGCCGGCGAGGTGCTGAAATATGTCTTCACCGGCAAAGGCATGCTGACCTACAGCGCCTCGCTGGCGGCGGCCTCGGTCAAGGTGCTCGAGGAGTCGGCGACCCCCGACATCCAGTGCTCGTTCGCACCGGGGAGCTTTGTCAACGGCACGGTCGGCCAATTGGAGCGTGAGCCTGGCCTTACCGCCGGCATGTGGCAGATGCGGCCCTTGTCGCGTGGCTATGTCATGGCCAAGACCAACCGGCCGGGCGACGCGCCGGCGATCAACCCGCGCTATCTCTCGGAAGACACCGACCGGCGCGCGGTGCTCGGCGGCGTCCGCTATATCCGCAAGCTGTTCGAGCAGCCGGCGCTGGCGAAATACGTGCGCGAGGAAAGCCTGCCCGGCGCCGGAGTGCAAAGCGACGACGAAATCCTCGATTACGCGCGGCAATACGGCAACACGGTCTATCACGCGACCTGCACCTGCATGATGGGCCGCCACGCGATGTGCGTCGTCGACGACGAGCTCAAGGTCTATGGCATCGAGGGGCTCAGGGTCATCGACGCCTCGATCATGCCGGCGGTGAGTTCGACCAACACCAACGCGCCGACCATCATGATCGCCGAAAAGGGCGCGGCGATGATCAAGGCGGCGCGGCGGGAAAAGCTGGCGGCTTAGCAGATGGGGCTGTGTCTAATTCCCTCTCCCGCATTGCGGGAGAGGGTGGCCGGCGCGTGAGCGGCGGCCGGGTGAGGGTTTTCGATGGCGAAAGGAACGGCGCGGCGTCTGAGGAAAATGATGACCGACGCCGAACGGCGCCTGTGGTTTGCGGTGCGCGACCGGCGACTAGCCGGATACAAGTTTCGTCGCCAACATCCGATTGGCGGATTTGTCGTCGATTTTGCCTGCACTAAACATCGCTTGGTGATCGAAGCCGATGGTGGGCAGCACGCTGAAAACAAAAGGGATGCGCAACGTATGGCGAAGATCGAGGCGTCGGGCTGGCGCGTGCTGCGTTTCTGGAACAACGATATTCTTGCGAATACGGAAGGCGTCATCCTAACGATCTTACGGGAGTTGGAGCTTGATCAGCCCTCACCCGCCTTAGGGCTTTGCCCTTCGGCACCCTCTCCCGCACTGCGGGAGAGGGCTTGAGCCCGACGGCTGCGTGAAGAGTTGAGGGAGAAATCGATGCAAGCAGATTATGTGATCGTCGGCGCGGGGTCGGCGGGGTGTGTGCTGGCCAATCGCCTCACGGCCGACCCCTCGGTCAAGGTCATCCTGCTCGAGGCGGGCGGCAAGGACACCAGCCCGCTGATTCATGTTCCGGCCGGCTACATCAAGCTGCTCGACCACAAGAAGTGGACCTGGATGTACTACGCCGAGGCGGACGAGGGGGTGAACAACCGCTCGATCCTCTACCCGCGCGGCAAGGTGCTGGGCGGCTCGTCGTCGATCAACGGGATGATCTACGTGCGCGGCCAGCCCGAGGATTTCGATCATTGGGGACAGCTCGGCAATCGCGGCTGGGACTGGGAGGGCGTGCTCCCCTACTTCAAGCAGGCGGAGAGCTGGGAGGGCGGCGCCGACGAATTTCACGGCGAGGACGGGCCGCTGTTGACCTCGAACACCGCCGAGAAGCCGTTTCTGTGCCACAAGATCATCGAAGCCGGCACCGAGATCGGTCTCGAATACCATAAGGACGTCAACCATCTGCCGCCGGGCGCCGGCGACAATATCGGCTGGGTGCAACAGACCCGGCGCGGGCGGCGGCGGCAGAGCGCGGCGCGCACCTATCTGCGCGCGGCGCTGAAACGCCCGAACCTGCAGGTCGTCACCAACGCGATGGTGCGCCGGGTGATTTTTGACGGCAAGCGCGCGACCGGCGTCGAGTTTTCGCGCGGCGGCCAGGCGGAGACCGCAGGCGCGGCGCGGGAGGTGATCCTTTCGGGTGGGGCGATCGGCTCGCCGCACATCCTGCAATTGTCGGGGGTCGGCGACCCCGACCATCTCGGCCGGATCGGCGTTCCGGTGGTGCACGCGTTGCCGGGGGTCGGCAAGAATTTGCAGGACCATTTCCTCGCGCGCTGCACCGCCGAGATCAAGGGCGCGCCGACCGCCAACGAGAAGTCGCGCGGTCTGCCATTCCTGGGCGAGCTGGCGCGCTATGTGCTGCAAGGGCAGGGGCTGCTCACCTACGCGGCGTCGCTGGTCTGCGCCTCGGTCAAGGTGCTGGAGGAGTCGGCGACGCCCGATGTGCAGATCCTCTTCGCCAATGCCAGCTTTGCGCCGGGGCCGATCCGCAAGCTCGACAGCAAACCCGGGATGACCGGCGGCATGTGGCAGATGCGCCCTTTGTCGCGCGGCTATGTCGAGGCCAAGACCGCGAACCCGATGGACGCGCCGGCGATCAACCCGCGCTACCTGTCCGACGAGACCGACCGCCGCTGTGCGATCGGCGGGTTGCGCGCGGTGAGGAAGCTGTTCGCGGCGCCGGCCCTGAAGCCCTATCTGGTGGCCGAGATGCTCCCCGGCGCGGATGTGCAGAGCGACGACGAGCTTCTCCATTACCTGCGGCAGACCGGCTCGACCGTGTTCCACGCGACCTGCACCTGCAAGATGGGGCAGGATTCGCTGGCGGTGGTCGACGACCAGCTGCGGGTGCGCGGGATCGAAGGGCTGCGGGTCATCGACGCCTCGGTGATGCCGACCGTCACCTCGACCAACACCAATGCGCCGACCATCATGATCGCCGAGAAGGGCGCGACGGCGATCAAGGCGGCAGCGGAACAAAGGCTGGCGGCTTAGTGTTGTATTCAATGCCTGCATTGAATACGTTACTCGCATGACGACCCTAACCATCCGCAATGTCGATCCCGAACTGCGAGAAAAACTGCGCGTACGCGCAGCGCTCAATGGGCGCTCCATGGAAGCGGAACTGCGCCACCTGCTCTCCGAGACTTTGCGAGACCCGCAGCCGCGCCGTGAGTTGAATCTCGCTGAGGCGATAAGACGTCGTTTCTTGCCCGTCGGTGGGGTTGACGATCTTGAACCGCACCCGGCCGTCGACGCGGCAGAGCCTCCAGCAATCGAGCGGTGATTGTCCTCGACACGAATGTGTTGTCCGAATTGATGCGCTCCGAGCCGCATCCAGCTGTCTTCGCATGGACCGCCGGTCAATCCCGGGGCGAGCTCTATACCACTAGTGTCAATGTCGCTGAGATTCTCTATGGCATAGCGGCGCTGCCGGCGGGTCGGCGGCGCTCCAGCCTTGCTGCATTGGCGCAAGCGATGTTCGCCGAAGACTTTATCGGTCGCATTCTACCTTTTGACGACGAAGCAGCTGCTCAATACGCCGAGATCATGGTGTTGCGGCGCCGCCAGGGACGGCCGATTGAGGCTTTCGATGCGCAGATCGCAGCGATCACGCTTGTTTCAAAAGCTGATCTTGCGACGCGCGACATCACCGATTTTGTGGGATGCGGCCTTAGCCTCATCGATCCGTGGACAATCCGGCTGTGACCCGAAGGGTGGAGGGGTAGGAACGCGATGAATGCGGATTACATCATCGTCGGCGGCGGCTCGGCCGGGTGCGTGCTAGCCAATCGGCTGACTGAAGACCCGAGCGTCAGGGTCGTGCTGATCGAGGCGGGCGGGCGCGACTGGAACCCGCTGATCCACATCCCGGTCGGCTACATGAAGCTGCTCGACCACAAGACGATCACCTGGGGGTTCAAGGCCGAGGCCGACCCCGGCACCAACGGCCGCGCCATCGCCTATCCGCGCGGCCGGGTGCTGGGCGGCTCGTCGTCGATCAACGGGCTCATCTACATCCGCAGCCAGCCCGAGGATTATGACCACTGGGCGCAGCTCGGCAATCGCGGCTGGGGCTGGGACGACGTGTTGCCGTTCTTCAAGCGGGCCGAGAGGTGGACAGGCGAAGCCGCTGAAATCCATGGCAATACCGGCTATCTCACCACCTCGCCGATGACCGAGCAGCCGGCGGCGTGCCACGCGATCATCGAAGCGGCGCAGGAGCTGGGGCTCGAATACCGGCCCGACGTCAACAATTTGCCGCGCGGCACCGGGGATTCGATCGGCTGGTGCCAGCAGACCCGCGGCGGTCGCCGCCGCGCCAGCGCCGCGGCGACCTATCTCCGCCCGGCCAAGAAGCGGCCCAATTTGCAGATCGTCACCAGCGCGTTGGTGCACCATGTCATCTTCAAGGACAAGCGGGCGACCGGCGTCGTCTATTCGCGCGGGGGTCAGGTGGAGATCGCCGACGCGGCGCGCGAGGTGATCCTTTCCGGCGGCGCGATCGGCTCGCCGCACCTGTTGCAGCTGTCGGGGGTGGGCGATCCCGACGTGCTCGCCAAGGCCGGTATCGCCGTACATCACGCGTTGCAAGGCGTCGGCAAGAACTTCCAGGACCATTACATCGCCCGCATGTCGTGCTATGTGCGCGACCTCGAAACCCTCAACGAGCGCGCCCGCGGCATCGGTTTCGCCAACGAGATCAGGAAGTTCTTCCTCCAAGGCACGGGCATGCTGACCTTCGGCGCCTCGCTTTGCGCCGCCTCGGTCAAGGTGCTGCCTGAATCGGCGACCCCCGACGTGCAATGCGTCTTCGCCCCGGCGAGCTACAAGCCGGGGCTTATCCGCAAGCTCGACCAGCGGCCCGGCATCACCGGTGGCCCGTGGCAGATGCGCCCGTTGTCGCGCGGCTATGTGCTGGTGCGCTCGCCCGACCCGCGCGAGCAGCCGGCGATCAACCCACGCTACCTCTCCGACCCGACCGACCAGCGCGCGATGGTCGGCGGGCTCAAATTCCTGCGCCGCCTGTTCGCCGCGCCGGCGCTGGCGAAATACATCATCGAGGAGAATGTGCCGGGCCCCTCGGTGCAGAGTGACGACGAGCTCTTGGATTACGCGCGCGGCAACGGCTCCACCGTCTACCACGCAAGCTGTTCGTGCATGATGGGCGACCATGCGATGAGCGTCGTCGACGACCAGCTGCGGGTGCACGGCCTCCAGGGTCTGCGCGTCATCGACGCCTCGGTCATGCCGGCGGTCAGCAGTACCAACACCAACGCGCCGACCATCATGATCGCCGAGAAGGGCGCGGCGATGATCAAGGAAGCCGCAAGGGAAAGGCTGGCGGCTTAGCCGGACTGGACCAGTCTCGAGCCGACCAACCGGAGAATTTTACGATTTGAGCGCCACCTTTGCCGACGCTCGCACCGGTTTATGCGGCGGATCCCTGTTAAGGAAAAGCGTCGGTCCTTAACCATTATTTAATCGGAATCGGATAGAGCCGTGTAATCTCGGGAGAAGTGTGATGCGGCTTTTATTGTTGTGCCTCATTTTTGGCTGCGGAATGCTTTACTTCCTGTATCACGCAGTCTCTTCCGCCAATTCCGCATTTTTACGTTAGATCGAGGCAAGGAAGCGGGCTGCGCGCCACTGCCCGAGGGCAGACGCCGCAGCCCAAGTTGGTTCGCTATCCGCTAGCTGGTTTGGGAAGCCCAGGGGAACGGCTTCCCGAGAGCGACGGTACGGCGCTTTCAAAGCTCCACCGTCCACAAAAGAAGACGTGGACCCGCGGGTCAAGCCCGCAGGAGGCGAATCCGTGCGGTGCGGCAACCCAAAGCGATCGAACCCTAACGCTGCTCTACCGGCGCCGGATAGGTCGGCTGCGCCGGATAGCTCGGCTGCGCCGGATAGCTCGGCTGCGCCGGATAGCTCGGGTAGGCCGAAGTCTGCGGCTGGTAGACGGGCGCCGGATAGGCGGCGGCCTGCGGCCCTCCGGCGGGCGTCGTCGCGGCGCCGGCGACCGCGCCGATCACCGCGCCAGCGGCCGCGCCGACACCGGCGCCCTCCCAGCCGCCGATCAGCCCGCCGGTCAGCGCGCCGGTCCCCGCGCCAACCATCGCGCCGCCGATCGCGCGCTCACCGGGATCGTTCGAGTTGAAGGAATTGAAGGTGGGCACTTGCCCGGCGCAGCCGGACAGCACCAACAACGCCAGCACCGCCGCCCCGGCGGGCATCACCGATCGTTTCAGCATCTTTCCCCCACTGTCCCGCCGCTGGCGGGCGCCGGTTTCCTCCCCCGAGGAAGCCCGGCTAAGATGTATTAAGCGCTCTGTCCGAAAACAACGCCCGCTCGGTAACGAAATGTGATCAGGCTGTCGCCGGCCGATACTCCGGCACCCGGTAGTAGACCCAGACGAGGTTGAGCGCCAACACCGCGCCGGTCATCACGAACACCCAGGAAAGCCCAAGCCCGGCCGCGAGAAGGCCGCCCAAGAGCGGCCCCAGCGAGTTGCCCATGAACATCGCCGAAGAAGTCATGCCGTAAATCGTGCCGCGATCGGAGCGCGGCACGAGGCGGCCGACAAGGGCGTTGGCGGTCGGCAAGAGGCCGCCGACAAACAGCCCGACGGCGAATCTCTCGGCGGTGAAAGCGAAATAATTGTGGGTGAAAGCCTGCGGCAGCGTCGCCAGGGCGCCGCCGGCGAGGCAGATCAGCATGACGCGGCGATAGCCGATCACGTCGCTGCGTTTGCCGAGGAACGGCGAGGCGATGACATCGGCAAGACCGGTCACGGAGAAGGCGAGCCCGCTCAGCGTGGCTAAATTGGGGACGTCGCCGACCATCTGCTTGACGTAGAGCGTTACGATCGGCTGTACCGTGCGCACGCCAAACTGCGCCATCAGCAGGACGAAGAACAAAGCCAGGAGGGCCGGCGAGCGCGCCAGCGCGATGAGGCCCGTGATGGTCGAGCGTCCGGCGCGCCCGCCGCCGCTGGGGCGGACGAACTGCTCGCGCACGACAAACCAGACGAGACCCAGCGCGATCAGGATCGTGCCCGAGGTCATGTAGAACGGGATGCGATAGCTGCCGGTCGCATCGGCCAGTGCGCCGCCGATGATCGGTCCGACCAGCGAGCCGACAAGCTGGCCGGTCGACAGCCAGCCGAGCGAAAAGCCCAGCCGGCCTTCCGGCACCTGGCTCGCCACCAGCGCGATCGCGGCGCTGGAAAATCCGGCAAAGACGCCCATCAGCGCGCGGCAGGCGAAAAACTGCCAGACGTTGAGCGAAACCCCCATCAGCGCGGTGAAGAAGGCGATCGCCAAGCTCGAGCGGATCAGCATCAGCTTGCGCCCGTGGCGGTCGGCGACGCGACCCCAGACCGGCGAGGCGAAGGCGGCAACAAACGAGGTGGTGCCGCTGAGGATGCCGGCCCAGGTGTCGATCGCGCCCGAGCTTTTGACCCCGAGCTCGGGCAGGAACAGCGGCATGATCGGCGTCAGCATCGAAAACGCCATGGTCATGATGAACTGGATGCCGACCATCGCCCATAGCGTCTGCCGCCAATACGCGGCGACGTCGTCTTCGTCGTCGGCCGACGCTTCGCTTGCGTCTAATTCAGCCATGCCCTAGCGCTGCTCGTTCGGGCTGGCGTGCGCGCGTCCTTCGAACGCGCCTTCGGCGCTCCTCGGGATGACGGAGGTTCTTGATGCCATCACCAAACTCCCGTCACGGTGAGGAGCGCCCTTCGAGACGCCGCCTTAGCGGCGGCTCCTCAGGATAAACCGCGGCCGTCTCGAACCACGCCGGGGGCCACTGCAGCATCACCTCCGCGACCGCGGGTCAGCGCATGCGGGAGCCAGGGTCCATCCCCAGATAGACGCGTCCGCCGATCGGATACCATTCCGGCGCGATCGTGACCGTCTGGCCGACGGTGTGCAGGTCGCGCCAGCACTCCGCGAGCCGGCTCGCGCGCTTGAACGAGGTGCTGCCGCCGAGCCGATACATCAAATCCATCGCCTCGCGCGCGCAATCCGCGGCGTAGGTCGAGGCGAGCCGGCAACGGGCGCGCTGCTGCAGGGTGGTTTCGCCGCCGCCGGCGATCGTGTTCCATAATTCGGCGATCATCGCGCTGCGATAGGCGCGGCCGGCATCGAGGATGGTGTCGGCGCGGCCGACCGCGTCCTGCACTTGCGGGCTGTCGCAGAGCAGGCCGGCGGGGCGGCCGCGGGGCTGCTTGCCGCCGGCCAATTCGATCAGCGCGTCGACCCCGGCGCGCGCGATGCCGGTGATGACCGCGCTGTGATGCGGCCCGACCCAGCATTGCGCCGGGAGCTGATAGGTCGTTCCCGGCCAGCGCGACCACTGATTGTCGAGCGGCGCTCCCATGTGCGGCATCACCCGCCGCTCGGGCAGGAAGATTTCGGTCACCGTCCAGTCGAAGCTGCCGGTGCCGCGCAGGCCGGAGACATCCCAGCTTTCGGGGACGATTTCGACTTCGTCGCGACGAAACACGGCGCGCCAGAAGAGCGGGCGGCCCTGCTCGTTGACCCGCGGCTTGCCGTCCTCGACGATCTGGAAGCTGCCGAGCATCCAGCTCGCCTCCTGGCAGCCGGTGCCGAACTGCCAGCGCCCGGTCACGCGGTAGCCGCCCTCGACGGGGATGCCCTGCCCGCCGCCCTGCACCGCGGTGCCGGCCATCGCCGTCTTATGCCCCTTCGGGTACATCTCCTCGACACCCTCTTGCGGCAGGCCGAGCGTTACGAGCTGGCCGATGGCGCAGTTGGCGAGATTCCAGCCCACCGAGCCACAGCCCTCGGCGAGATACTCGACGGCGCGGGTGTAGGTGATCGGGTCGAGCTGATGCCCGTCGAGCCCGCGCGGCAGGGTCATGCGGTAGAAGCCCGCCTCATGGAATTCTTCGACAAGCGCCTTGGGCATGCGCTGCCCGCGCTCGATCTCGTCCTTATAGGCGCGCAGCTTCGGCTGTATCGCCTTTGCCGCCTGCACGACCGGGTGCGCCTCGGCATCGAGCGGCAGTCGCGACATATCGAGCAATCCGTCCATCAGGCTCCTCCCGCGACGGCAGCGCCGTCGTCTCCCGGCGATACTAAGGCAAGATCGACGGAATTCACTCACTTAGCGAGTTGTGTCTTTGAGCCCTCTGGGTTGTCGAAATCGCCGCGCACGCCGTAAGCTTTGCAAATAGCGGTCCAGCCCAGATTTGCGAGGCGCAATTGTCCCAGCGGAAATTTCGCGTTGTCGTCGCCGGCGCCGGGGTCGCCGGGCTGTTCATGGCCGAGACGCTGAAGCGCGCCGGGATCGATTTCACGGTCTACGAAAAGGCCGGCGAGGTCGGCGGCACCTGGCGCGACAACACCTTTCCCGGCCTCTTTGTCGACGTGCTGTCGCGGCAGTACGAGTTTCCGTTTCAACCCAATTACGACTGGTCGCGCAAATACGCGCCGGCTGACGAAATCCTCGCCTATGTGCGCAAGGTCGCGCGCGACCGAGGCTTGCACAAATTCATCCGTTTCAACGAGGAGATCACCGGCGCACGCTTCAGCGACGGGCGCTGGCGGATCGAGACCGCGAAGGGTAACTGCGACGCGGCGGATGTCTTCGTCTGCGCCACCGGCTTTCTGCACAAGCCGCTGTTTCCCGATATTCCGGGGCGCGAGAGCTTCGCGGGGCCGTCGTTCCATTCGGCGCGCTGGGACCATTCGGTGCCGTATGAAGGGAAGCGCTGGGGTGTCATCGGCAGCGGCGCGAGCGGGGTGCAGATCACCGAGGCGCTGGCCTGGGCCGGTTGCGACGTCACCCAATTCATCCGCCGCGCGCAATGGGTGCACATCCGCGACAACCCGCCGTCGACATGGCGCGAGCGGCTGAAGCTGCGCCTGCCGGGCGGCTACGAACGAGAGCAGCGGAAGCTCTGGCAGATGATCAACGAGGGCGATGCCTGGCGGCTCTATCCGGGCAAGCAGCGCGAAGCGATGGAGCGCGAATACGCCTCATTCCTGGACTACATCAAGGACCCTGAGCTGCGCGAGAAGCTGACGCCCGACTACAATCTCGGCTGCACCCGCATCCCCAAATCCGACCGCAATTATTACGAGGCGGTGCAGCTCCCCAACGCGCATATCGTCAAGGGCTCCATCGAGCGCATCGAGCCTGACGGCGTGGTGATGGCCGACAGCGAGAAGGTTGCGCTCGACGTGCTGGTCTACGCCACCGGCTTCGACCCGCACGCCTATATGCGGCCGATGCACGTCACCGGGCTCAACGGGATGACGATCGACGAGGCGTGGCAGAAGCGCATCCATTCCTATGGCGGGATCGCGGTGCCGGGCTTCCCGAACCTGTTCATGCTCTACGGGCCGTTTGCGCCGGTAAACAACGTGCCGGTGACGCTGGGTCTTGAGCAGGAGATCGGCTGCATCATGCGGCTGGTCGCCGAGGCGCGGGCGCGGCGCGCGGCGGTGGCGCCGACAGCGGCGGCGACCGAAAAATTCCTCGCGCGGCTCGACGCGGCGTTTCCCGGCACGGTTTGGACCGGCGGCTGCAAGAACTGGTACACCAGCACGCAGCCGACCCCGGTGCTGTGGCCGTTTCCGCAGCGCGCGCACAAGGCCTTCTTCGACGAAGTGCCGCTCGAGGATTTCGAATTCATCCCGGCGGCGGAGCAGGGAGATTAG
>DATJSH010000143.1:0-24889 GCA_035504235.1 Allostellaceae bacterium | reverse complement strand
CGCCGGGGTCGCCGCGCGTGGTCAAAAAACCATATTCACTGCCTACTGCCGGGTTGTCGGCGGTCCTTGCGCTGTGCCGGTGAGCGTCCTGGACGAGGGCTTTGGGTTTTCCTCTTCGCCGTGCCCCGCGGGATCTTATTGGTGATTTCCCGCGCCAGCGGCGACGGCCGGTTGGTTTTTGGCGCCCTCGACGACGCCGACGTCTGTTGCGTTGATTGTTGGTCCTTGACGGCACGAACGGTTGGTCTGCTGTCCACGCTCCGGTTTGGGTCTTTCAAATAGCGAGCCCGGGTCTCCGGGCATCGGCGCCCTGGGTTTGGCCGCGCAGCGCCGATGGAGCGCAGATAAGGAACATATCAGGAACATTCAGGACCGGCGCGAGAAATTTTACCGCAACGGCATTTAGCCGTTCAGGATGAATTCGTCGATCGCCCCGGCCCAGCCGTCCTCGTCGTTGGTCCCGGGCGCGACGGCCTTGGCCTTGGCTTTGACATCGTCGGGGGCGTTGCCCATCGCGATCGGGAAACCGGCGGCGGCAAACATCTCGAGATCGTTTGGCATGTCACCGAGCACCGCTATCTCGTCGCGTGCGAGGCCGAGGCGCTGGCCGAGCAGTTCGACGATACGGCCCTTGCTGATGTTCGGCGCGATAACGTCGCAGTAGTAGGCTTGGCTGCGCGCGGCATGCGCCGAATGGCCGAGCGTTTCCTGCATGACGTGCTCGACCTTGGCGATCAGCGGATGGTCATTGCTGGCGCCGACGATCTTGCCGACCGCGCTGAAGTGATAGTCAGTGTATTTGTCGACCACGGTCGGCGGCACGTCGATCGTATGGATCTCGTGGTCGACGTGGTCGCCCTGGCGGTCGAGGATCACCCACTCGTTGCCGACAAAGACCCAGGTGCTGACGCCATTGGCGTGGAAAACATCGACGGCTCTGCGCGCGACGTCCGGCGGGATGGAGACCTGCTCGATGACGGTGAGGTCGGGCTCGACGATCGAGCCGCCATTGTAGCCGCCAAACGGCAGCGTGATCTGTAGCGCGTCGCGCATCGTCGTGAGACCGAAAGGCGGCCGGCTGCTGCAGATCGTAAAGCCGATGCCCGCGTCGTGCAGCTTGCGCACGGCGGCGACGGCCGATGGACGCAGCGCCTTCTCGGTCGTGACCAAAGTGCCGTCAACATCGGTGATGACGAGCTTGATCTGGCTCAACTTATTCCCCCTTTTGGCCGTTCAGGGCGCGTTCAAGACGTGGATGCCGTCGGTCGCCGCGACGATCACCGCGGCGGCGCGACCGATAAACAGTCCGCAATCGACGACGCCAACGATCGCGTTGATGTCGCGTTCGAGGGCCTTGGCATCGGCGATCTTGGTGAAGCGGCAATCGAGCGTGTAGTTGCCGCCATCGGTGATAAACGGATGGTCCTCGTGCGCGTGGCGCAGCACCGGCTCGGCGCCAAGCCTCCTCAGGGCCGCAGCGGTCGCCTGCCAACCGAACTGCACGGCCTCGACCGGCACTGGCGTATGGTCGCCGAGCTGGTCGACCAGCTTCTCCTGATCGACAACGATGACCAGCCGCTGGCTGGCGGCCGCGACGATCTTCTCGCGAAGCAGCGCGCCGCCGAGGCCCTTGATCAAATCCAGCGAACGGCGCTCGACTTCGTCGGCGCCGTCAATCGTCAGGTCGATGCGTTGGTGCTCGGCGAAGGTCGCGAGCGGAATCCCGAGGCTGCGCGCCTGCGTGGCGGTCCGCTCGGAGGTCGGAATACCGGTAATCTTCAGCCCTTCCTTGACCCGCGCGCCGAGCCCCTCGACGACGAAATAGGCGGTCGAACCGGTGCCAAGGCCGACCACCATGCCGTCCTCGACGAACGCGACCGCGCGCAGCGCCGCCTGCTTTTTGAGCTGATCGCGGTCTACCGGCACCGCTCAGCCCTCGCCCTGCGCCGCGCGATCGATAAACCACACCAGCTCACCGACCGGATCGATGCGGGCCGACGGCAGCTCGCGCTCGCCGGCCCAGACGCGCTTCATCATCGCCGATTTGTCGGCGCCAGCGACGACAAAGGCGGCCGAACGGCTGCTGGCGAGCGCGGGAAAGGTCAGCGTGACGCGCGGCACGAAGGGGTTGAGGCCCGGCACCGGCACGCCGGTTACCCAGCGGTCCCGCACCTCAAGCGCCGGCTTGCCGGGAAAGAGCGATGCGGTGTGGCCATCGGGTCCCATGCCGAGCAGGTTCACGTCGAGCAGCGGACGCTTCGGGTCGAGCGTGGCGCTGCCGTAATAGGATTTCAGCTCGTCTTCGTAGGCCCGCGCCGCGTCGTCGGGCGACCCGTCGGGGCGAATGCCGTGCACGTTTTCCGGCGGGATCGGCACATGCGCGATCATCGCGTCGCGGGCCATGCCGTAATTGCTATTGGGGTCGTCCCAGGGCACGAAGCGATCGTCGCCCCAGAAGAGATGCACGCGATCCCACGGCATCGCCGCACGCAGCGGCGCCGCGGCCAGCAGTTGATAGAGCCGCTTGGGGGTCGAACCGCCAGACAAAGCGATGGCAAAACGATCGGGTGCGGCGCAGGCGAGGTCGACAATCCACTGCGCGACGCGATGCGCAAGCCCCTCGAAATCAGGCGAAACATCGATGCGCGGATGGTGGGCCATGTCAGTGAGCCGGCGGTTTGGAGTTGCGGATCGCGGCGATTGCTTTGGCGTAGTCCGGCGCGTGAAATACCGCCGAGCCGGCGACGATCGCGGTCGCGCCAGCATCGACCACCTGCCACGCATTGTCGCCGCTCAATCCGCCATCGACCTCGATGACAAAATCGAGCCCACGTTTGTCGCGTACGTCGCGCAGCGCGCTGATCTTGGGCAGCATCGTCGAGATGAACTTCTGCCCGCCAAACCCCGGATTTACCGTCATAATCAGCACGATATCGACAAGGTCGAGGACGTATTCGATCTGCGCGAGCGAGGTGCCCGGATTGAGCACCACCCCCGCTTTTTTGCCCAATCCGCTTATGTGCGACAGCGTGCGGTGCAGATGGATCGTCGCGCTCGCCTCACAGTGCACAAGGATGTGATCTGCCCCTGCCTCGGCGAATTCGTCGAGATAGCGTTCTGGTTCGACGATCATCAGATGCACGTCGAGCGGTTTCTTTGTGGCTTTGCGCAGATATGACACAACAACCGGCCCGATCGTCATGTTCGGCACAAAGCGTCCGTCCATCACGTCGACATGGATCCAGTCGCCGCCGGCTTCGTCGGCCGCCCGCACATCATCGCCAAGCCGCAGGAAATCGGCGGACAGAATCGACGGCGCAACGATGACCGGGCGAGCCATGAGAGCGCGACTCAGCCGATCGGACGCCAGGCGCGGCCGCTGCGCCACAGCATCTGCTCGGCACCGTCAGGACCGGCGCTGCCGGCCGGATAGAATTCGAGCGGCGCGCTGCGGTCGTTCTTCCACAGATCGAAGATCGGCTGCACCACGCTCCATCCCGCCTCGACCGAGTCAGCGCGCTGGAACAAAGTCGGGTCGCCGATCATGCAGTCATAGACCAGCGTCTCGTAGCCGGTCGCCGGTGCGGCGTTGAAATAGTCGCTATAACGGAAATCCATCCGCACGCCGCCGAGATGGATTTCGGGGCCCGGCTTTTTGGCGCTGAACTGCAGCGAGGCGCCTTCATCCGGCTGGATGTGCAGGGTCAGGACGTTTGGCGAAATCGACTCGACCGCCGTGTCGCGGAATAACGCGAATGGCGCCCCCTTGAACTGGATAGAGATTTCCGTCGTGCGCCGGGTCATCGACTTGCCGGTGCGCAGGTAGAACGGCACGCCGGCCCAGCGCCAGGTATCGATCGCCAAACGCATCGCGACAAAAGTCTCTGTCGTGCTGTCGGGCGCGACGCCTTCGGCGTTGCGGTATGCCGGGACCGGCTTACCGAGCACGGTGCCCGCCGTGTATTGCCCGCGCACGACATTGCGCAGCAGGTCGTCATGGTCGAATGGCTGGATCGCCTGCAGAGCCTTGGTCTTTTCGGTGCGCACCGCATCGGGGTCGAAGGAATTTGGCGGCTCCATCGCCGTCAGGCTGACGAGCTGGAAGACATGGTTCGGCACCATGTCGCGCATCGCGCCGGTCTGTTCGTAGAACGCCGCGCGATGCTCGACCGAGACGGTCTCTGCAACGGTAATCTGGACATGGTCGATATGATCGCGGTTCCACAACGGCTCGAAGATGCCGTTGGCGAAGCGCAGCGCCATGATGTTCTGGACCGTCTCCTTGCCAAGGAAATGATCCATTCGATAGATCTGCGATTCGTCAAGCACCTTGAGAACACGCGTATTGAGCGCCTTGGCCGACTCAAGGTCGGTGCCAAACGGCTTCTCGATGATGACCCGCCGCCAGCTGCCGTTTTCTTCCTGTGCGAGACCGGCCGCGCCGAGTTGATCGATGATCGGGCCGAAGAGGCTTGCGGCAACCGCGAGGTAAAACAGAACGTTGCCTTGTGTACCACTGGCTTTGACGGCCTCGTCGAGCTTCTTTTTGAGGTCCTGGTACAGGTCGGGCTGGGTGACGTCGCCCGACATGTAGCTGATGCGATCGGCGATGAATTTCCACGCTTTCTCATCAAACGACGCGTCGGCCGAACCTTCGCCGTGACCCTGAGTGAAACGCTTGATGGCTTCGGTGAGGTCGTTGCGCAGCGATTCGTCCGTCTCCGGAGAGCGACCGATACCGATCAGAGCGAAATTGTCGGATAGCAGGCCGGTGCGCGACAGGTTGTAGATCGCAGGCATCAGCAGGCGCGCGGTCAGATCGCCCGTCGCGCCGAAGATCACGACCGTGCAGGGCGGCGCTTTTCCGCCGCGCTGCGGTGCTCCATTGGCATCAGCCATTGCTCGGCCTCGTCAGCATTACCTCGGGTTCGCGCGGTCTCAGTGGTGTTCGCTGCCGTGCGCCTCATGCGCCATCTGCTCGGTGTGCCCACCGAACTGCTTGCGCATCGCCGACAAGATCTTCTCGGCGTAGGTGTGCTCCTGGCGCGAGCGGAACCGGGTGTAGAGCGACGCCGTCAATACGTCGGCAGGCACCGCTTCCTCGATAGCCGCTTCGATCGTCCAGCGGCCCTCGCCCGAATCCTGGACATAGCCCGAGAACTCCGAGAGCGTCTCGTCCTCGGCGAGCGCGATCGCGGTCAGGTCGAGCAGCCACGAGGCGATGACGCTGCCGCGCCGCCACACTTCGGCCAGATCGGCAAGGTTGAACTTGTAGCGCCGGTTCTCCGGGATGAAGGCCTGCGAGGCGCCCTTGAGGATGTCGAAGCCCTCGGCATAGGCCTGCATGATGCCGTATTCCATGCCGTTATGGACCATCTTGGCGAAATGGCCCGCGCCGGCCGGCCCGGCATGGATGTAGCCGTTCTCGACTCGCGGATCGCGACCCGCGCGGCCCGGGGTCTTGTCGATCGAGCCCGCGCCCGGCGCCAGGCAGCTCAGGATCGGGTCGAGATGGCGGACAGCCTCGTCGGTGCCACCGATCATCATGCAATAGCCACGTTCCAGTCCCCAGACGCCGCCACTGGTGCCGACGTCGACAAAGGTGATGCCCTTTGGCGCGAGCAGCTCGGCGTGTGCGATGTCCTCGAGGAACTTGGAGTTGCCGCCGTCGATCAGGATGTCGCCCTTGCCGAGCAGACCGCTCAGCTCAACGATCGTGTCGTGGGTAATCTTGCCGGACGGCAGCATGACCCAGACGACTTTCGGCGCGGTAAGCTTGCCGACGAAATCGGCAAGGCCGGAGCTGCCGGTCGCGCCTTCCTTGGTCAGCGAGGACACGGCATCGGCGCTGCGGTCATAGACGACGCAGCTATGGCCGTTCCGCATCAGCCGGCGGACGATATTGCCGCCCATGCGGCCGAGCCCGATCATTCCGAGTTGCATTGCCAGTCTCCCTATATTTCTCGGCCGCTATTTCAAAGCCTGTTCCAACGCAGCGGCGAGAGCGGGCAAGCCCTTCTCGACGCCATTGGCGAGATGCACGCGCAAGGCTCGCCGCCCGCGGTCGGCGAGCACGTCGAAATCGCCACGCGCCTGCGCCGCCTTGACCACGCCAAACGTGTACTTGGCGCCGGGCACCGGGAGATCGGCCGGATCGCTGCAGGTAATCTGCAGGAACACGCCACTGTTCGGGCCGCCCTTGTAAGCCTGGCCGGTCGAATGCAGGAAACGCGGGCCGAAGCCGAGGCAGGTCGCCAGCTTCTTGGTATCGCGCACCCGGTGCCGCATCTTCTGCATCGCCTCGATATGCGCCGCGGTGCGGTCGATATAGGCGAGCATCGCGACATAATCGCCGGCTTTGCCGCGGTCGAGATGCGCCTTCAATGCAGCGACGAGGCTCGTCGCCTTGGGCTTCAGCTCGCCTTCGTTGCGTGGGTCGGCGAAAAGCTCGATGCCGTCGAACGAGGCGAACGGCGTCTCGGGCGGCAGCTTACCGGTCTGCTCATAGGCCGAGGTCAGCTCGCGGGTCTTGACCTTGCTGGCCTCGACATCGGGCTGGTCGAACGGGTTGATGCCGATGATCGAGCCGGCGACGGCGGTCGCCATCTCCCAGCGGAAGAACTCCTGACCGAGCTGCATCTTGTCGTGGACCACAATGCGGACGACCGGCTGACCGGCCGCTTCGAGCGCGGCGACCGCCTTGTCCTGCTCTTCATCCTTATCCGAGGCGAGCCTGGTATAGGCGAAGAGCCGGTCATTGCCATAGACCGATGGCGGGCCGGCGGTCTCGGCGTCGACCGGGACGATGCCCTTGCCGATCTTGCCGGTCGACTCGGCGAGAAGCTGCTCAAGCCAGGCGCCGAAATCGGCGATGCCCTTCGACGCCAGCACCGTCACCTTGTCGCGGCCCTTGCGCTGGCAGACGCCCATGACCGCACCGAGGATAACGCCCGGGTTCTCCGCCGGCGGCGCGCTGGGCGCGCAGGAGCGCACCATCTCCATCGTCGTGTCGAAAAACTGCTTGGGCGGGATGCCGATCGCTGTCGCCGGCACCATGCCGAAATTCGACAGCACGGAATAGCGTCCGCCAATGCTCTTCAGCCCGTGGAAGACGTGTCGAAAGCCGGTCTCGCGCGCCATCTTCTCGACCGACGAGCCCGGATCGGTGACCGCGAGGAAGCGCTTTGGCGCTTCCGCCTCGCCGACAGCCTTCTGGGCCTTGTCGTAAAAATAAGCCTTGAAGATGTTGGGCTCCAAAGTGCTGCCCGATTTGCTCGACACGAGAAACAGACAGCTCTTGAGATCGACCGCATCCTCGAAACGCTTGACCTGCGCCGGGTCGGTCGAGTCGAGCACGTGCAGCGTCGGGAAGCCGGGTTTCGAGCCGAAGGTCTCGGCGAAGACCTCGGGGCCGAGGCTCGACCCGCCCATGCCGAGCAGCAGCATGTCCTTGAACTTGCCGTCCTGCACGTCCCGGGCGAGCGCGTCGTGATGCGCAACTTGCTTCAGCTGGTCGCTGACGATGTTGAGCCAGCCCACCCAATTGGCCTCGTCGGCCTCGGTCCACAGCGAGGCGTCGCCCGCCCAGAGCCGGCGAACCTTGCCTTCCTTGCGCCAATCCTCGATCGCCGTCTTGAAATCGGCTTCGAGATCGGCGGGCAGCTTGCAGCTCATCGCGTTGAGCTTGTTGCCGAGCACCATCTGGCGCTTCTTCTGCACCGACGCGTAGAGCTGGTCGGCAGCGTCCGCGAACAGGCCGACCGCGTCGACGACGAGCTGCTTGGTCACATCGGCCATCGACACCCCGGCCGACGGCAGCGCCGCCATCACCGCCTGGGCTTCGTCAATGTCCTCTTCGAGGCTGGCGCGCGCCTTGCCGTGGTCGCGGAACGCGTCCATCGTCGCCGGCGGCATGGTGTTGACGGTGTCGGCGCCGATCAGCTCCTCGACATATAGCACATCGCTGTATTTAGGGTTCTTGGTGCCGGTGCTGGCCCACAGTAGGCGCTGGGTCTGCGCGCCCTTCTGCGCCAGTCGCTGCCATCGCGGGCTCGAATAAATCTCCTTGTAGAGCTGGTAGGTCAGCTTGGCGTTGGCGATCGCCGCCTTGCCCTTCAGGCCTTCGAGCCGCGTCTTCTCGGCCGCATCGCTCGTCGCTGCGATCTTTTTGTCGATCTGACTGTCGACCAGCGAGTCGATCCGGCTGATGAAGAAGCTCGCGACGCTGGCGACCCGGTGCGGATCACCGCCCTTCTCGACAAATTCCTCGAGGCCAGAGATGTAAGCCTCGGCGACCTCGGCGTAGACGTCAGCCGAGAACAGCAGCGTCACGTTGATGTTGACGCCCTCGCTGATCATCTGGCGGATCGCCGGGATGCCGGGCCTGGTACCCGGGATTTTGACCATCAGGTTCGGACGGTTGACCTGACGCCACAGCCGCCGGGCCTCCTCGATCGTCTCATGCGTCTGCATCGCCAGATAGGGCGACACTTCGAGGCTGATATAACCGTCGCGGCCCTGGGTCTGTTGATAAACCGGGCGCATCGCGTCGGCGCCCTCCTGGATGTCGTGAACCGCAAGGCCCTCGAACAGCGCGCCGGGGTCGAGGTCTCCGGCTGCCTCCGCCTGGCGGATAAGCTCGTCGTAGTCCTCGCCGTGGCCGATCGCCTTCTCGAAGATCGAGGGGTTCGAGGTGACGCCCTTCAGCGCGTCGTCCTTGATCATCTGGGTCAATTGGCCGGAACGCAGTAGATCCCGGCTGACGAAATCGAACCACGCCGACTGTCCATAGTCGTTGAGTGACGCCAAACGACTGGCCATCTGTCCTACTCCTTGCGGGCGAGCTGCGCCTTGGCGGCAGCGTATACGTTGTCGGGTGTGAAGCCGAACTTGACCACGAGTTCCTTCAGGGGGGCCGAAGCGCCAAAGGTGCTCATGCCAATGATGGCGCCGTCAAAGCCGGTGTAGCGCGCCCAGCCGATGGTCGAGGCCTGCTCGACCGCGACGCGGCGCCGGCAATCGGGCGGCAGCACGGAATCGCGGTATGCCTTGTCCTGCAGCTCGAACAGCTCCCAAGACGGCATGCTGACGACGCGGGCCTTGACGCCCTCGGCGACCAACTTCTCGTACACCTCGACGACGAGCTGCACCTCGCTGCCGGTGGCCATCAGAATCACATCCGGCCTGCCGTCGGGCGCCGCGCAAGCCAGTACATAGGCGCCTTTTGTCACCCCGCTCGCCGCGGCGTACTTGCTGCGGTCGAGGGTGGCCAGGTTCTGGCGCGAGCAGATCATGCAGACCGGCTGGTGCTTCAGGTTCAGTGCAAAGCGCCATGCCTCGGCGACCTCGTTGGCGTCGCCCGGCCGGAAAGTGATAAGGCCGGGGATCGCGCGCAGCCCAATCAACTGCTCGATCGGCTGGTGGGTCGGCCCATCCTCACCGACGCCAATCGAATCGTGCGTGAACACGTAGACGATCGGCAGCTCCATGATCGCGCTGAGGCGAAGCGCCGGCTTTACATAATCCGAGAAGATCATGAAGCCGGAGCCGTACGAGCGGATCTTGGTGAGCGCCAGACCGTTGCAGATGGCGCCCATCGCGAATTCGCGAATGCCGAAATGCATGTTGCGGCCGCCGAAGTTCTCGGCCTGCATGTCGCCGGCCCCCTCGAACGTGAGGCGCGTCTTGGTCGACGGCGCGAGGTCGGCGGCCCCGCCAACTAGCCACGGCAGGTTCTGGGCGATCTTATTGAGCACCTGACCCGACGAATCACGGCTGGCGATGCCTTTCGGATCGGTCGGGAACACCGGGATGTCCTTGTCCCAACCATCGGGCAGATCGCGGTTCTGCATCTGCTCGCATTGCTTGGCGAGAGCGGGATGGGCGGCCTTGTATTTGGCGAAGAGCGCCTCCCACTCGGCGCGCGATCTGGCGCCGCGCTCGCCGATGCCGCCGGCGAAATGCTGGTAGACGCCATCCGGCACGAGAAATTGCGCGTCCTCGGGCCAGCCGTAATTGCGCTTGGTGAGCTTTACCTCCTCGGCGCCGAGCGGCTCGCCATGAACGCCCGATGTGTCCTGCTTGTGCGGCGCGCCGTAGCCGATATGGCTTTCGACCATGATCAAAGTCGGCCGGTCGCTGGTGCGCTTGGCGGTCTCGAAGGCGTGGGCGATGCGCTCGCGGTCATTGGCGTCGCCGACCCGCAGCACATTCCAGCCATAGGCGAGGAAGCGGCCCGCGACATCTTCGGTGAAGGCAAGCGACGTGTTGCCTTCGATCGTGATGTGGTTGCTATCGTATATCCAGCACAGATTGCTGAGCTTCAGGTGGCCCGCCAGTGAAGCAGCCTCGCTCGCCACACCTTCCATCATGCAACCGTCGCCGCACAGTGCGTAGACGCGGTAATCGAACAGCTTGAAGTCGGGTCTGTTGAAGTAGCTGGCGAGCCAATTGGCGCCGATCGCCAAACCGACGCTGGTGGCGATCCCCTGCCCCAGCGGTCCTGTCGTGGTCTCGACCCCCGACGTCCAGTGGTATTCGGGATGGCCCGGGCACTTGCTGTCGAGCTGGCGGAACTTCTTCAAATCGTCGAGCGAGACCGTCGGCGTGCCCAGCCGCTCGTAGCGCTCGTCAACCGCCTTGACCCCGGTCAAGTGCAGGATCGAATAAAGCAGTGTCGATGCGTGACCCGACGACAGGACAAAGCGGTCGCGGTTGGGCCAGATCGGATCCTGCGGATCGAAGCGAAGGAATTCCTGCCACAGCGTATAGACCACCGGCGCCATCGCCATCGGCGTGCCCGGATGGCCCGAATTGGCCTGCTGCACCGCATCGATGCACAAAGTACGGATCGTGTTGACGCAGATGTCGTCTATCGTTCCGGTCGGCATGGCCATGGCTTGCCTCTTTGGGCTTGTTGATCGTCTGGGCTTTCAGCCCGGCGCTGTCATGCTCGCCTGAGGCAATGACAGCCCGGTGACAATCTCTAACGATGGACGCGCTCTCGTCTTGCCAATTCGCATCAAAATCGACCGTTCCGCGAAACATCGCGGTTGAAGTCTGATCTGTGGCGCGGCAAAGCGCGTCGATCGAGAGACCTCCTGCCCCGGTTCGGACTGGCAGCGTTTCGAAAGGACCCCGTTAACAGCCGCACTTTGGCGGGTTTGCCAATCTAACGCAACCGGCTCGCGTCACCCGCGGCGCGGATCGAGCGCGTCGCGCAGTCCGTCGCCGAACAGATTGAGCGACAACACCAAGAGGAAAATCGCCAGCCCTGGCCACAGCGCCATCCATGGCGCCTGCGAGATGAAATTCTTCGCGGTATTGAGCATGCTGCCCCAGGACGGGTCGGGCGGCTGTTCGCCAAGCCCGAGAAAAGAAAGCGCCGCCTCGGCGATGATCGCTGTGGCCGCGGCAAGCGTCGCCTGCACCAGGAGCGGTGGCACGATGTTGGGCAGGATGTGGCGCAGCACGATGCGATGGTGCGGGTTGCCGACCGCGCGCGCCGCCTCGATGTAATCCTCGTGCTTCACCGACAGCACCTGGCCGCGGGTCAGGCGCGCGAAGATCGGCGTCTGCGACACGCCGATCGCGATCATCGCGTTCGCAAGGCTCGGCCCGAGAAACGCCGCGAGCGCGATCGCCAGGATCAGGAACGGGATCGCCAGCATCGCATCGACCATCCGCATCAGCGTGCCGTCGACAAAGCCGCCGAGATAGCCTGAGACGAGCCCGAGCGGCACGCCTGCCGCCAGGGCCAGCGATACCGAGACCAGCCCCGCCGAGAGCGATGCGCGCGCGCCCCAAATCACGCGCGCGAGGACATCGCGGCCGATCTCGTCGGTGCCAAACCAGTGGAGCGCCGAAGGCGGCTTGCGCACCAGCAGCCAGTTGGTCGCCAGCGGGTCGTAGGGCGACAGGAGCGGCGCGAGGATGGCCAGCGCGATAAAGAACAGCACCACCCCAAGCCCGAAGATCGCCGTTCGCCGCCGCACCAGAATGCGCAGGCTCCGCTGCCAGGGCCGCTCGCCTATGCCCTCGTCGATCAGCGCCGTGTCGAGCGGCTCGGCCGTCATGCGCTCAGCCGCGGGTTGATCAGGACATAGGCGATATCGGCGACGAGGTTGAGCATGATGTAGGCGAACGCGGTGCACAGCACGACGCCCTGGACGACGGCGTAATCGCGATTGAACACCGCGTCGACGATCAGCTTGCCGAAGCCGGGGATGGTGAAGACCTGCTCGGTCAGCACCGCACCCGACAGCAGCCCGCCGAATTCGAGGGCGCCCAACGTCACGACCGGGATCAGCGCGTTGCGCAGCGCGTGGCGTAGCACGACGCTTGTCTGGCTCAGCCCCTTGGCGCGCGCGGTGCGAACGTAATCGGCGCTCAGCACTTGCAGCATCGCGCTTCGCGTGTGGCGCATCATCACCGCGGCAATCGCGTTGCCGAGCACGAAAGCCGGCATGACGAGGGTCAACAGGTTCTGCTTCAGGCTTTCGTCGGGTGGCACGAAGCCCGAGGCCGGGAGCCAGCCCAAGGTCACCGAGAACAACAGGATCAGCATGATCCCGAGCCAGAAATTGGGCATGGAAATACCCCACAGCGCGACCATCGTCGCGCCGTAGTCGATTGCTGTGTCGTGCTTGACCGCCGCGAGAATGCCAGCCGGCACGCCGATGGCGATGGCGACGAGCATCGCCAGGCCGGCAAGCTCGCCCGTCACCGGGAGCTTCTCGATGATGAGATCCTTGACCGGCCGCTTGATGCGTATCGACTCGCCGAGATCGCCCTGCACCACGCCCTCGACCCACAGCGCGTAGCGCACCGGCAGCGGCTCATCGAGGTGATATTTCTGCCGCAGATAGGCGATCACCGCCGGGTCCTGCTCCTCCCCGGCCATCGTCACCGCCGGGTCGCCCGGCAGCAATTGCTGCAGCCCGAAGATCAGCACCGACACAAAAAACAGCGTCGGAAAAATCAGCGCGATGCGGCGGACGAGAAAGGCGGTCACTGCGAGGCCCGGCTCACTTCATCTCGATCCCTTGCGGCCGGATGAGACCGTCGGGATACGGGGTAAAGCCGGAGAGGCCCGCGTTCATCGCGTACAGCCATCTACGGTGGTACAGGTAGATGATCGGCCGGTCGGCGAGGATGTGCTGAGCGACGATCGTGTATTGTGCCATCCGGGCGTCATCCGTGCTGGCCGCACGCGCCGCGTCGAGCGCGGCATCGACCTCGGGATTACAGTATTTCGCCGCATTCAGCGCCGGCGGTGCCTTGCAGCCCACGAAATTGTAGATGTTGCCGTCAGGGTCGGTGCGGCCGCTCCAGCCGATCTGATAGGCCTCGAAATCGCCTTTGCTGGCGAGATCGAGCGACGAGGCGAACTCGGTCGATTGGAGCTTGATGTCGAACCCGGCCTCGGCGGCCATCGATTGGATCACCTGGGATTCGTTTGTCGCCTCGGTGTTGTTCGGCACCATCAGCGTAAAGGATGGGTGCGGTACGCCCGCCGCGGCGAGCAGCGATTTCGCCTTGGCGACATCGCGCGCCGGGATTGGGATCGACTTGACGTACCATGGGCTCGACGGCGCCTCCCATTGGTTGCCGGGGGTGAACTGGCCGTTGAAGACGACCTGATTGAGTGCGTTGCGGTCGATCGACAATTCGAGCGCCTCGCGCACCCGCTTGTCCTGGCCGAGCGGGTGTTTGGCCCGTTCGCCATTGTTGAGGTTGATGGTGATGCCCTCATAGGCGAGCGAGGTGATCGTCGCGATCTTGAGCCGGCTGTCCTTGCTCGCGGCGTCGAGATCGGTCGCGGCGAGGCGTTCGATGAGGTCGAACTGGCCGGATTGCAGATTGGCGAGGCGGACCGTCGCGTCAGGCACCGGCAGATAGACGATGCGGTCAAAATGCACCGCGTCCTTGTTCCAATAGTCGGGAAAGCGGTCGAGCACGATGCGGTCTTGCGCGACCCGCTCGGTGAATTTGTAGGGGCCGGCGCAAACCGGGTGGTCGCCAAACTTGTCGCCTTCGGCCTGCGCGGCTTTTGGCGAGACGATCATGCCGGCGCGATCCGAAAGCTGCGCCAGAAGCGGCGCGAAGGGCTTGTCGAGCACGAGCTTGACGGTGTGGTCATCGACGATCTCCACCGATTTGACCGCACTGATCTCGGCCTTCCGGTTGGAGCCGGGCATCGTCAGGTGGCGTTCGATGCTGAACTTGACCGCGGCCGCATCCATCTTCTCGCCGTCCTGGAACTTGACGCCTTGGCGCAGCGTCATCACCAGGCCCTTGTTGTCGTCGACCCAATGCCACTCGGTCGCGAGCTGCGGCACGATCTTCAGATCGGCGCTGATGTCGACGAGCTTGTCGCACATCGCGGCAAAGACGATGCGGCCGACAAAGGTGCGCGCGAGCGTCGGGTCGAGAATGTCGGGGTCTTCGGCAAGGCCAATGCGCAGCGTCGTCTGTGCGTCGGCAATATTGGCGGTGAGGCCTGCCGCGACCAAAGTCACGGCTGCCAGGATGCGCGTCAGCCTCATGAATTCCCCCACATCGCGCCGTTTCTTATGCACAAGCGACGCCAACCCGACCCGGCGCAAATAAAGCCGGCATGATGGATCAGCGTCCGGCGGCGTAGCCCTGCATGACCCGCGGGTCGGCCGCCGCCTTGAGAATGCGGCCTTCCGGCGTCTCCTCACGAGCGCAGGCGCCGAGCCGGCCGCCAGTCCAATCCTCGCCGAGATGCACGCGGTGACCGCGCGCGGCGAGTGCGCGCTTTGTCGCCTCGGGCATGCGCCCCTCGAGCGCCAGATGGCCGGGACTGGCCTCGCGCGGATAGAACGAGCTCGGCGCGTGCCCGGTGTTGAACATTGGGCAGTCGATCGCCTCCTGCAGGTTCATGCCGTGATGCACATGATGCAGAAAAAGCTGCAGCGACCACTGATCCTGCCCGTCGCCGCCCGGCGTGCCGAACGCCATGTAGGGCGCGCCGTCCTTGAAGGCGAGCGTCGGCGACAAGGTGCTGCGTGGACGCTTGCCGGGTGCGAGGCTCGACGGCGAGCTGTCGTCGAGCCACGAGATCTGCAGCCGCGTGCCGAGGCAAAAGCCCAATTCGGGGATCACCGGCGACGATTGCAGCCAGCCCCCGCTCGGCGTCGCCGACACCATGTTGCCCCAGCGGTCGATCACGTCGACGTGGCAGGTGTCGCCGGCAACCGCGCCCAATTCGTTCGTCGTCGGCTCCCCGACCCCGGCGTTGAACGCGCTGCCGAGATTCGCGGTCGTCGGCTCGCCGATCCCGACCGCCGGCGCCATCGCCGCGTCGCCCACAAGGTAATGCGGCACGCGCCCGTCGGGGCTCCCCGGCCGCAGCTCGATCGACGCGCGGTCGGACACCAGCCTGCGCCGCGCGTCGTTGTAGGCAGTGCTCAGCAGCGTCTTCATCGGCACGTCGACAAAGTCGGGGTCGCCATACCACGCCTCGCGATCGAGATAGGCGAGCTTGGCGCATTCGGTGACGGTATGGATGAAATCGGCGCCGGTCGGGTCGGTGTCGTCGAGCTCGAAGCCTGCGAGCAGCGCCAATTGCTGCAGCAGCACCGGCCCCTGGCTCCACGGGCCGCCCTTGATGACGGTATAGCCGCGATAATCGTAGGTCAGCGGCGTCTCGACCGGCGCCTGCCAGCGCGCCATGTCGTCGGCGGTCAAGACGCCGTTGTGCCGGCGGCCCGACGAGTCCAGCACCTTTTCGTTGCGGCAGAAATCGCCGATCGCCTCGGCGACAAAGCCGCGATACCAAGCGTCGCGGGCGCGGTCGATGCGCTTTTCGCGACTCCCGCCCCCGGCTTCCGCTTCCGCGAGCACCCGCTTGTAGGTTGCCGCCAAGGTTGGGTTGCGGAACAGCTGGCCGGTCTTGGGCGGCGCGCCGTTCGGCAGGTAGACCGCGGCAGAGCTTGGCCAGGCCGAGCGGAACATCGGGGCGATGGCGGTGATCGCGGCCGGGATGCGCCAGGCCAGCGGATAGCCGTTCTCGGCGTAGGAAATCGCCGGGCCGACGATGTCGGCCAGCGGCAAGGTGCCGTAGTCGCGGAGCAGCCGCATCCAGCCGTCGAACGCGCCGGGCACGGTCGCCGCCAGGAGTCCGGTGCCCGGCACCAGCTGCAGGCCGAGGCCGCGATAATGCGCGATCGTCGCGCCTTGCGGCGCGACGCCCTGGCCGCAGATCATGTCGCAGCGCCCATTCCTGTCGCTCCATGCCAGGATCGGAACTTCACCGAGCGGGCCGTTGAGATGCGGTTCGACGACCTGTAGGGTGAACCCAGCCGCCGCCGCCGCGTCGAAGGCGTTGCCCCCCTTCTCCAGGGTCGCCATCGCCACCGCCGTCGCCAGCCAATGGGTCGAGGCGGCGACCCCGAACGTGCCCCGGATTTCGGGGCGGGTGGTGAATGCTGGCATGGACTCCTACTCCCGAAACTACGGCGACGATCCATTACGTTAGACGAGAGCGCCGGCGTGGATCAAATCGCCGCGAACTCGACCTCCTGCGCACCGTGCCACAGAGTCAACTCGCCGAGAGGCCGCAGGTTCTCGATGCCTTCGACGATTGTCAGGAACGGGTTGCCGGCAAGCTGCCCGGCCTTGCTGGCGAAGCGGCAGGCGCCGTATGCCAGCAGGATCTCGGTCTCGCTGACGCCCGCGGGGTGAAAGAGGATTTGTCCCGGCGCCGGATAGCTCACGGCGTTTTCGTGCCCGATGCCAGGGTTCAGCTGGCCCAGGGGTATCCAGCACGCCTCGCCGCTCCAGCGCACATGGATGATGCGCTCGCGATAGGGCAGCACGCTGCGGAACCAGGCGCAGGTCTGCGGCGCGGCGACCAACTCGAAACGGGCGAGAAATGCGTAAGGCCCTGCCGTAATTCGGACGTCGCTCATGGTTCAACCGTCATTGCGAGCGCAGCGAAGCAATCGCGATCCGCCTTGGCCCTCTGAGACCCGAGATTGCTTTGCCGCTCCGCTTCTCGCAATGTCGACTAATCAAGGATATCGACAACCCCCGCCGACGGGTCGATGCGCAGCCGGTCGCCGGTGCGGATCATTTGCGTCACGTCGCCGTCGAAGCGGTCGACCATCGTCACGTTCCCAAACGCCGCGCCCTGCGCGAGGATCGGATTGACCCGGTTGAAGACGAGGGCCAGCGGCACGATCCCGCGCGATTTCATCTCGTGCAGCATCCACGCGGTCGCGACGCCGCCCTTCGCATCGTTGAGCACCAGGATGCAGCCGTCATAGCTCTGGCCGGCCAGCGCATGGCTCGGGCGGGAGAAAATCCCCTTCTTGCGGTCGAGGTCGTAGCGCGCGCTGAAATTGTCCTGCGCGACGAGAGCAACGCCTTCGACTACGGGGCCGATGCCGGGGTGGCAGCGCAGGATCGTCGGCATCAGAGACGCCCCGTCACGGCCGCCTCGACACAGCGTTCGAGGCTCATCAGGGTCGGGCGGTAGCCATACCCGCCGATGATATTGGTGAGCTTTGCCGAGTTGGTGACCAGCCGCCGCCAGCCATTGGCTTCGGCCAATTCGCCGGCGTAGCTCTGGTAGAAACAGATGCCCGCGGCAACAACGGCGCCCGCCGCTTCGATGCGTTGGGTCAGACCCATCCGGTCGGCGGCGTGCTTGATCTCGGGCGAGGTGGCGACGAGCAGCGTCGTATGCGGGCTCACCCGGCGCCCGCCGAGCGCGTCGGCGACCTCGGCCATCTCGACCAGCGACAATTGCGGCGCCGCGAACACGACGACGTCGACCTTGTCGCCCGGCGCGGCATAGGAGGTAAGAAACGCATCGATTTCCGCGCGACCGATGCGCGTCGATTCGAGGGCGGGGTCCATCAGATCCGGCGCGTCTGCGGTGATGCCGGGCATATGAAACAGAGCAACCGAGCCGTAACTCGCCATTGCCGCGCCGAAATGCTTGAGCGCGTCGGACCCCGGCGGCGCGTCGAGGCCCTCGATCAACGGCACCTGCCAGTACGAGCCGCACGCGCGGCCAATAATCCCGCCGAGCGCGCCCCATTCGCTCAAGTCGCGCGGCGTCGCGGCGAGCCGGAAGCGCAGCGTCGGGCGCCGGGCTTCGTCGAGATGGTAGCCATAGCGCGGCGTCCGGCCGGTCAGTCCGGCGGCCAATGCCGAGGGACCACCCTCGAAATTGCTGCACGCGCCGAACACGCTGTTCGAATAGATCACGACGCCGGTATCGCCCATCGCCAAATGCTCGCCGCGCACCGGCGGCAGGATGGTCTGGTAGTTGATGCAGGTATCGGTCATCAGCACGCCGAAGGACCGGAGCGCCGCGATGGCGCGGGCCTCGAGTGCCGCCATCGCATCGGTTTGGCCGAGGCGCTTGTAAACCGCGAAATCGAGGCCGCGCGGGTCGGTGATCGTCGGGACCCGCACCCGGCGGTCGGCTTGCGGCAACGCAGCCAGGCTTTCGAGGAACGATACGCCCGCTTCGCCCAGCGATTCGGTGTCGGCCATGATGTGCGCCTGGGTGACCGGGACGAGATCGGCGGCATCAAAGAACTCGCCGACCGCGATCTGGTGCTGGATCGCCCAGCGGCGCGCCTCCCCGGCCTCGCCGGCGAGCATCGCGCGTTCCTCGTCGTTGAGCCGCATCGCCGCTCCGAAACACTTGGCGAGCGCACTCTAGGCAGGGACAATCGCCCCGCCAACAAGACTCAGACAACAAAACGGGGGCAAGCCGATGCCGGTGACCATCTATCACAACCCGCGCTGCAACACCTCGCGCAAGACACTGGCGCTGCTGCGCGAGAAGGGCGTCGAGCCCGACATCGTCGAATACCTGAAAACACCCTACACGGCGGCGCTACTCAAGACGCTGCTCGGGCAGCTCAAACTTCCGGCGAGAGCGATCGTCCGCAAAAAAGAAGCCGCGGCGGCCGGTGTCGACCCGGCGAAGCTGTCCGAGGATCAACTGCTCGCGGCGATGGCCAAGAACCCGATCATCGTCGAGCGGCCGATCGTCGTCTCGGGCGGCAAGGCGGCAGTCGGCCGGCCGCCCGAGGCGGTGCTGAAGGTGCTTTAGGCCGCGTTCGCCTTGGGCTCCTTTGGCTTGATGTAAGCGAGCGCCGAGTGAGTCTCGCAATACGGCTTGCCGGGCATCGGGCGGCCGCCGCAGAAGTGGAAATCTTCGTCACCTGGATGACCGTGCGGCCACATGCAGACGGGGCCGGTAAACTCGAAGACGTTGCGCCGCGGCGCCGGCTTCTGAGTAATGACCCGCGGCACAAGCCCCAAGCGGTGCACCTTGCCGATCACCGCATTCTTGGTAACGCCAATGCGGCGGCCAATTTCGGCGGTGGTCACGCCTTCGTCCCAGAGAAGGGTCAATTGCTCAATGCGCTCAGCCGTCCAGGTGCCTATGTCGATCATATCCCCCACCGTATTCTGTAGGACGGGTTCAACACCCTACAAAATACGGTAGCACCCTTGTGGTAGGGCACCAATAGGAAACTAAATGTTGTGCACAGGAGATTCGCGGCGGTAGCTCGACACCTTTGACAGATAGGCCGGCGCCTCGCGGATTGGCTGCAGTTCCGACCCGAACAGCCGCGCCAAATCCTCCTTCAGGTAGCTGGCGTAATAGGGCTCGTGAAAGGCGATGGGGAACCAGTCGAGCATCGCGTCGTAGTCGGGCTCGTCGCCGGTTTGCAGCGAATCGACGTAAACCAATTTGCCGCCCGGTTTCAGCACGCGGCGGATTTCGGCGGCGACCGCCTTGCGCGCGCGCCGCGGCAATTCGTGGAACAGGTAAACGCACGTCACGATATCGACGCTGGCGTCGGCGATCGGCAGCGCCTCGGCGTTCGCCTCAATCAGCGCGACGCGCGACCAAGCCGCCAGCCGCCGGCGCGCCACATCGAGATAGGGCGCCGACAGGTCGATGCCGGTCACCGCCAGGCGCGGATAGTTGCGCTTGACGTCGGCAAGGAACGCGCCGGTGCCGCAAGCGATGTCGACCAGCCGGGCGTTGCGTATTCCGCCTTCCACTTCCAGCATCGCCTCGCGCAATGGCACCAGCGCCTGGCGGCGCATCGCCGCCGCGCCGCCGCCGAACAGCACCTCGACCTGGTGGTCGTAGCGCTCAGCCGAGGCGACGCTCAGATAGCCGTCGCTTTGGAAATGGAAGTTGCGCCGGTAATAGGAGGGGTAGTGCGCGGCTTCCGGGATTTTGAGCAGGCTCTCGCCGGGATCGCCGTGCCGGCGCGCCTCGACCGCGCCGAGATCGGTGAAGAAATCGATCGCGCCGCGCAGTTCCGCCAAAGGGTTACGACGCCAATCTTCGGGCGATGCATAAAGCCCTGCCCGGATGTTTTTCCAATCCTGCTCCAACAGCTTGCGCAAGTCCGCGAGGATTCGTTGGCGATCCGGCATTGACCGGCCCTTGAGGCTGTCGGGCACGGGCAGCGGTTTCGACATGCGCGTCGCCAGGAGCTTCTGGCCGAAGAACCAGGAGACCCGCGCCGCCTGCGCGGTGTCGTAGAGAAGCTTGTCGATTGCGGTCGCCATCAGCGAAGCACTTATGTCGGGCGACGCCGTTTGCAAAGAGCTGTCGCTCGGCTTTAATCGCCACACGCGAATTTCCCGGGAGAAGACGGCGATGCCGCGGTTTCACACGATCGACGATCTCGATGTCGCGGGCAAACGCGTGCTGTTGCGCGCCGACCTCAATGTGCCGGTCAAGGACGGCAAGGTCACCGACGCGACGCGCATCGAGCGCCTCGCGCCGACAATCGAGACGCTGATCGCCAAGGGCGCCAAGACGATCGTGATGTCACATTTCGGCCGGCCAAAGGGCGCCGACCCGTCGCAATCGCTAAAGCCGCTGGCCGCGCCGTTGAGCCAGGCGATCGGCGGCAGACAAGTGCAGTTTGCGAGCGACTGCGTCGGCCCTGAAGCGAACAAGGTGGTCGATGCGCTGAAACCGGGCGAGGTCGCGCTCTTGGAGAACCTGCGCTTCCACCCCGAGGAGGAGAAGAACGATCCGGGCTTCGCGAAACAGCTTGCGGCGCTCGGCGATGTCTATATCGACGACGCGTTCTCGGCGGCGCATCGCGCGCATGCCTCGATCGAGGCGCTGGCGCATCTGCTGCCCAGCGCCGCCGGCAAGCTGATGCAGGCCGAGCTCGAAGCGCTGGGTGCGGCGCTCGAACATCCCGAAAAGCCGGTGATGGCGCTGATTGGCGGGTCGAAGGTCTCGACCAAGCTCGACCTTCTGAAATTCATCATCTCCAAGGTCGACAAGCTGGCGATCGGCGGGGCGATGGCGAACACCTTCCTGTTCGCCCAGGGCCGCGGGGTCGGCCGCTCGCTATGCGAGAAGGAGATGGCCGACACCGCCCGCGACATATTGAGCGCGGCCCAAAAGCGCGGCTGCGAGATCATCCTGCCCGATGACGCGGTCACCGCCGGCAAGCTCGAAGCCGGCGTCGTGACCCGCACGGTCGGGATCAACGCGGTGCCGCCGGACGCGATGATCCTCGATATCGGCCCGGACAGCGTGAAGCGCATCGAAGGCGCCCTCACCCAATGCAGGACGCTGGTGTGGAACGGCCCGGTCGGCGCGTTCGAAGTGAAGCCGTTCGACCGCGCGACGGTCGCGCTGGCCAAGACCGTTGCCGAGCTGACCGCAGCCAAGAAGCTGCGCAGCGTCGCCGGCGGCGGCGACACGGTCGCCGCGCTCGGCGCCGCCGGGGTCGAGGACAAATTGAGCTACGTCTCGACCGCGGGCGGCGCCTTCCTCGAATGGCTCGAAGGCAAGGAGCTGCCGGGCGTGGCGGCCCTGACAAACTAAACCCGCTTCCCGGCCGAAGCCGGAACCCACGTTTCACGTGCTGGATGGCGGAACGATGGACCCCGGCTCTGGCCGGGGAGCGATGGTAAAGGGTGGTGACGCATGGACGATATCGGCCTCTTCGAGGCGATCTATTCGGCGCGCTCGATCCGCAAGCTGAGCCCCGACCCGGTGCCAGATGCGCTGATCACCCGCGTGCTCGAAACCGCGACCCAGGCGCCCTCGGCGGGGAATGCGCAGAACTGGGCCTTTGTCGTCGTGCGCGATCCGGAGGTGCGCAAGAAGATCGGCGCGGTCTACCGTAAGGGGTCGGACATCGCCGCCCAGATCTATGCGGCGCGCGGCCGGCCCGAGCATCTCTCCGAGGCGCAATACCAGCGGTTCATGACGAGCGGCGGCTGGCTATGGGATCACCTGGCCGAGGCGCCGGTGCTGCTGGTCGTCTGCATGAAGCCGCGTCCGCAGCCGCCGCGCGAGACGCTGCCGCCAGCGATCGATTACGACGCGGAGATGGCCTATGCCGACCGCATCCGCGGCGCCAGCATTTATCCGGCGGTGCAAAACATCCTGCTGGCCTGCCGCGCGCTCGAGCTCGGCACGGTGCTGACGACCAACCATCTGCGCTGCGAGGCCGAGTTGAAATCGCTGCTCGGCATACCCGAGAATGTCGCGACCTTTGCGCTGATGCCGATCGGCTGGCCTTTGCAGAATTACGGTCCCCTCACCCGCAAGCCGGTCCGCGAGGTCGCGTTCGCGGACCGGTGGGGCGAGGCTTGGGGGGAATGATCACCGCCCGTTTCTGCGAGCCCGTGGAAAAATTTGCAACGATGTGATCCCGGTCACGATCTGCGCGCGTCCTCGAGCCGTACACAGGTCATCGCATCGCGGTGGTTTATGGAGTTCCCCCATGGCAAGCGCCACTCTTACTCGACGTATCAGCGCGATCCGGACACGAGCTTGTCCGAATTCCCCCGTTGTCCCGATGCCGTCCGGCATCGTTCTGCCGATCCAGTTTCCGAATTGCGGCCGGGAGCGAAGCGCGGCTTCCGGCATGGGCAACATCCCTGCGGCGCCGTCATGGTCTATGGCCGTCGCTGCGGCTGTTGCCGTAAGCGTTGGGGCGGTGGGCCTGAATCTGCTCATTCTCTGGGTTCAGAGCGGCAGGGTTATCGATCAGCTTCCCTTTTGAGCGATCGCCGCCGTCGTTGGCGTGACGAGCGGCTGCACCGGATCAAGAGGCCGCGGGTGCGAACCCGCGGCGCGGCTCCCGGTAGTACAATTCCCAGACGCAACCAACGATTTCCCGCGACTGGAACGGCTTGCCGATGAAGCCGTCGAGATCGGGATCAAAAGGGAGCCCGCCGGGGAGACCGGAGACGTAGAGGGATTTCAGTGTCGGCTGCGAATTTCGGGCCCATTGCACGATCGCACGGCCGTCTTCCCCATCGGCGAGGCGGATATCCATGACGACCAGCGAGAACCTGCCGGTCCCGATCTCTCCCATCGCGGATCGCTCGTCCGCGACAGCGGTGACCGGGAAACCCTGATCTTGAAGAATCCCGCTAAGCAACTCGCGCATGGCAGGGTCATCGTCGACGACGAGAATCGCGAATCGTGTTTGCGCCACCTTGGCTTTCCTACAAACGAAGACAACCCGCTACAGAGCCTATCGGGCAACAGCGGAAGTCGTTAGGCGAATTATGGTTAGCGAGGCGTCAGATTTTTGCTTCATTCGTCATGATGATCGTGCCGCTGGCGGCGAACATGCCGCCGACGCCGTGGCAGACGCTGATTTTCGCGCTCGGTATTTGCGCCGGCGCGATGCCGCGCATCTGCCGCACGCTCTCCTGCAGCGCATACATGCCGTACATGCCCGAGTGCATGTAGCTGAGTCCGCCGCCATTGGTGTTGAGCGGCAGCTTGCCGGTGCCGGGCGCGGTGTTGCGCTCCCAGATGAATGAGGCCGCCTCGCCGCGCTTGCAGAAGCCGAGGTCTTCGAGCCCGTAAATCGGCAGATGCGCGAAGGCGTCGTAGATCATCAGATGATCGACATCCTTATGGGTGATGCCGGCTTCCTCGAAGGCGGTCGGGCCGGCGACGCGGAACGCGCGCGACGAGGTGAAATCCTCCATCTGCGACACCATCGGCGTCTCGACGCTCTCGCCGGTGCCGAGCAGGTAGACCGGCTTTTGCGGAAAGTCCTTCGCGCGCTCGGCGGCCGTGAGGATCAGCGCGCCGCCGCCATCGGTCACCAGGCAGCACATCAGGAGCCGGAACGGATAGGCGATCATCCGCGAACCCAGCACGTCGTCGACCGTGACGGGATCGCGGAAGGTGGCGCGCGGGTTTTTGGCCGCCCATTCGCGCTGGACGACCGCGACCATCGCCAACTGTTCCTCGGTGATGCCGTAGGTCTTCATGTAGCGCAGCACCGGGATGGTGAAGAGCGTCGGCGGGCCCATCGGGCCGTAAGGCGCCTCGAACTGGCCGGCGAGCGTCGCCGGCGAGGTCGGCGGCCGAGTCCGCCCGACGCCGGAGCGGCCGCTTTCACCGTGGGTGATGAGAATGGTTTTTGCCAGGCCCGCCTCGATCGCCGCCGCGGCGTGGCGGACATGGATCATGAACGAGCAGCCGCCGACGGCGGTGCCGTCGACCCATTTCGGGGTGATGCCGAGATAATGCGCGAGCGTCACCGGGGTCTCGCCGGCGGTGGCGATACCGTCGATGTCCTTCGGGCCGAGGCCGGCATCCTTCATCGCGTTGAGCGCGGCATCGGCGTGGAGGCCGATCTGCGACAGGCCGGGGATGCGGCCCATCTCGGTGGTCTCGGCGGCGCCGACGATGGCGATGTCGTTGCGTTTTCCGGTCATGGCATCAGCTCCGGGCCGGGCGGAACAGCGGCAGCGTGATGTCGTCGTCGAGCTTTTCGAAGGCGACCTCGACCGGCATGTCGAGCACCAGCGCCTCGGGTGTTTGCGGGCAGCCGGTGATGTTGGTCATCATGCGCGGCCCTTCGTC
>DATJSH010000142.1:0-12645 GCA_035504235.1 Allostellaceae bacterium | reverse complement strand
ATGCTCGCGCACCTGGTTCCGCAGCTCGCCCCGGACGATCTCGCGCGTTTCGCCCGCGCCGATGATCTCCGCGGATTGGTGTGAATCGCCGCCGGGCTTCGTGCCGGAACGAGGAGCGGCTGCCGCCCGTCGTGCCGACGGCTGCCTCTGCCGGCGGAAAGAGGCCGTACCCCGGCCTTCCCGAGCGGCGATCTGCCGGAGCCGGCACGGGCTGGCAATGGCGGGCGCCGACCATTTTCCGCCGCCACCCCAAAAGGGGCGGCTTTGCAGCGCGAAGCAAAATGCTCGGCGACCGCCATCCTCCGCGTTGCTGCGGCCCCTTCGGGTGCAACCCCGTTCCGCCCCCGGCCTTTGGATCGCCGTGAAGGCCGCGACGAGCGCGGCCGATCCTCCGGCAGAAAGGCCCCCGCATGACGCGCAACGACAGCCCCCTCCCCTTCCTCGACACCGACGATCCGGAAACCGAGCAGCACGCCGCTTCGCCGACCGCACATCTCCTCACCGAACTCGCGCTCTACGGCTATCGCCCGGGCCAGGACGAACCCGATCCGCGGCCGCTGCCCGAGCCCGACACCGCCCGCCGACAGATCGAAGCCGCAGTCGAGGCGCTCGAAACGATGCTGACCGGGACGCGCCTCGAAGACGATCTCGCCGATCTCCTATGGTCGTTCGTCAACCTCTTCCACCGCAGGATCGGCCGCGTCGAGGCCGAGCTCGACCGCAATGAGCAGGGGCAACGCCGCACCCAGGCCGAGCAGGATGGCTCCGAGGTCAAGTCGGTCGAGCTCGAGCGCTTGGTGGACGAAGGCAAGAGCCTGATCGAACGGCGCACCGCCTTCGAGTTCTTCCGCGACCATGCCACCGAACGGTTCGAGAGCGCGACTGGCTCCTCCTGGCGCCCGCGCACCGGCTCGATGGTCAGCCGTCGGGCACTGACCGCCGCGATGATCGACAGCCGCGACTTCATCGCCGCCCGCCGCCGCGCCGATGCCGAGGTGCTCGCCCCTTCCGGGCCGCGCATCGCCTTCACGGGCGGTATCGATTGCAACGATCACCCGCGTATTTGGGACGCCCTCGACAAGGTCCGCGCCAAGCACCCTGACATGGTGCTGCTGCATGGCGGCAGCCCGCGCGGCGCCGAGCGCATCGCCGCCTGCTGGGCCGACAATCGCAAGGTGCCGCAGGTCGTCTTCAAACCCGACTGGACCCGGCACAAGAACGCCGCGCCCTTCAAGCGCAACGACCGCATGCTCGAAGCGCTGCCGATCGGCGTCATCGTGTTCCCGGGCTCCGGCATCGCCGCCAACCTCGCCGACAAGGCATCGAGGCTCGGGATCCCCGTGTGGCAATTCGCTGACACGCCCGCGAAGCTCGGAGATGGCGCCGTGTAAGCGCCCTTTCTCTCCTTGGTCACGCATTGCCGACCCAATCCCCCGCCAAACCCCTCCTGTCGTGTCGACGCGCGCCCCGTTGCCGTCTTCGGGCGTTGGCCGCTTTCGCAAATAGCGGCCGCTCAGCTCCGGTGATGGCGAGAACCGCCCCAATGCTCCAAGCAGTCACCAATGTTTATGAGCGCCGGGCGATGCCCGCAAGCCGACTTTTCCACTCCAGTAAGCGTGGAGCTATTTTTTATTGCGCACTCTATACCCCTTTTTGGGAACAACGCTCGGCATCGCCGTCCATTGCAGATCATTCGAAATCTCGACACCCGAAAAACTGCATTGGATCGCCCTTGCAGCTCGCGGGTCCGCTTGATCCATTGCTTGAAGGTGAAGATGGGGAATACTAGCATTCCCCGAATTACCGACCTCTGCAATTTTGACGCCGGATGCTACTTTGTCACCGGGGTCTACTAATATCGATCCGGCCTTCAGATGTGCTAGAAGTACAAAATATGAGCCAACTTTTACAACAACGTAATTTCCAAAGATTATCCGTTTATCAGTATTCCGGTTCAGCGGCGCAAGCACCTTCATTCTGATCATATCACGAATAAAGCTAGGATAATAATTGTCTGCGACGCTATCGTTGGTATAGACAATGGATCCCGCGGCCGGGCTGAGTACCTCCCGTCCCCACGCGTAAAAATTTGTGACGTACACCGACGATATTAGGTATTTTCTAGCCTCAGAGCGAGGTATCGGAGCATTATCCGCATCTAGAACAGTAAAGTCAAACGCATATCTTTGGGCTAAATAGTTGGTTCCATGGCTTGGAACGCGGTAGGCGGGCGTCGTGACAACGCTCCATTCGCCGGTCAGCGGGAATGTCAGCTGAAGATCCTGGGTTTTCACGTTGCATCCAAGGCTTCCCTAACCAGATCGGGCCGCCAGGCCAGAATCATCGCCGCTAACCAACTCCGATAAGAGCTGCCGCTCCTCGGCACCTATCTGCCGACGTATCGCATCGACAACCTCCTCGTCAGCAAAAAGTTCCGTGCACGCATGGCAAATATTTGTATATTCAGATCGGATTTTATGAGCAAGCCCTTCGGCGCTTAATAGCGCAAAGAATGACGACGGCCCTGCGTGAATTAATCTTCGGATCATCAGGTTTATTTCCGCGTTGCGGACTAGTGTATCAATGGGGAAATTTACGATATTTCCTAACGAGAGACTCGGATTTTCTTCGCTGCCCGCGCAGCAAGGGTAAACATTTCCATCGGAGCGCACGGTGAGGTTCAAGAGGGTATCACACGATCCATGGGCACCTGATGGCGACAGATAGAACTCGTCCTTCGGGACAGCATACGTAGCCCGCCCAACGGGCACCACGGGAGACCCGACGATCTCGATATCGTCGAGATCATCCGGCGTAAGCTGGCGCAGAACCGTATCCACGCTGTGTCTACGCGTTGTCACCACTCGCAGTGTAATCGGAATACCAACCGCTTTGAGGACTTTAATCGCATTGCTCACTATCCACATCGGGAGAAATTCTTGATGAAATACGTCAGTGCTTAACTCCACTCGACATAATCCCAGCCGTTTAAGTCGCTCAAACATTTCACTGGCACGCTGGGGCTTTCGGGCCCAGAACCCGTTCGTCACAAGACTATGCACAAAGCCACATCCTTGAGCGTGTCGACAGACCTCCAACATCTGTTCAAAATATAGAAAAGGTTCGCCGCCCGCAAAGTGGATCCGTTTTGTCAAATTCGGGATCTTCGTCGCATCAGAAATGCATTTCTTCAACAGCTCCACGTCCCATGGCCTCTTTAGGTTGGGCCCACATTCAGGAGCACAATGCCGACATTGAATATTGCAATGGTCGGACGGGATCAGGACCAACCCGTTGAAATGCAAGTCTCTCATAGCCTTCTCTCCTGGGGCCGTAGAAGTCGGGCCGGACAAATCATTTCTGATAGAGGTTGGTTTTCATCAATGTATCCAATCATAAAATCGGAATATACTGCACCCCGCACTCGCAACAGGACAGCCTTATCTTCGGAAATCACTAAGCGAGGTTGACCCATATGCAAAACAGAAGAAATAGTAGATAAATCAAATGCATATCGCGTGGTCAGGCGTTTTTTAAATGGATAGAGTTTAGTATAAAACCGAAGCTGCTCGATTTTGCGTATTATGTCGAAGAATGTTTCCGGTAAGTCATCGTCGAACTCAAATCTCATTTCCGCGTTTAAGCCGCTCTCGATGCAAGCAGAAACATAATTAGCCAACGTGGTATCGGAGAGGGTCAACACAAGGGTAGGATCAAGGCGCAAGATTACGCGTGTCACACCAAGTCGGACCATGTCTCGAACTTGCTGGCAGCTTTCGTTGAAGTCGACGAAATGCTGACCTGAAGTCAGTACTCGGGTGACATAGCCGGCGCGGGTCAGGTGATCAATTAGGTAAAGCAACTCCCCAGGCGCGGCCATCGCACTGTTCGCACCCACATCAATTATCGGGAATCGGAAATAGGCCGTTGAGCGACTGAACTCAGACGCAATGGTGTTTATTAAATCCGGCGTGTCGCCATTTTTAGGCGTCGAGAGCGCAGACAGCGCAATGCTCGCGCAGTCGTAGAGCATCGAAATTGCATGGGACCTTGCTACTCGGGGGATGGCTCAGATACCACAGCTCCGAGGAGAGCACTGACGGCAGCGCCTGCTGCCGCGCTCGCAGCGGCACTAGCGACCGATGTCCAGAAACCAGCGGGGATGGCGGTTCCGGGGGAAATCGCTCCCGCAGCGCTGCGTATGGTTTCGAGGATCCGGTCCTTGGGCACTTGCCTGAGTTCCGAGAACTCGTCTTGAACCGCACCAGCGGGATCATTGTGAAAACTTTGCGCAAATTGGGGATCGCTTCGAAGCCGCTGTAGAAACCTACCAGCCAATTCGAATGCTCGGTTGTCGTCGGCTTGTGACGGCATGGAGACCCTCCCCAAAACAGGTCGATCATACAAAGCATCAACGAAACGGACAATCGGGTCAACTGGCCTGAAGGTGAACATCGGCCTCGACAAGGGCGCCCTGATCCGCATCGATCCAGGGGTCACGGTTGTCCCCGTCGAGTGTCGGCCGAGCTTCCTGCCCTGCGCAGCTTTCGGGGTGGCCCAGGTTCAGTCCCCGCTGTCGACAGGTGCGGGTGCTTCGGTGGGAGCCGTGTGCTTGCTTCCTCGTGGGCCCGGCATGCCCGCCCCTACATGTCTCTCTGACGCTGGATCCCGCAGCCGCCGCCCCCAACCTCTTCGAGACAAGAATTTCCCCGGCCGGCAAGCCGGCCTCCTCGCGGCCGCTCTGCTGCAAATTCTTGCCCCTCCGAGGTCCTCCGCTGTGCTTTGGCCGCTCGCCGTGCTCGCGGTGTCGGCGGCGCCTTCGCGGTCTCCGGCGCCGAGACATCGCAGGGACGGGCCCTGCGAGCCACCAGAGGAGAGCATCCATGGCCATCACCCTCGGCACGTTCACCAAGTCGGAAGCTGGCTTCGTCGGAACCTTACGGACCCTCAACGCTGCCGCGGCCCTTGCGATCGTCCCGGTCGACAAGACCTCCGACAACGGCCCCGATTACCGGGTCTATGCCGGACAGCGGCGCTACGAAATCGGCGCCGGCTGGAGCCAGGTCGCCAAATCGAGCGGCGAGACCTACGTGAATCTCAAGATCGGTTGCCCGGAATTCGGCCCGAACTGGCTCCGCTGCCGCCTCGTCAAGCTCGAACGCCTGGCCGAGGACGGCGCCACCCACATCGTGCTGTGGGAGCCGCGCGACCGCTGACGGCGACGCCCCGTCGCGGTTGGCCGTGGCGGGGCGTTCCCCTCCTCCCCAGTCTGGTAATCGGCGCCGCTGAGCGGTCTGTCCTCACGCGGATATGCGGTGCTGTGGACACGCCCACATTCCTTCACATCCCGCCCTTTGTTCGACCCGCGCCGGAGGCGCTGGGTCGGTTTGTCGGGAAGCCCTTCGTCCCGACGAGATCATATTGATCAGGCGCGCGCCGCGGCCGTCAAAGGCGCGGCCTCGCCGCGGGACCGCAGATCGTGCGCAGCCACGCGTAGGGGCGAGGCCCCGAGCATGGCGAGCACGATCGAGGCCCCACCCTTTGACGGCCGCAAGCCGGCTGATACCGCCTTTCCTTGCTCTGTCGGCGCGTGCCGATTCGCGAAATCGAATCTCGCCGGCGCGCGCGAAGTGGCACCGCCTCCCCCTTCAGTGCGGCAAATCTGCGTTTCACAAGGGATTGCGGCCACTTGGTTGAAGGCTACCGGATTTTGACAAAGACTTGGAGCAGCACGCGACCAGGTTCGCGCGCTGTTGTCGTAACCGTCTAGGAGCTGAACGGAGAGCCTAGAAACGCGAAACCCCCCGGGCGGGGGGCTTGTATAGCGTGGCCTATGTCAGGCCGGGCAGTGTGGCAACTCCCGACACTACAGAACGCCACGGTTTTTGCAAGACCCGTTTTCTTGCCACGGGCGATGTGTGCCCAAAGCGCCGCCTCCGGGCGGGTTGCGCGGCAACCCGAGAGGAGGCCTATGTCTCGATTTTCCGACGAATCGCCCGCGGGGGGGCGAGCGGTTCGGCTGAGCGGCGCCCGCCGTATCACCCTCAATATGCGCGTCCGCCTCGACCAAGCGGACGCGTTCCAAGGCGTGCCGCGCGGCACGGCAAAGCCGCTGCGGTTTCTTGCTGTCTTCCAGGAGGCCGAGCCCTATCTCGGCCTGCCAGTGCACGCCTACAAGCTAGTGGCGTGGCTCGTGAAGCAGACGCAGCCGCAGGATTGGGAGGAAGGCAGCCGGCCGATCGCTTGGCCCTCGGCGCGGCACGAGGCCGAATTTCTCGGGCTGTCGCCGGCGCGCGTGAAGCAATTGAACCGCGCCCTCTTCGAGGCCGGCATCTTCGTGATCCGCGACAACGAGCAGGGCAAGCGCCACGGCAGGCGCGATCCCGAGACGAGGCGGATCATTGAGGCCTTCGGCTTCGACCTCTCGCCGCTCGCACTGCGCTACGAGGAATTCGTGCGCGTCGCCGCCGCGGCGCGGGTCGAGCGCGATCGCATGCGCAAGCTGCGCCGTCGCGCCACGCTTGCCCGCCGCGCCATTCGCCAAGCCGGCGAGGAGCTCACCGCGCAGGAGGCCGAGCCCGAAGGCTGGCGGGCGCTCGACGAGGAGACGGTGGCTCTCGCGGTCGCCTGCAGAGGCGCTCGTCGATCGGACGAGCTGTTGCTTGTTGTCGAGGGCTTGGAGCGCCGGAAAATCCAGGCTGAGGAGTGGGTCCGAAAGCTTGCTGAATCTGTGGAAACTGACCCCGAGGGGCCAGCAGACGAGCCCCATCAATATACAGGTACAACGTTAACGGCTAATCCTAATAAGGATACTGTACTTGCTCACCAAGACAGTAGTCGCCAGGCGGCACCGCCGGAGCATCAAGCCTCCTCCCCGACGGGGCGGAACGGCCTGTTTCCCGAGCCCCTAGGACTGACGCCGGGGCATCTCCTCGAGCTAGCCCCTCGCCTCTCCCGCTATATAGCACCGGAGCCGACAGAGATTACCTGGCCGGCGATCGTCGACGCCGCCGATTGGCTCGGCGGCGAGATGGGGATCAGCCGGACCTTGTGGGCGCGCGCCTGTCAGGTCATGGGCCGGTCCTATGCCGCGGTCGCACTGGCGCTGGTGTCGACGCGCAGCGCGGGGCATTTCACGAGCGGCCCCGGCGGGTATTTCGCCGGCATGCTGCGCAAATACGAGAAGGGCGAACTGCGCCTGGCCGGCACGCTGTGGGCGCTGCGTGAGGCGAAATGGGGCAAGCGACGGAAATCGGTGCACTGATGCCCGATCGGCGCCGGTTCCGGCCCCGGAAAGGGCGATTCTCGGTACCCTCCTGGATAGTTCCCGCCCGGAGCACTCTCAACCGCCTGAAAGTAGGGATTTCCGCGGGATTTTTGTCGGTGTCGGCTCTCGGGCGCGGGAAAACCCTCCGGTAAGCCGGCTCAGGTTGCCTCAGTCTTTGCCGGATTTCGTGGTCGGCCGCCTTTCCGGCCGTTGGCCTGCGCGCTGCTGCGCTTCACCTCCGACGTCGCCCTGCCGCCGCGGCTTGCGAAGATGGCCGCTACAGCCCGCGGCGGCAGCATCGCGGGAAGGATCGCCGTCATCAAACCGTGAACGCTGATGTGGATATCACGATCTTCGATCTCGATCGCCGATCCGTCGGGCCAGACCACCAGCTTTGCGAGATCTTCCGCCGGCACGTCCTGAAGCGCGCCAATCCACTGCCGCGGGACCAGAAATCCAGCATTTCGCGTCGTAACGATTTCGATGGCGTCGCGATCGGGGACGTAGCGAACCGCCTGTGCCCTGATCTCGCTCTCCGCCTCCATGCGGCCGGCGGCGAGTGCGCCAGCATATTCGGCGTCAGTTATGTCGTAGTGTTCGCTCATGGCGTGCTCACTTTTAATGTCGTGCCGTCCTGAAAGGTTACGTGGAGCTGCTCGGCGTCAGGGTCGTAGGTAGCATCGGCGATTCGCTTCGCATCCGGGGTCCGCTCCGAGAGAGGCTCGATTTTCCCCTCCCCTTCCCTGGTCCACTGGTTTGCCAGGCAGGTTGTCCGTCTTGTGGTCCACCACGCTCGCCGGCAGTCCGCCAGCCGACCCTGAATGTCGCCCAGGAGCAAATTCAGCGCCCGTCGCTGCGGAGCATTCCTCAGCGGCACGATGCTGATCAGCGCCACTGCGCCGCTAACGTATGAAAACCGCACTCGCGCAATCCAACCCTCGCCGCGGTGCCGGGCGTGAACGTGGGGCGGGCAGTGGTCGTCGGAAAATACGTAGACGGTAGCCCGCGTAGCTTCGGACACGAACACTCGGCTCATACTCGGATATAACCCGTCGGCTTGGGTTATTCAACTGTGTATTCAGGTACCCCAAAAATAGAGAAGGCTCGGAATCCCGCATGTCCGCTTGCGTGCACGTAGACGCGATGGTATGTCCACATGTGGGTATACCGGCAGAGGGGCATGCAGGGGTGTAGGCGTGCCCGAGTGGGGGGGGAGACAATGAAAACCGTGGCCATAATCAGTCAGAAGGGCGGCGCGGGGAAAACCACCCTTGCGGTTCACCTAGGCGCCGCCGCGGTCCAGGCTGGACACATATCGGCAATCATTGACCTCGACCCGCAAGCGACAGCAGCAAGCTGGGGCGATCGACGGCAAGGTTCGGAGCCAGAGGTCGTGAGTGGCCAGGCTGTTCGGTTGCCGGCCCTCATGAAAACGGCCCGGGAAAATGGCGCGGCATTTCTCGTGCTCGATACCGCCCCCAACGCCGACCAAACGGCTTCGCTGGCGGCTCGCAGCGCCGATCTCGTGCTGATTCCTTGCAGAGCATCGACGTTCGATCTAGGGGCGATCGAGACCACGCTACTGCTTGCGAAGGCGGCGGGCAAACCTGCCTACGTTGTGCTCAATGCGGTCCCGCCGCGGAGCGGCATCGGCAAGGAAGCTGCTGAGGGGCTAACCGGCCGGGGAGCAAAAGTTGCCCCTCAACAGGTCACCCAGCGAGCCGCCTTCACTCACAGCGTCATTGATGGTCGAACAGCCCAGGAATTCGAGCCCGAGGGAAAGGCCGCGGCGGAAATCCGGCAGCTCTACGAGTGGATATGTGGTATTGTGGACATGCCCATACGCGGGCATGACCGGAAAGCGGCATGAAGACAATGCCTAAGCGTCCAAGCCTGTTTGCGCCGAAACCTGGCAGCGACTCTCACACCGAAGACGCGGCCGCCGAGCCGGTGACGGCAGAGTCCAGACCAGCAACGACGCGGGCGCCGAGCCGGGTCGGCAAACGCGTGCTCTCGATCTATCTCAACCCAATTGCTTGGCGGCAACTTCGCGAACTTGCCCTTGATCTTGAGACGAGTACCCAAGCGCTCGGTGAAGAGGCGGTCAACCTTCTATTCGAGAAGCATCGGCGCAACCGAAGTGCGTGAGGGCAGGGGAGGGGACGATGCCCGCTAAATCCTCGCGCGCGGCCGCTCTACGCGTGGAAGACACGCGCGGATCAAAGGATCGCGCCGCCGACATGGAGGCGTCAATCCTTTCCGCCGATGCGCTCGACGACCGGATCGCTATCGTCGGCACCGCGGGATCGGGGAAGACCTACACAGCCAAGGGCTTTGTCGAACGGCTGCTGGAAACCGGCGCCCGCGTCGCGGTCATCGATCCGCTCGGCGTATGGTGGGGTTTGCGTGCGAGCGCCGATGGCGGCATTCCCGGGTATCCGGTCGTCGTGTTCGGCGGCCGCCATGCCGACGTGGCGATCACCGCTCAGATGGGCGCGGCCTTGGGCCGGCTGATCGCCGGCCAGGCGCTCGCTTGCGTCGTGGACCTCTCCGAACTCGGCAGCAGCGCCGCGCGGCGGCGTTTTATGGCGGCGTTTGCTGAAGCCCTCTACGAGGCGAACGGGGAGCCGCTGCACCTCGTGCTTGACGAGGCGGACCTATGGGCGCCGCAACGGCCGATCAAAGGCTGGGAAGGCCTCTTGGGTCATATCGAGGAGATCGTGCGCCGCGGCCGGGTGCGCGGATTCATCCCGTGGCTGATTACGCAGCGCCCGGCGGTCGTGCACAAGGACGTGCTGAGCCAGGCCGATATCCTGATCGCGATGAAGCTGACCGCGAGTCAGGACCGCGACGCGGTCGGGGCGTGGATCGAAGGGCAGGCCGACCGGCAGGAAGGCAAGCGCATCCTCGGCGAATTACCGCGCCTCAAGCAGGGGGAGGGGTATCTGTGGGCGCCGGGCCACGGCATCCTGCAGCGAGTGCGGTTTCCCGCGATCCGGACCTTTGACAGCTCGCGCACGCCGCGGCGCGGCGAGCGGCTTGCGGTGCCGCGCACCCTTGCCGAGAGCCTGCCCCGGACTGGATCCGGGGTGGATCTGACCGCAATCGTCGCCGCACTCGCAGCGGTCGAGACTGGGGCTACGGACAAGGCACCAGAGGGTCCCGCTCAGGGACCGCTCGCCCGGGATGAAGCTGCCCGCCGCGTCGAGCTCAAGCAGGAGCTGGCGGTGGCGACAGCGCGGATTGTGACGCTCGAGGAAGAAAACCGCGCGCTCGCTTCCCGGCTGGCAGAAATTGCGGTGCTGGCAAACGGGAGCAAAGAGGCGCTGCCGATATCGGCGCCGGCATTGGCACCGATAGCGGAGACCAAACCGCCGCACTCGCCGCGCGTCGGCGCCAATGCCAGGCCGAGCGACGGCCCGCGCATCGAGGCCCGAGGCGGGCTTCATCCCGCCGCGCAAAAATTGCTGACCGCATTGGCACAGCATGCGCCGGCGCGGTTCACCTGGGGCCAGGCCGCCACCCTCGCCGGGCTGAAACCGAGCGGCGGGCATTTCAACGCCGGGCGCAAGGAACTGCGCGCCGCCGGTTACGTGGCCGAAACCGACGGTCTCGTGATGCCGACACCGGACGGGATGAATGCCGCCGGTGAGGTGCCGGCGGCACCGTCGACGCCGGCCGAGCGGCTTACCTTGTGGTGCGATCGGCTGCCGGCGCCGGCGCCTGAGATGTTGCGAACACTCGCCGCTCAGGGCGAGCGCTATATCGATGCCGGCGAACTCGCGAAGACCCTCGGCAAAAAGCCGACCGGCGGACACTGGAATTCCGGGATTGCGATATTGCGCAACAACGGGCTGATCGAAACCGAGCCGGCCGCCGGAACACCCGGAAGCAAGCGCTACCGGGCGGCCACGCTTTTTCGGAATTGCCACTGACTGCCGACCGGATCACATCCTCGGGGCGGCTCACGCGGGCCGCCCTTTTTCTCGCGCACCTTGCTTTCCCACGAATGTGAAAAAGGGCCGGCAAGGATGCACTGCTCACCGGCCCCATTTCCTCGACGGTCATCGCCGCTCCCGGCTGTACCGTGGTCCCATGATAATTCGAACCGCCTGCCGATGTAATCGGTCCTTAAAAGAGGAAGATTTCCTTGTCCAAGTACTCCGGAGAGCGCGAGAGGCAGAGCCTCTCGCCGGCGCGTAGCGCCGCTGCAGCGTCTGGCATCTGAACGGCATGTTATTGTCAGGGTGTCGGCGCCGGCGACCCGATGTCGGGACCCATGCGAGTGAATTCGCTGCCGGCGTCAGCGCCGTGTTGCGCCGAATCGGCGTCGGCTTCGACCAGCTCGGGAAAGAGTGCGCGGTCATGCGGGCGCACGACATATTCGTCGAGCAGGCGGAAGATGATGCGATGGAATTCGGAGTCGGGGTTTTTCTCGTAATGTTCTAACGCCAGGGCGCCGGCGATGACCTTGCGCCGGGTGTCGGCTTTGCGTTCGGCCTGCTTGTTGCGGGCTTCGAGTGCCTTTAATTGGGCTTCGAGCTGCTCGCGTTTTTGGCGGAGGGTTTTGAGGCGATCGGCGGTGGACTTGCGCGGCATCGGTCTTTGCGTGATGGTTAAATTGAGCGTAGATGCTGGCACAGGACAGGGGTGGCGGCAATCACCGGTTATGATGTTGGGGATGTTGCGGAGCCATCCCGGGCGGAACGCTAAGGGCGCACTTATGCATTACCTGCGGCAATGCCGTGACGGCAGGGGCGGTCCCCTGCACCCCCAGGCGCGCGCCACGGTTTTTCGGCTTGAACCGGCGGCGGTGAGATCCGGGCGTGGCGATCTATTCGCTGCACGTTAAGACGGTCTCGCGAAGTGCGGGCCGCAGCGTGGTCGCCGCCGCGGCCTATCGTGCCGCGGAAAATATCGCCGACGGGCGGCTTGGCGTGGTGTGGGACTTCACGCGCAAATACGGCGTCTTGCACAGCGAGATCATGGCCCCGGCCGATGCGCCGGGATGGGCAAGCGATCGCGCCGAGCTGTGGAACGCGGCCGAACGCGCCGAAGACAAGTCGACGCGCCGGGGAAATGCGACAACGGGCCGGGACATCATTCTGGCGTTGCCGCACGAGCTCAGCGACGCGCAGCGATTGGCAGCGGTGCAGGAATTTGCCGCGGGTCTCGTCGAGCGGTATGGCGTGGCGGTCGATTTCGCGATCCACGCGCCCGACCGGCACAGCGACGAACGGAATTACCACGCGCATGTGCTGATGACGACACGGCAGATCGGACTGGACGGGTTTGGCGCCAAGACGCGCGCTCTCGACAGTTTCAGGACCGGACCGCGCGAGATCGAAGCGATCCGGCAGGAGTGGGAGCGAATCGGC
>DATJSH010000141.1:0-14111 GCA_035504235.1 Allostellaceae bacterium | reverse complement strand
GGCCGCCGCATGCGCCGAATATTCGCCGAGCGAATGCCCGGCGACATAAGCGAGGCTGGAAATGTCGAAGCCCGCCTCGGCCTCGAGCACGCGGATCACCGCCAGGCTCGCCGCGAGCAGCGCCGGCTGGGCGTTTTCGGTAAGGGTGAGGTCGCTCTCCGGTCCGTCGAACATCAACCGCGAGAGACGCTGCGACAGCGCGTCGTCGACTTCCTCGAAGAGCAGCCGCGCCGCCGAAAAGGCCTCGGCCAAGTCGCGGCCCATGCCAGGCGCCTGCGACCCCTGGCCGGGAAAAACAAAAGCGCGTTTCATCGCGAGGCGCGTCCCCCTGCGTTCCTCGCCTTCGTCATAGACCCGTCATCGGGGGAGTCAAGCGGGGCCTGCCCTATCGCTGACCGCGAGCAGCCCGCCGCTTTTGAAGCGAGATTAAATATTCGGTATATCGGGCATTCAGGCGGCCAATCGTCGGACCGTGCCCATCGAGAGGGCCGACCCATTCTTCAGCCCAAGGGATGATGACGGTCCGCCCGAGCTGAAAAACCGTCGCTTGGGGTAGTCCCATGTCGAACATATCGGTGAGGTTGGCAATGATGAGATCGACTTCCGAATAGTTGTCGAACCTCGACGTGCCGTAGGCCACTTCAACGAACGCATGGTCCTCCGTCGCGCGTACCGAGCGCACAAGACCCGGTCTCGCCTTCGGCCCCGGTTGTCCGGGGCCTTCGACGAGAGGGAATCGACACCAGATTATATCAAGGGGCCGCGGCGCCGTTTTGGGCGGGTAGAACGTCCACGACGGTAGAGAAGCGGATTCTACCAGGCTGGCCCTGCCACGACTTTTGCGTTGGCATACTCCGATTCGGGCACCAGCGTTTTGATCCGCTCGATCTGCTCGTCGGTGACCACGTCGCTATAATCCGCAACGGGCGGCAGACGACGGGGACGAGCCCGAGGCGCAGCGGCCTTGTGTTGGGAGAGGTTCGTGGTTGCCATCGGTTTTCCTAACTTCTGTCGTTTGAATTCAGATGCTCGGGCCGTCTAACCATCGGATACATATGATAACAAACTCTTGTCTCCAATGATCCACAACCGGGTGCTGCTCTGCGTCAAATGCAAACCGAAGCCGCACAACATTGCCGCGGTCTTACGGCTTGAGTCAATTCACTTTGAGATGGGTGCGTGCGCGCTGTCACGAACACGTCAATAAATTTGGGTATCTGCGAAGCTATTTTCAATGACACAGGCTCCTAGCACGAGCATTGATCCAGCTCAAGCTCACAGACGGACAGGGATCGATTTTGTTGCGTTAGATGGGATTTGCCTCGCCTTGCTAGCAAAATAGGGCGGTCGCATTATCAACATTCTGACCGCGGGCTAATGGCACATGCGCAGGTTGTCGCGCTCGGTCTCGTAGTCGCTCATCGCCTTGTGGAGGATGTTGTCCTTGGGGAGCGCGTCGAGCGCGGCCTGGATCTTTTTCTCGGTCGCGTCGCTGTAAGCGACCGGCACTGGGCAGCGGTCGACCAGGCCGGGGCCGAGCGGCTTCGAGACAAGGCCGGGGTCGCTGTCGGCGGACGACTTGTCCTTGCCGCCAAACAACCCGCCGCAGCCGGCAAGCATCATCGCCGTGGCCAGCGCCGCCATCGCCCGCGCCATCGTCCCTTGCGCTCCCCGAAGCCGCATTCTTCCCCCGTTTCTTGACCACTTGTCCTTGGCGCTTGGCCGCACGATGGCGAGACGGCGGCGCGCGATCAAGCGGGAACGGCCGAGGTGCGGCCTCAGGTAGCGGCGGTGACGCTGGTCAGGGTCGCGATCTGGCCGACCAGGGTGCCGAGCCAGATCGCGGTCGAGAGGGCATCGCCAGATGGGGGGTTGGCGCAGGCGGCGTCGCCGTATTCCTCGATGATGCTCACCTTGGTTGCCGCGTCGGACGGCACGAGCCCGGTCGCGACCACCGCGTTGGCGGCGGCGCGGCCTTTCTCGTACTCGCCGCAGGCGGTCGCCACCGTCGTATTGACGGTGCCGGCGATCCGGTCGGCGAGCGCCCACCCGCCGCCGACGGCGCCGGTCGCCGAGCCGGCCGCCATCAGCCCGGCGCAGCCGCCGAGCGGCAGCAGCAGCGCCGCCGCGATCGCCCGGATCACGGGCTGGTCGCCGCCGCCGGCGCGGTTGCCGGCGCGGCGGTTGTCGCGGTCGGCGTGACAGACGGGGTGGCGCTCGCGGTCGTCCAGGTGCAGCCGAGCCCGGCGGCCTCAGAGGCCTTCTGCGCGTCGGTCTGGACCGTGCCGCTGCCGGCGACGCCGGCGATCGCCGCGGTGAGATTGGCGATCGATTGCACCTGGCACATGCCGGCCTCGGCATCGGTCATCACCGCACCGAGCGTCTGCGCCGCGCTCTGCCCAGCAGCGATGATCTGCGTCGGGCTTGGGGGCTGGCTCGTCGTGCTGCCGGGGTTCGCGGCTTGCGGGCCCGGCGCCGAGCAGGCGCCAAGCGATGCGCCCAGCAGCACCGCGAGCGCGATCATCTGGATCATGCCGCGCTCCTTGAGCAGGAGCGCCGCGAGCCCGCAACCGGCGGCGAGAAATTGCGCGAGCTGACCGAGGTCGGTGTCCGAAAAGTTAAGCCCGGCCAACGCCAGGAGCGCGCCGAGGCCGGCATAGCTCGACGGCTCGCTGAACCGTGCGAGCAAAAAGGAGATGGTCTGCATAGGTTACGTCCTTTCGACAAAAAAGGCCGCACGAGGCGGCCCGGAAATGGTTCAGCTTTTTCATTCGTCCTGGCCCGACTTGATCCGGCCATCCACGTCGTCCTGGTCTGACGGTCGCGACTGAAGACGTGGACCCCGGGTCAAACCCGGGGGAGGGAAAATTCAGAGATCGGCGGCGTAGCCGGGGCCGCGCTCGACAGCGGCGCGACGATCGACGGTCAGCTCGCCGCTGCCGCCGCAGCGGTCGCAGATTTCGCGGTGCTGGCCGAGAATGTCGAACGGGTCGAGGCTGCCGTCGGCGCGGCGGCGCTGGGCGCGCGGCGTGCGGCCGCTGCCTTGGCAACGCTCACATGGAATTGTCGCCGGACTCACTGGGTTGAACTCAAGACGCTACAGAGGCGCGCCGCTGATAGGCGGCGGCAAGTTTGCCGGCGTAGTCGTTTTCCGCTTCGCCAGGCCCGTTGTAGCGCAGCGCGAACGCGGTCCAGTTCCGCGCCGCGAGAAGCGGCGCCAACGCCTCGTGCGCGCAGAACGCGGCAAACGCGTCGAGCTGGGCCGCCTCGCTTTCGCACATCGCCGCGACGTAGGCCTCGACCGAGGCAAAGCCGCACGCGGCGAAATTCATCCCGACGATCTGGAACATCCCCCAGCTTGCCGATTGCAGCGCCGCCGCACGGTCCAGAGCGATCGCCTCGGCCAGTCGGTCGTATTGATACGCCCCGGGCGCGCCATAAAGAGCGCGGTTCCACGTCGGCGACGAGATATCGGGGTGCGTCGCGTCGTAGCGATGCCCGGTGAAATGGCCGAAGAGCTGCGCCTCGAACAACAGCTTGGGGCGCTTGTCGGGCAGAAACCCGCCGCCGGCGCTTTCGATATCGCAAACCGCCCAGACCGCCGCCGGCTCGCACCGCAGACGTTGCGCCGCGGTCACGACATCGCCCGCGGCGAGCGGCGTCGCCGCTCCCGAAAATTCCATCGTCTTGATCCTTCCTGAATTGGCGCCTAGCGCCGGTTCTGCTTCTGAACCAACTCCGCCCGCAGGTCCGCGAGCGTCTGCATCACGCGATCGAGCGCGCCGCGCATCTCAGTCTGGAACGCGCGATCCTCGTTGCGGCGGTCGTCGAGCTCGCGCTCCTCCTCGGTGAGCCGCGCCTCATGCGCCGCGAGCGCGACCCTGTATTCGGCCCGCTGCGTGTCGAGGTCGTTCCGCAGGCTCAAATAGCCCCCCAATATCCCGCCGCCGCCGGTGATGAGGACGACGGCGGCCTGGAGCAGATGGCCGAGGGTGATGTCCGGGCTGAAATGAGGGTGCAGCATCTCGGCGAAGCGATGGTTCATGTGCGGATACGCGCAGGTTTGCCGGCAGGCGAAAGGTTCAGTACCTCACCGTCACGTCGAGCTCGTCCGAAGAGTAGTAATCGAAGGTGTTGGCGTTGGCGCCATCGCTTTTCTGCAGCGCGGCCAGCGCGTGAACACCCGCGGAGGGGCTGAAGGTCGCGGTATCGGCGCGCGCATCATTGATGCCGCCAGAAACAGGACTCTCCACAAGCACCGGCTGGGACGAGAACGCCGTGGTCGTGTCGAGCCCAAATCCGAACAGCGTCTCGGCGTTCGTCGCGGAGGGTACCGTGTCGGAATTATCGACGGCGCTGACAGAATCCTCCTGAACGCCGAGGACAAACGACACCTGGTTGCCATACAGGGTGCGCGCTTGGCGCACCGTAGCGGACGAATAGGTATAACTCGCGCCGCTATCGATGACCCGCGCGGCGACCAGAACCCGATTGTAGTAATTCCACAGATAGAAAAACCCGGCGAGGCCGCCGCTCGCCGATCCGCCAAAGTTGACCCCGGTCTGGCCGTTGGCCGTCGTGTAGAACGACCCGAGATAGGTCGCCTCGTTGGCGGCGACCGACCCTTCGTTGGTCGATCCGTTGTAGCAGTCGGCGATCGCATTCTTGTTGGTGAGGTAGGATCGCGTGTGGTTGTCGAGCGCGGAATATCCCGTGCCGCGCGCGTTGTTGGTGCCGCCGGTATCGCCCGCCCAGCCACCGCCCGAGCCGTTGGTCGCGTGGCACAAGGTCAGCGTGCCCGAGACGCTGATCGCCCACTCGTCGAAGACGCCGCCTGATAGCACCTCGCCGGCGCCGCTCGCCTCCAGCACATCGCTGATCTCGTTCGAGCCGATGGTCAACAATACGTCGTTGGCGCCGTTGTAGACCGGCACCTCGTTGCCCTTGTAGGCGTCGTAATAGATCGTCGATTGCCCCGTTGTGCTGGTCGTCAGCACCGGCGTGTGGCTGGCGAGCGTCAACCGGCCCTGCGGCGGCACCAGCAGAGTGCCCGAGAGGTCGCCGAATGACGGCTGCAGGCAATCCGCCGCCGTCGTCATCGAGCCGTAGGCATAGTTCCACTGATGCGCCGGGCAGGTCCCGGTCGGCGAATAGCCCTGCGCCTCAGCCGCGGCGACAAAACCGAAGGCCGCGACGACCAGCGCCAGCGCGCCCCAGCATCGGGCGAGAAGGCGCGTCATGCGATGATCCATTGATTGCTCCCGATATAGACGACGCGCAGCGCCTGATAGAGCGCGCCGAGAAGCTGCGAGGCGGCACCGTCGATGGTCTGGCCGGAAGGGGCGGCGATGGTCAGCGTGAAGCTGCCGCTCGCGGCGAGGTACTTAAAGCTGTGCGCCTCGCCGATCCGCGGGCTCGACGGCAGGGTGAAAATCGTCGCCGCCGGCGTCGTCGGCGCCCAGGCGATCAAATCGTCGGTGAGGTTGACGCTTTGGCTGCCCGTGCCGGTGACGGTGCGGACACAAACCCGCGGCCGGACGACCCAGCCGCCGGGGGTGACGCCGTCCTGCGACTGCAGCGACCAGTCGTCGGTGTTGAGCACCAGCTCGCCCTGCGGGCCGGTATAGGCCGCCACCTGGGACGTGCTGCCGCGCGCCCATTGCACTTGCGTGTGGGACAAAGGGGACTCCGATAATGCTTTGTCATTCCGGGACGCGGCCCCCGGGTCCGCGCTGCGCGGCCCGAGGACAAACTCCGCCGAGTACCCGGAACCCATGACACCAGCCTCGGCCATTGCGGGCGAGGTCCGTGTTCATGGGTTCCCGCTTGCGCGGGAATGACACCAAAAGGGGTTCAGCGCTGCGCGATGCCGCGGAGTAACAATGGAGCTTAAGGCAGCGTGCCGAGATTGATGTCGTAGCCGACCGGCGCGGCAATCGATGCGAGATCGCCTTGCGCGGCGACGCTGGTGCCGACGACGCCCCAGTCCTGGTCGACGCCGACCGCCAACGCCGCGATCACGTCAAGCGAGACGCCGCCAGTGCCCATAAGCGTATAGCTGTAGGCCGAAAGGCCCGCGAGGCCCTGCAGCGCCTGGCCGAAGATGTTGAAGCCGGGCAGCTTGATGTAGATCGTCTGACCGACAAAGCTCGCCGGGTAGCTGTAGCGAAACAGCGACGGGTCGTTGGGCCCGAAACGGGCGAACGGCGCGCCCGCGCCGTGAGCCGCGATGACTGTGCCGTAAGCCCCGCGCCGCAGATAGGTCAGGTCGTATTTGTAGGCCGCGGTCAAGGTCGCGGTCTCATAGGAGAGCAGCTCGCGGTCGCAGATGCACAACGTCACGTAGCTGTCGGCGTCGGCCGGCGTCCCCGACAGCAGCTGCCCCCGCGACTCGCTGAGGTCGACCGCCAGCGTGTCGGTCGTGTCCGGGTCGGCGGCGGCCGGCAGGCTCGCGGTCAGCACGCCCTGCCGCGCGCCGCGATAGATCGTGCCGGCGAGACCGTAGGTGTTGCCGTCGGTCGAGATCCACAGCTGGCAGCCGCCCCAATCGGCGCCACCGCTGGCGATGATCCAGACGTCAAGCGCGCCGTCGGTCAGCATCGCCGGCGGCTCGAAGACGATCGGCGCGTTGGTGGCGCCGGGGTCGACAAACGGGTCAAGCGGCGCGCCGGCGCTCGCCTGCTTCTGGTGAAGGACGGCGGTGCCGATGCCGATGGGGGTTATTGTGCCAGGCATTTCCGCACCTTACTCACGGCGTCACTCCGGGGATTTCCTCGGCGGTAACGGTGAGCTCGCCGTTATCGTCCTCCTCGATCTGGGTGATGCGCACCGGCGCGGCGGCAAGGCCGAGCGCGGCGTCGGTGATCAGCACGATGTCCATCGGCTCGAGCAGCGCGTATTTCCAGCCGAGCTTGAACTGATAGGTGTTGCGGACATAGAGCCGGCGCTGAAGCATCAATTGCGCCGAGATCGTCGCGCTGGTCGGATTGGTGAACTCGTGCGCCTGGATCGACGGTTCGGTGCGCAGCCCGTAAGCGTCGATCGTGCCCTGGTCGAACGCCGCGATGATCTGCGGGTTATAGCTGTTGCTCGCATCCATGTACTCGACCGACAGCCAGTTGGTCGCCTGCGCCGGGTCGCTGCGCGTCAGCAGCACCGGGTCGGTGCCCCCCGCCCCACCGCCTGTCCCCCCATCGACGGACCAGGGCAGAAAATCCTCGTCGTCAAGGCTGTATTGCCACGTGAGGTTCGGCGTCCAGCTCGCGCCGTTGGCCGAAAGCGCCTGGTCGCCGTAGGGTATGATCTTCAACAAGGTCCCCGACCACACCACCGCCGCAACCGTGAGCTCGGTCATCTCCTCGATCCAGCGCGCCGCCGGCTGCTGCTTGTCGAGCAGCAGCGACATCGCCAGCTGCGCCGCCTGACAGTAATTGCCCCAGTCGGCGAGCGAGCCCGCGATATCGAGATTGGCCGCCGGAAAGCCGGCGCCATAGCGCGGGCTGGTCAACAGATCGGCGACGATCAGGTCGGGCCGCGCATCGTCCGGAAAACCCGGCCCGGCGGTGCTGGCCTCGAAGCCGGTGACCTCAAAGGAGATATCCGGCAAGGTCGAAGACGAGCCGAGGTTCATCGGCGTGCCGGTGACGTAGCAAGTCCCGGAATAACCGATCACCGGCTGGTTGACATCCGAGCTGGCGAAGACCGGGTCCGGCGATTGGCCGTCGGCGCCGGCATAGCCGTTGAGCCCGGCATTGCCGAGCCCGAAGGCAATGCCGCCATTCGCCCAGATCCGGTTAACGCCGTCATCGCCATAGATCGAGCCGGTAAAACCGACCGGCCCCTGGCAGATGCCAAAGGCGACATCGACCGAATATTGCGTGCTCGACCCCTTCTTGCCGCCGCTGCTGCTGCCGAACCCCTTGCCCCCGGGGCTGCTGCTTCCCGAGCCTTGGAAATTCCAGAATTCGAGCAGGTTGACCGAGACGCGCTGGGTCCCGTAGCAGATAAAGATCGGGCTGCCCGCCTGGCTGGTGTTGTAACGCAGCGAGCCAAGGGTCGGGTTGGCGAAGGCGTTGACGAACGGAGTCGGCCCGCCGCCCTTGCCGCCAGGTGCGTCAAACATGGATCACCCCGAAAAAGCGAACCTTGTGGCTGGCGAGCGGGTTGAGCGTCGCGTTGCCCCAGACGACGCCGCGCTGCCAATAGGCGTGGATGAGGCGCGGCCACTCGATGACGATCGCGCCGTGCGAAAACGTGCGGCCGAAACGGAAGACCGCGACATCGCCCGGCAGCGGGGGCCCATCCACCTCGTGCGCAAAGGGCATCAGCTTTTCGAGATAGCGCTCGGCGTCGCGGTGGAGGTGCCAGTCGGGCGGGTAATAGCCAGGGTCGACATAGGGCACGAGGCCGCAGCGATGATAGATTTCGGCGAGCAGCATCGCGCAATCGACGCCGCCACCCTTGACCCGCCCCTGATGATGAAACGGCGTACCGAGCCAGGTTTGGGCTTCGGTGACGATCGCTGCGCGCACATCTGCCGCGGGCTCCATGTTACACCGCCAGCTCAGGCGGCGGGATGTAGGGAAAACCGCCGTAATGGACCAGGTTGTCGAAGGTGTTCTGGCAGGTCGCGAGCGTATGGTCGCAGCCGGGCAGCAGCTGGAAGGCGTCCCCCACCGCGACGGGTTCCAGCCACGCCTTCAAAAGCGCGACGCTGCCGCCGGAAAGCTGGGCGATCGTCCGCGTCTGCCCGACATTGGCGCCGCTGGTGGCGACGATCGTGCCCTGGTCGAAGAGCGTCGCCGGGCTGGGAGTGAGCCCGGTGACGATGACCGCCTGACTCGACCCGGCCTCTGCCGTGACGTCCACCGCCATGCCGCTGCGGTTGAAGGTGCACATCGCATCGCCGAACACATGGGTGCACGCGGCCTGATAGAGCCGGCGCGGCATTTGCTGCTGCGCCAAGAGATTGAGCAGCGACTTGACCTTCATCTCGATCCTGCTGCGGCCGACATCGGTCTCGGCGACCCGGCCGTAAAACCAGACGATCGCGCCGAGGCCGGTTATGGGTGCGCCAGAACCGTCAGGCCGCGGCGGCGCGAAGAACCGGTCGAGCTCGACGGTCGCGCCGTCGAACTGCCCGGTTCGCACCGCATCGGCAAAGCTCGCATTGCCGACCATGTCGCCGGCGCCGGCGAGGATCGTGATGTCGAGCTCGGTCGGCTCGATGCCGATCTTGGTCGTCACCATCGAGCGGTCGAAACGCGGCCCGAGCGCGAAGCCGGTGTACTGCGCCGGGTTGTAATTGAGGCTCCCCGCGGCAAAGGCGGTGCCGGGAATGGTCAACGCCGTCGTCCACCCGGAATAGCGCAGCACCACCCCCGAGGGCAGCGCGAAGGTATAAAGGTCGATGAGCAGAAACGTGTCGTTGGCGGCGAGGTAGCTTTGCAGCGCCGCGGATGCGGGTCTCATGCGGACCTCATTTTTGGATATCGCGTCATCCCGGCGGAGGCCGGGACCAGGCTTTAATCTTCAAAAAGGAAAACTTGGGGAATATGTATTCATTCAGGTTGTTTGGCCCCCTCTCTTGACGCGCGGGGCTAGCGATCACAGATATCGCGCATCCTTTTAAAACTCGCGGGAACAGGGCGATGGCGCTCACCTATGTTGATCTTAATGACGACGTCCGCCGGCTCATGTTGGCGGAGATTAAGCGCGATGTTGCCGCTGGCACGCTGTTCTTCAGCCCGAGGCTGAGTCCGCGCGGTTTAGAGGATTACCCTCAGCTTTTGCAGGATGCGGTCGCTAGCGGCTCAGACGCCTCTCTCGAAGCAGAAATCAATCGGCTTGGCCGCCTGAACCTCACAGAAGAAAAGCGCAAGCCGGGGGGCATCGGCCACACAACTGCGCGCGTTCCATCGAATGCCGCTGAGATCATCGGCTCAGGGGAATTCAATCGCTTCTACTTGCGAGCCCTCTGCATCATCGCGCTGGATGCCGGGGTTTCGTCCCTCATCATCTACCGGGCGCGGCCTTCGGCCCATCCACGCCCTGAGTCGGAGGCTAAAATCGATACGCCGATTGATGCGACACAACTGCTCGCCGACTTGCGGAACAATATCGGCGTTGAGCCGGCGCTTGGGCTACCGATGGTGAACTCGGGCTTGAGTGCGCGGTTGCCGTAGCTCAGTAAAACTCGTATTTGCCGCGTTCATCGTCCCGATAGGTGCGGTCAAGGTCATCGTCTTCCATCACAAAAAGGTCGAATGGCCCGGCGATACCTAAACGGTATTTGAGCGATAGCTCAGTAAGTTCGCGCAGAAACGCTTGAGTTTCGGTGCTGTCTGTCATTTCCATCTCGCGCTCCCCGGTTCTGGTTTGCATGGTCAACGTCGGCCCCACCGCCGAGGTTGCCCTGTGCATGAGTGATGCCGCAAGGCTTGGTTCGCACAAAGGAAGCAGTCCCGTTTTCTAAGACGGACGAATTTCGACTTTCGTTGCCAAATTGGTGGAACGAACCGGCTTATACCGGCCGCTACCGGTTGTGAAGAATGGGGCTACACAAAGACCGACTGGAGCTTGACCTGCTTCAGCGCCCAGAGCTGGTAGAGGAAATTCTCGAAGCTCGCGGTGTCGTCGGCAAAACGGACGCGGAAGTAGTAGGTGAAGTCGGCGGTGATGGTTTGGCCGGCGGGCGGCGGGCTGGCGAAGGTGACGAGGCCGGTTGTCGGATCGACGCTGTAGCCCGAAGCGCCTTGGCGCACGCCGTCGAAATAGATCGTCGCGACCGTGTTGGGCGCGGTGATCGGCTCGGCAAAGCCCCCGCCCGGCAGTGCCGCGCCCATCGTGCGCACCAGCTGAAACACCGTCGCGCCGCCGTCGCCGGTGCCGAGCACCTGGCCGCTCGCGCTGTCGTCGCTCGGGTCATCGAAGAGGAACGGCTGGAACGACCCCTGCTGCTGCAGAAAGAAGCCCATCAGCGTGCGCAGCTCGTCATAACCGGCGCCAGGGCCGCTCGCGGCCCGCGTATCGTGCTCGTCGCGCAGCATCGAATAGGTCAAGGTCCAGCTCCAGATCGGGTTCGGCTGGTCGAGCACGCGCAATTCGCGGCCCGAGACGGCGCGCTGAATGCGGGTCGCAAAGCGCGGCGCCTTGCTGACGCTCCAGCCGAGGCCCGGCAGCGCGGGAAACGTTGCGGTCATGGATGATGAACCCAGTTTGAAATGGGTAGTAAGAGGCTAGCGGCAGCTAGCCGCTCGCCGCTTCAAAGAACCCTTGAGGTTTAGAAGCGGCGTCGCGCGAAATTCTGCTTCAGATTTGCATCACTACCGGGTGCGACGCTGCAGCGGTTATTTCAAGCCACGTCCGCCGATTGAAAACCCGTGTCCTCGGCCGCTTCATAAGGCTCAAGATAATAATAGAACTGCTCGGGTTCCGGCTTGAAACCGAGGTACTGGGCCAGCGCGCGCGTTTGATCTTCGGACAGGAGATATTCACCCAGACCGTCATCCTCTGGCTGCACACCAGCGACTTGCTTTGCCCAGGAGACAGCATTGTTCGGAATGACCAGGGACCCGCGCATTCTTTCGTCTGGGCGCCCGTAAGTCACGATCCGGTATATCATCTTACGGCTCCACATGCCGGTTTAAGTCGACGCTGCCTACCTGCCGGCCATCCCAGGGATCAAAATCGCCCAAATGCCGCTGGCCGGTTCGATCGTATACCTCAACGGTGTTATGTAGATAGTCACGTTCATAGATCGTCCCGTTGGGATCTTTCCAGCGGCTCCGCCGGCCACCACCACTTCGGGGCGTCTTGGCTCGCGTTTTCACAGCATTAGGGAAACCGGGTAGTGTTTCGCCCGGAGGAAACGGACGAACCACGCGGCCGGTTCCGGAGCCCGAAGGCGCTGATCGTCGATCGTCGGTCAAGCCGTCAATCTTCGGTGGATTCGACGATCAAAAACTGCGGAAAGCTCGCCGCAAGTCAACGATAGCCTCGCCTGTGTGCTAAAAACTCCTAGGGGTCAGCGCGTTCTGGCGGAACAGGTCGCGCAGCGCGCCGGCGTTGCTCTTGAGGTTGTCGCGGAACCAGCGGCTGACCGCCGGGGCGTCGGCGGGGCCATGGAAATGCGCATGGAAATGCGCGTCGCCCGCGCCACCGCCAGCGATCATGCCCTGCAAGCCTTGTGAGATATCGGCCGGCAGCACCATTTCGCGCGCATGCAGCAGCGCCGGCGTGGCGCCGGCAAGGTCGGGCACCGCCCAGCCGCCCGCCGCCGACGGCACGATGCCGCCCTCGGCAAAGCTGAAGAGGCCGCCGAGCCAGGAAAAGAAGCCGCCGCCTCCCGCCGCCGCGCCAGCGGTTGCCGCGCCGCCGGCGAGCGATGCGCCCGATCCAGCGGTGTCGGCGGCGGTGGCGCCGGTCAGCGCCGTGGTCAGGGCGGTCATTGCCGTGATCGAGGCGCCGAGCGCGGTGGTGTTGGCGGTGACCGCCGCCGCCTGCGCGGTCGTCGAGGCGGCGCCCGCGCCCGACATCAGGCCGGTGCCAAAGAGACCGCCGGGTTGGCCGATGCCAAGGAGCGCGGTGAGGCCGGCGCCGAGACCGCTGGCGCCGGTCGCCTGCGCGGCGCCGACCGCGCTCGACACCGCGCCGCCGGCGATGCTGGCAAGGCCCGAGGCGGCCCATTTCGCCGCCATGTCCTCGACCTGTTCAAGAAAGAAGCTGTCGACCTCCTGGACGATGCGGTTCATCCCCTTCGCCCACGTGGTCTGGCGGGTCAGGATGTCGTTGAAGGTGTGCTGCACCGTGTCGCCGATGCGGGTGAAGGCGCCTTCGTAGGATTGCGCGATGCGGTCGGCCTGGCCGCGCGCGGCATCGGCGAGCTGGCGGTATTGTTCGCTCGCCCGCTCGGCATAGCGCGCGTCGGCCTCCTGCATCATCTCGGTCGCGCGCTGGCGGTCGGCGACCGAGGCGTCGTCGCTGTCGCGCAGCGCTTCGAGGCGATCCTGCTCCTGCTCGAAGACCTGGCTCGAATAGTCGATGTCGAAGCCGAGCGCCTGCTGCAGCGAGAGCTGCTTGCTGTCGACGAGGACCTGCATGCCGTTCTTGAAGGCGTCGACATAGGCGGCATCGGCCTGCTGCATCGAGCGCGTCGCCTGCAGCGCATCCTGCACCATGCCCTGCACGGCCACCTGGTGAAGCTGGGCCGCCTGGACCGAGGCCGCGCCGAGCCCCGTGAGCGGCGCCTTCAGCGCCTCGATCTTCGCCTGCAGCGCGCCCAGTTGGTTGTCCGGGTCAGCGCTGACATTGATGCTAATCTGCACGGTTTCGGGCACGGTCTACCTCACACACGGCGCCCGGCGCGCTTACGCCGCTGGCCGCCTGTTTATTCGATGTCGATCGTCAGCTGGCCCTTGGTAATCGCCCGCCCTTCGATCTTTTCATAGGCTTTCGGCGGCCCGAGACGGGGGCCTTGCCAATCGGAGTCGCGGTGTACGCTGAACATCGCTCCGCAAAACGGCACTTGCGCGGTATCGACGTGCCATTTCACCCAGTAGTACGGACCCTCGGTACGGGTATCGATCTCGGGTATTTCCAGCGGCTTCAGGCTGTTCTCGTAAAACCGGTAGAACGCCATTTTATCGAGCGACGGACACCGGCTGCCGAGCACCACGGAAACCGCGTCGTACAGCAGCGTCTTGTCGTATTCCGCCGCGGTGTGCGCCAGATCGGGGTCGTGCGGCAGGGTCAGCGCAATCTTGACGACCTCGTCGTTCGGCGCGGGAGAGGCGAGCGCCAGCGTCACCCCGAACATCTCGAGGCCATGCGGCAGCTTCGCGTCGATGACGATGTCGCGGTGCGCGGTCTTGCCGTTGACATCGAGCTCGTTGCGCCGGGCGATCTGCTTGGTGACGAGGTTCATCTCGAACCAGAACGCCGACCCCAATGAGATCATGCAGCGCCGCAAATCGGTGTGTACGCAGCCGGCGTGGGCATCCTCGGGCGAGATCGCCGGCGCCGGGGGGTTTGACGACGCGGCGAGCCCCTGCCCCGTCGCGGCGACCAGCAACAGCATCACCGCCGCCGGCAATCCCCGCATCCGCGCCCCC